>NZ_JAEUOL010000208.1 GCF_016789985.1 Accumulibacter sp.
CGACGTCGAGAATGGACACCAGCTTGCCGTCTTCGAGTTCGGTAACCGCCGTGATCAGACCCTGATTGGTGGACAGCACACTTTCCGGCGCCTTCACCTTCTCCCAGTCGACCCGGATGATCCGGTCAACCTCGTGCACCAAAAAACCTAGCGTCCGCTTGGAGTATTCCGCCACCATCATGGTCTTCCCATACTCGCCGTGCTGCTCCTTGTGCTCCAGGAAGGAAATCAGCGATAGCACCGGGATGACATTGCCGCGCAGGGAGATCAGTCCTTCGACCCCGCGTGGCATGTTCGGCGTCTTGGTGATGGGTGGCGTCCGCCCGACCTCGCGCACCTTGAACACATTGATCCCGAAAGTCTCGCGCGTCCCCAGGGAGAACAGCAGAATCTCCATCTTGTTGGACCCGGCAAGCCGGGTTCGCGCATCGACACCCTCGAGGAGGTTCTTCCTTTCTGCCAGGTCCATCGTATCGCTCCAGAGAGATAGTCGGGTCAACCCGACTGCACAACGGCAAGAACACCGCCCTGCAGCCTTCGCGTCAGCGTTTCGGACAGGCGCTGCGGCTCAAACTTGGGCACATACTCATCAACCCCCACCGACTTGCCAAGCTGCTGGTTGGACATGCCGGACAGCGAGGAATGCATGATTACCGGCACACCGGCAAAGCGTGGGTCTGACTTGATCTTCTTGGTCAGAATGTAGCCATCCATTTCCGGCATCTCGATATCGGTCAATACGAGACTGATCAGATCGATGACCCGCTGCCCGGAGGCGACCGCATAAGTCGCCATTTTCTCCAGTTCCACCCAGGCTTCGAGACCGTTGATCGCCGCGACGTACTTCACACCCATCGCCTCCAGCGTCCGCTGGATCTGCCTGCGTGCCACCGCCGAGTCGTCGGCAAAAAAGACCGTCAATCCCGGATTCTCGAGCGGCTTGATGTTCCGGTAGACGATTTCGTCATCGTAGTTCGTCGTCTCCGACAGGATCTTCTCGACATCCATCATCATCACCAGGCGACCGTCAGGCAATTCGGTTACGGCAGTCACCAGCCCCCCCATCTCGGCCAGCAGCATGGCAGGCGGCACTCTCATCTGACTCCAGTCAAGGCGCAGGATGGTATCCACGCCCTCGACCAGAAAACCCTGCGTATGACCAGCGTACTCCGTGATGATCATGATCGAACGTAGTGTCTGCGTATCCACCCCGGCATAGCGCGCCAGATCGACGACCGGCACCAGCGCTCCGCGCAGGCTGACCATGCCTTCGACCGATGGCGGCATTTCGGGCGCCGAAGTGATCGGTGGGGTACGCATCACCTCCCGCACCTTGAAGACATTGATGCCAAAAGTTTCACGCCGGCCTGTGCGGGAGTCGGTCCCGAGCGAAAACAGAAGGATCTCCAGCTTGTTGGTGCCAGCCAGCTTGGTCCGGGCATCGATGTTCTTCAGTAGCTCCGACATTTCACTCTTCCTCGTACAAAGACCGGCCCTCGTCCTGCCGCCGACATCTTAATCCAATCAGCAAGCCCACACCACGCCTCCCTGGCGAGCCGACCAAGCCGCGGCCGGATCAAACCTCGGTCCTGTAACCAACCCGGAACCCCCCCCAATGACGCCCCTTAACATAGATTGGCGCCGAAATATCGTGCATCAGCTCACCGGTGTCGCGCCGGTAGGTCTGCAAGAGAAACGCGTGTTCGTGCGATCCGCAGCGCTTGCCGACCGGAT
This sequence comes from Accumulibacter sp., assembly GCF_016789985.1. Taxonomy (GTDB): domain Bacteria; phylum Pseudomonadota; class Gammaproteobacteria; order Burkholderiales; family Rhodocyclaceae; genus Accumulibacter. The sequence continues at coordinate 1,735 of NZ_JAEUOL010000208.1, forward strand.
CATCGAAGATTCGTTTCGTCCGGTTCCTGACGAAGTCGAGCTTCTCGTCACCGGTCAAGGCTTGCGCGAAGACCCGGTTGTGCGTGGGAACGTAGCTGTTGCGGTCGATACAGATCGCATACACCAGCCACCGATGTTGGGCCAGCAACTGCTCCTGCAGCGGGCCCACGGCCTGATCCGTGAAATCATCGAAGCGGGTCTTGAACTTCTGCGGGTGGGTGTTCGGAATCGGCTGGTAGCGGTCGTCGAACAGATCCTCCAGCCGGATCGCACCCGACTCAATCGCCTTGTCGAACACCTCGGCGACCGAACGAGCCGCCTGTGTCACAATGTCCGGCATCCGCGCGTGGGTGGCGACAGCCTGCTCGCCCGACGCCCCCAGTCTGAAGACACTCCCGACCTCCTTGAGGTTCTCGGCAAGACATTCCACATGATCCACCGCCAACAGTGTCTCTGCAGTCACCGCGTTGTTGGCTTCGGCCATCTCCCGGATGCTGCGTATGTGCTCGGCAATGCTCAGCCCGGTGCGCGTCTGCTCCCCCACCGCGGCGGCGATCGCCTCGACCTTCTCCATCGTCTGCCGCGCCCCGTTGTTGATACCCTCGAGCGCCTCAGCCGCCTGCCGTGCGAGGTCGGCACCCTTGCGCGCCTGACCACTGCCCGCCTCGATACTGGCGATCGCGGACTGCGTCTCGCTCTGAATGGCAGCGATCATCCGGCTGATTTCCCCAGTCGCCTGCGATGTCCTCTCCGCCAACTTGCGCACCTCATCTGCCACCACCGCAAAACCACGCCCCTGGTCACCCGCCCGCGCTGCCTCGATGGCAGCGTTGAGCGCCAGCAGATTGGTCTGATCGGCGATTTCGCGAATCGTCTGCACGATACCGCTGATCGCCCTCGACCGCTCGCCGAGCGCGCATACCACCTCCGCCGACTGGGTCACCGAAGCGGCGATCTGTTCCATTTCCGCCGAAGCACTGCGGACAATCGCCATGCCGTCGGTGGACAAGCGGTTCGCCTTCTCCGCGATGCCCGCCGTCTCGGTCGCCTTCTGACTCACCTGATTCATGTTTTCCGTCAGGTTGGCCATCTCGTCAGCGGTTGCCAGGGCAGCGCCCCGCTGCTGATTGGAACCTGCAGCGACGCGCTGGGCATCTCCGATCAATTGCCGCGAGGCGCTACCGACTTCAAGCGCGTTGAAAAGCAGTTTGCCGACAATGGTTGCGAAACTTTCCATCAGTCGATTGAAATCCACCGCAACCATCGCCAGTTCATCGCGCCCGACGACGGCGGCACGCCTCGTCAGGTCGCCATCACCATAGGTCTGTGCAATCACCTGGCGCAGCCCCGTCAGGCGGCCCACCAGATTTCGCTCAACCAGTAACGCGATCGTTACCGAAACAACCAGCAGGACGCCCGCCACTCCAAGCCAGGCATACATTCCGCCGCCGAATACGATCTGGGCCAGCCAGCCACACAGCGCCGCGGTCAGCAACTGCAGCAGCAGCGCACCACGAATTCTCCAGGCAACTCCCGTCATCATCGTCTCCTCATCCCCATCGTCCATCCTAGTATTAACGGAGGAAAGGACGGCAGCTTTAGCGCTCTCGGCGCATCACACGACAAATCAGGTGGTTGCCGTCGATAAGGCGCTTCATCCGCCGCCCGCCCAGCGCTGGCGACCAATGACCGCTGAAGTGCTACCCGTCCAGCGGCTCGTAAATGCTCACGCTCGCGCTACGACCACGTACCACCACACGATCCAGGAGCCGGCAGGGCCAGTCGGCAATCGCCAGCCTGGTGGACTCACCGATGATCACCCCGGCTGCGTACTGCGCCGACAGGCCCTGCAGGCGTGATGCCAGATTCACCGCGTCACCCAGTACAGTGTAGGCTCGGCGGTGACGCGAACCGAGATCACCGACCACCATGCTGCCGGTATTGATCCCGATGCCGATGTGCAGCGCGGGCCAGCCATGCCCGGCCAGGCGGCGATTGAGTTCGGGCAGCACAGCCTGCATCGCCAGGGCAGCGGCAACCGCGTTGCGTGCGTGCAGGGGGTCGGCCAGCGGTGCTCCCCAAAAGGCAACGACGGCGTCGCCGATATACTTGTCCAGCGTCCCGCGATACTGCCGAATGATATCGGTCATGATCGACAGATAGTCGTTGATCAGTTCAGCCAAGGCTGCGGCCGGCATCTGCTCGGCGATACTGGTAAAATCACGCACGTCGGAGAAAAGTACGGTCAACTCCGCACTGCGGATCGTGTCCCGGGGCGTAGTGTAAGAAGCGTGAGCCGATGAGGTCGGCAGGTCATTGGCTCCGGTTTGGCGGGAGCGCGTGTCAGGCTGCCACGGCGGACAGGCTGACTTTGAGATGGTCGCCAACTTCCGCAAGTGTTTCCAGCGTCATGTAACGACG
>NZ_JAEUOL010000216.1 GCF_016789985.1 Accumulibacter sp.
TTTTTCAGACGACGCGGACGCATGGCCTTACCTCATCTGCCGTTGCAGGATGTTCGAGAACTCTTCCATGAAGGACTCGAAACGCGAAGACAGGCGGTCGATCTCGTGGGCAAAGCGATTGTAGGCAACCACCGCCGGAATGGCCGCAAAGAGGCCGATGGCCGTTGCCACCAGGGCTTCGGCAATGCCCGGGGCAACCGCGGCGAGCGTCGCCTGACCAACGTTCGAGAGCCCGCGGAAGGAATGCATGATCCCCCAGACGGTGCCGAACAGTCCGACATAGGGACTGACCGAACCAACCGAAGCGAGAAAGGCAAGGTGCGAGTCGATGCTGTCCATCTCGCGCTGGTAGGTGGCGCGCATCGCCCGCCGCGAACCGTCGATCACGTCCTTCGGGTCGAGATTCTTCTGGCTGCGCAACTTGGTGAATTCGCGGAAGCCCGATTCGAAGATGCGCTCCATGCTGCCGGTACTGTGGCGGTCGTTGATCGCACTCTGGTAGAGACTGTTGAGATCGCCGCCACTCCAGAAATCGCGCTCGAACTGCTCGGTCTGCGCCCGCGCTGCCTTGACCGTAAACCACTTGCGGAAAATATAATACCAGGACATGAACGAAACGCCAGCGAGCAGCAACATGACGACTTGCACGACAGCGCTAGCGTTGATGATCAGGTGCAGGATGGAGAGGTCTTGCGAGACGTTCATTGCAAAGCTTCCAGTTTGGTGCGCAGGATTGCGGGAATCGAAGTCGTTTTCATCTGTACCGAGTTCACACAGACAATCTGGATGGCAGCGCTGGCCAGCTCCTGCCAGCCGCCGGCACAGCTTTCGTCAACCCGCCGGACATGTTGGCGGAAGAAGATCTGTGCCCGGCTGATCCTTTCCACTTCGAGGCCGACGACCAGTTGATCGTCGAGCCGGGCCGGCTTGTGATATTCGATGCTGACGCTGCGCACGACGAAGGCGATACCCGGGTCGCGCAGCAGATCGGCCTGCTCATGGCCGATGGCACGCAACCACTCGGTGCGGCAGCGTTCCAGGTACTTGAGGTAGTTGGCGTAGTAAACCACCCCGCCGGCATCGGTATCTTCGTAGTAGATGCGTACGGGAAAGGTGAAGGCATTGGGTTTCTGCTCGTGTTTCATGGCCGGCGCCGATTCTAAGGCAGCATCCTCGCGCGATCTGTAAGTTCTTGTGACCAGGCCGCGCGCCGCTCAGGGCGCACGCCAGAGTTCGTCCTGGACTTCACCCGGATGACCGGTCAGACCGAGGTGACGATATACTGCCACCGTCGCCACCCGACCACGCGGCGTGCGTTGCAGAAAGCCCTGCTGGATCAGGTAGGGTTCGAGTACGTCCTCGATCGTATCGCGCGCTTCGCCGATCGCGGCAGCGAGATTGTCCACCCCGACCGGACCGCCGGCAAACTTGTCGATCACCGCCGAGAGTAGCTTGCGGTCCATGACATCGAGCCCGCCGTGATCGACGTCGAGCATCCGCAGGGCCGAATCGGCCACCTCCCGGGTGATCTGACCGCTTGCCCGAACCTCGGCAAAATCACGTACCCGGCGGAGCAACCGGTTGGCGATGCGCGGTGTGCCGCGTGAACGCCGCGCGATCTCCAGCGCACCACCGGTATCGGCAGGCACCTTGAGCAACTGTGACGAACGCGTAACGATCAGGGTGAGTTCATCGGGGGTATAGAATTCCAGTCGGGCGACGATCCCGAAACGGTCGCGCAGCGGATTGGTCAGCATGCCGGCACGGGTGGTCGCTCCGACCAGCGTGAACGGAGGCAGATCGAGCTTGACCGAGCGCGCCGCCGGACCTTCGCCGATCATGATGTCGATCTGGAAGTCTTCCAGTGCCGGATACAGGATCTCCTCGACGACCGGCGATAAGCGGTGGATCTCGTCGATGAACAGCACGTCGCGTGGCTCCAGGTTGGTCAGAATGGCGGCCAGGTCGCCTGCCCGTTCGAGCACCGGGCCGGACGTCGAGCGCAGGTTGACACCCATCTCGGCAGCAATGATGTGCGCCAGCGTGGTCTTGCCGAGGCCGGGCGGCCCGAAGAGGAGCACGTGATCGAGCGTGTCACTGCGTTTGCGGGCGGCTTCGATGAAGACGGTCAATTGCTCGCGAATCTTCGCCTGGCCGACATAATCCGCCAACCGCCGGGGACGCAGCGCCCGCTCGATGACATCCTCCTGGAGCGACTTCGACTCGGGAGAGATCAGGCGGTCCGGCGGAACACCGGCGAGGTGGTCGTTCTCGATCACTGCACAACCCCTTCCTCCGCCGCCGCCGCGGCACGCGACTCGGCATGCGCCAGCCACTCGCGTATCAGTACCTGCCCAAGCGCCAACAGAGTGGGGCCAAGAAACAATCCAATGAAACCGAAGACCAGCACACCACCAAAGACGCCAACCACGATCAGCAACAGCGGCAGACTGGCGGTGCGTGAAATCAGGATCGGCTTGATGAAGTTGTCCACGCTGCTGATCCCGAACATTCCCCAGAGCACCATGAATACGGCCCAGCCGGTCTGCCCTTCGTTGTAAAGCCAGACGGCGGCGCCCAGCCAGATCAGCGTTGCGCCGACCACCGGCACCATCGAGAAGAAGAAAGTCGCTACCGTCAGGATGATGAGGCCGGGAACACCGGTCACCAGGAAACCGATCATCGCCACCAGCGCCTGGGCTGCTGCCGTGCCGACAATACCGACCATGACCCCGGTCACCGTGCCTTCGGCCAGTGCCAGCATGCGCTCGCCGAGGTCGCCGCCGAGAGTACGGCTGCCAATGTGCAGGGCGTCGGCATAGATGTGGGCGTCACGAAAGATGAAGAAAACGAAAAAGATCACCAGCACCAGCTGCAGCAGGCCCTGCGCCAGCAACGCGGCGGCCGCCAGAGCAAGCTTGCGGGTGGGGTCGACGAACTGGTGCAACAGGTTGTTCATCTCCTCGCGGCTCTCCACGAGTTCGCGCCAGTAGGCGGCGGCATCGCGACCGAGGATGGGCAGTTTCGCCAGCCAGGCCGGCGGTTCGGCAGGCAGACCATTTTCCATCAATGGCTTGAGGTAGCGAATGGCGACCTCGACGCCGTCGGCGAGCGACCCCGAAAGCAGGGCGACGGGCGCGACCAGCAGGAGCAGCAACAGGATCGAGACCAGCAGCGCTGCCAGATTGCTGCGTCCGCGGCAAAGCCTGAGCAGCCGGTTGCGCACCGGCAAGGTGGTGACACATATGACGATGGCGAAAAGCAGGGTACCTGTGAAAGGCAACAGTACGGCGATGCAGCCGATCAGCAACAGCGCGACGAGTGCGATCTGGATGAGTTGTTTGTGACCGGGATTCATCGTCGAGTCAGACCCTTGACAGCAGCTTCAGTGCCTGGCGGATGCCATCCGAGGTGCTGGCATCGGGCGGCAACTGTTTCATCGCCGCAGTCGCTTCCCGGTCATTGTAACCCAGCGCCAGCAGAGCATTGAGGATGTCGCTGTGCGCTTCGTCGGCCGGCGCGAGGTTGTCGGGTCGCGCGTCGGGAAGTTTTCCCTTCAGTTCGAGGAGCAGCCGTTCGGCTGTCTTGGTGCCGATCCCGGGCACCTTGGTCAGGCGTCCCACCTCCTGTCGCGCCACCACCTCGGCCAGATCGCTCACCGACAATCCGGAGAGCACCGACAGCGCGAGGCGCGCGCCGACCCCCGAGATCTTCAGCAACTGGCGAAACGCGAAGCGCTCGCCCGCGCTGGCAAACCCGTAGAGGAAATGGCCGTCCTCGCGCACCACGAAGTGGGTCAACAGGCTGAGCGGCTCGCCATTCGCGGGCAGATGGTAAAAGGTGCTCATCGGCACTTCGAGTTCGTAGCCAACGCCGTGCACATCGAGCACCACCTGTGGCGGATTCTTTTCCAGCAGGGTTCCGGTCAGCCGGCCGATCATTCTTCAATCCCCTTCATTGACCGGCGCCCTTCCTGACGATCAGCCTGCCCTTGCGGACCTGCAGGCCACCGCTCGCCAGCCGCCCGAGTCCCTGTCCACCGTGCGCATGCGCGATCGCGCAGGCCAGGGCATCGGCTGCGTCCGGGCTGGGGTCGGCCGACAAGGATAACAGGCGGCGCACCATGTGCTGCACCTGCACCTTGTCCGCATGACCATTGCCGACCACCGCCTGCTTGACCTGCAAGGCCGTGTACTCGGCAACGTCGAGTCCGCTCGCAACCAGTGCCGTGATTGCCGCGCCGCGCGCCTGACCAAGCAGCAGGGTCGATTGCGGGTTGACGTTGACGAAGACGATTTCCGCCGCTGCCTGGTGTGGCGCGTGCTGCTGCACCAGTTCGCGCAGCCCGGTGTGGATCGTCCCCAGGCGGACCGGCAGAGAGTCCCTGACATTGGTCCGGATGCAGCCGCTGGCGAGGTAGCTCAGGCGGTTCCCGGCTTTCTCGATGAACCCGAAGCCGGTGATGCGCAAGCCGGGATCGACCCCCAGAATGCGCAGCACGCCGTACCCGGAATCGCTCATCGACCGGGCGCCCGCGCCAGATAGACGCCGGCCACCGCCAGCGCCATGCCGGCCAGCGCCAGCCCGCCGAGCTTTTCGTCGAAGATCAGCCAGGCGATCACCGCCGTACTCGGCGGCGTCAGGTAAAACAGGCTCGCCACATTGACCGCGCTGCCACGGCGGATCAGGAGATTGAGCAGACTGATGGCGCCGAACGAAAGCACCAGTACCAGCCAGAGCAGCGCAAAAACGAATTGCGGCGTCCACTCGATCTGCATGCTCTCGGTAGACCAGGCAAGCAGCGCGGTGACGACGGCGGTCGGCAGAAACTGGATCACCGAACCGCTGCGCAGATCGAAGTGCGGACAGAAACGTTTCTGGTAGAGAGTGCCGATGGTGATGCCCAGCAACGCGGCCACTGCCGGCAGCAGCATTCCCGCCAGCGGCAGGTCGCCGAGCTTGTTGGCGACCACCAGTGCGACGCCGGCAAAACCGAGCACCAGCCCCAGCCACTGACGTGGCGATACCTTCTCGCCGAGCACGAAACCGGCACCGCAGGCCGTCACCAGCGGCTGCATGCCGACCACCAGAGCCGTCACGCCAGCCGGCAAACCATGTTTGATGGCTATGAACACCCCGCCCAGGTACAAGGCATGCACCAGCAGACCGGAAACGCCGATATGCACGATCTGGCGCCCATCGGTCGGCCACGGTGCGCGTGTTGCCAGGACGAGGCACGTCATCAGGGCGAGAACCAGCAGATAGCGGGTGAGCAGGAAGGTCAGCGGCTCGGCGTACGGCAGCCCGAACTTGGCGCCAATGAAGCCGGTACTCCACAGGAAGACAAACAGGAAAGGCAGGAGCGATGGCAGGGGGCGCATGGGATCGGCTTGTCGAGACAGGCCAGGAGTGTATCAAGCATCGCGGCAAAGCGCCGTAACAGATCGAGCATCGCATCATGTCAGTGAACGACCTCGCCGCAGCGGAGTCTTCAAGCCTTGCTGTTTCCTGCGAACCAGCGGGACTATACTTCCTGGCTGGGCTGGTTTCAGCCTTCTTGATCAGTTGCGCAAGCGCTTGCGATGGCCCAGTGCCTGCGAAATGTCGTTCGCTGTCACCTTGATCGGCGTCACCCAGTCCGGGTTGTGGCGATCGCTCGGCGCCGACACGGAAAGCCCGGCGACCAACTGATCTTCGTCATTGCGAATCGGTGCGGCGATACAACGCAGGCCAATCTCTGCTTCCTCGTTGTCGTAGGCAAATTCGTGCCGGCGGATCTTGTCAAGTTCCCTTTCCAGGGCGTCGAGCCGGGTCAGCGAATGCAGCGTCTTTCCGGGCAAACCGGTACGCCTTGCGTAGGCACGAACATCGGCCGGGCTGTCAGCCGCGAGAAACAGTTTGCCGACCGAAGTCAGATGCAGCGGCGCCCGGCCGCCCACCAGGTAGACCACCCGCACCAGCGAGCGACCGCTCGATGTCCGCTCGACGTAAATGATTTCATCCTCGTGGCGGATGCCGAGATTCACCGCCTCGCCGATCTGTTCGTGCAGTTGCTGCATGTAAGGCAGGGCCACCTGCCGGATGCTGATCCGCGACTTGACGATGTTCCCCAGTTCAAGCAGGCGGATGCCCAGCGTGTAGCTGCCGTTGTCCTGCCGCTCGACCAGCGCCGCGCTGGTCATTGCCGCCAGGATGCGATGCGCCGTCGATGGGTGCAGACCGGAGCTCTGGGCGAGTATCTTCAAACTCGCCGGTTCCGGCATGTCGGCCAGCACCTCGAGCAGCGACATCATCCGCTCGATGACCTGGATGGAACCCTTGTCAGCCTGTTGTTCGGTCATCGTCTTCCTGTCCACGCATCGATCCAGCATTGTGGGGGAGGGCACCCGGGCGCTCCACCGTTCGCCCACCACGGCTTGTGCGGTGCAATATCTTACCATCATGCTGGTTACCCGGTCTTTCCCGCAAGGATGCAGTCGCCAGTCGGCAACCAACGGTCTGGCCCGCTGGCGCCCGGGTGTTCAATCCCGCTCTTGCCGCATCCGGGCCACCGTGAGCTGCCTCATCACGATGGATCGAGCCCGAGCCAAGCTCAAGAAGCGCGTCCAGCATTGCCTGCTTGTCGGCAGGGCGGATTCCCCGGATCACCACCGGTCGACCATCGCATCGGATTTCGCCGGCAGGATAGTGGCGAGCACCGATCATGGCAAGACTCCTTGGCCGAGGTTTTTGGCTGTCCGGCGCAAGAGCGAACCGGGAACGGCGTTGGCGCCGAGACTTTGCCATTCATGAAGAACCTGATCAAGCGACAGTTCGCTCGCCGACTGTCTCCGTGCGAAGACAGCCACGGACCGGCTGGCAAGTTCAAACGACCATCGTGACGACCCACAGGACGACCTTACCACCCATCACTTTTAATGTAATCTCTGATTATTACGAGGCAACACATTGAGAGACGATGGGAAAGACAGATAAGTTAGCGGACGAGGTACGGTTTGGTCTGGAAGAGGCCCTCCCTGGGATGCGCAAGACGATC
>NZ_JAEUOL010000280.1 GCF_016789985.1 Accumulibacter sp.
CGTCCCCGGCCGACGCGGGAGACAGGCGTGACGCCACGCCGCGCGTCGGCGGTGCCGTACTCGCCGAGCGTTGCGCCGGACCGACCGCCGCCGGAGCTGTTGCCGGCCGCTGTCTGCTCGATGCGGCCGGCACTGGCAACCGGCCGGGACTGCCCTGAGCGACCGCCGGCCTGGTCGCCGATTGCGCGCTCGGGGTCTTGCGCGGCCGCCCGGCCATCGCTCAGGCAATATCGAGCAACTCGATCTCGAAGAGCAGTTTGGCATGTGGCGGGATCATCTTGCCTGCACCACGCGCGCCGTAACCCAACTCCGGCGGAATGGTGAGCTTGCGGATACCGCCGACGCTCATGCCGGGAACTCCCTCTTCCCAGCCGGCGATGACATGCCGCCCGTCGAGCGGAAAGCGGAAGGGTTCATTGCGATCGACGCTGGAGTCGAACTTCTTGCCGTCGGCCAGCCATCCTGTGTAATGTACGATGACGTGCTGGCCGGAAATCGCCGTCGGGCCGCTGCCAACGATGATGTCTTCGATCTGCAGACCGCTGGGGGTGGTAACAATGGGCATCCTCAACTCCTCGCTAAGAAAAATCGGGAGTGTAGCCCAGCATTGCGCCAAACGGTCAGCGACATGCGAGGCATCCGTGCCCTGCCGGACCAGTTCATCGCCAAAACCATACTTCGATCGCTCGCCACCATACGACATGACGCGCCGCTGCCATGCCTGCCGACAGCCGGCCGGCTTTCCGTTAAACTCTAGGGCAATGCTTCCCCGGAAGGCTCCCGATGGACGAACAAACGATTCCTGCCGCGCGCGTCCCCGACAGGGACGCCGTGCTGGATTTCGCCGAAGCGCTGCGCGATTATGCGCCAGCCATCGAACGCGATGTCAGCCGGCTCCGACTCACCCCGGGCGATCATGAGGCGATCGGCAGCCTGTTTCGAGGCCTGCACAACATCAAGGGGGATGCGGCGCTATGCCGGGTCGATCTCGCGGTCGCCATGGTCCACCCCATGGAAACCCTGCTCGACCGGGTACGGCGCAATGAACTGCCTTTCACCGCATCCATTGCGGAACTGATCCTGCTACTGCTCGATCGCCTGGAGGTCACCGTCACCCGACTGGCCAGCGGGCAGAACCTCGCGGACCTGCAACTTGGACCTCTGACGCAGGGGCTTGAATCGCTGACTCGCACCAAGGTCAATGAACTTGGCACGCGTAGTTCCGCAGTCATTGAGGCGGTCACCGGCTTTCGCCCGGCCGGTGGCGAACCCGCCTCGGACGATGCCGACCCAGACGCGCGGGCGAACGCTGATCTGCGCTTCTTCCGCATGCTTGCCCACCAGTTCGAAGCCCGCTCGCCCCGTTTCAAGGGACGTACCGCACGCATCGTTCGCCTGGCGCTCGACACCAATCAGCAAGCGGGCACGATAGTCGACCCCCGGCAACTTGAAGCAGCCGTTTATATGCATGATGTGGGCATGATGTTCCTCGAGGAAGCAATCTGGCTGAAGAGCGGGGAGATGAGCGCGGCCGACCGACAGGCACTGCGCAGCCACCCCATGTATGCGGCCGGGATCCTGTCGCGCATGGCTGGCTGGTCGGCCGCCGCACAGATGGTGTCTCAGCATCATGAGACGCCCGATGGAAAGGGCTATCCACAAGGGTTGTCGACGGTCGCCATCTGCCCTGGCGCCCGTCTCCTGGCAATCGTTGACGCCTTCGAATCGGTGATGCTGAAACATGATCACCGCGGGCGGAACCGCTCGGTTCTGCGCGCCATCGCCGAAATCAATGCTTGCGACAAGCAGTTTGCCCCGGAATGGATCGGTCCGTTCAACCAGATCATACATCGCTCGCTGGAATCCACATGAGCCTCGAGCTGCCCGACGTTGCACGTCGCTTCGCCGGTGTGGCGCGTCTCTACGGCGCTGAAGCCCTATGCTGTTTCCGCAATGCTCATGTCGCCGTGGTCGGCATCGGTGGTGTCGGATCCTGGGCAGTCGAAGGTTTGGCCCGTTCGGCGATCGGCCGGATCACCCTGGTCGACCTCGACATGATCGCCGAATCCAATGTCAACCGTCAGATCCATGCGCTCGACGGCGAGTTCGGCAAGGCCAAGGTAAGCGCCATGGCGCACCGCGTGCGCGCCATAAACCCGGAATGCGAGATCGGTGAAATCGAGGAGTTCGTCACGCCCGAGAACGTCGACACCATGTTCGCCACCGGCTTCGACTACGTGATCGACGCGATCGACCAGGTACGCACGAAGGCGGCGATGATCGCCTGGTCGAAGCGACGCACCATACCGCTGATCACTGCCGGCAGCGCTGGTGGCCAGATCGATGCGGCAAGAATTCAACTGGCAGATCTGGCACTGAGCATCCAGGATCCGCTGCTCGCAAGAGTGCGTTCCCTGCTGCGCAAGGACTACGGGTTTACGCGCGAAGCCAGAAAGACGTTCGGGATTCCAGCGATATTTTCGAGCGAACCGTTGCGCTATCCGGTGCGAACCGCCTCTTGCGCACCGCCGCAGGCGCTGGCTGGTCTGAACTGCACCGGCTTCGGGTCTTCGGTTTGCGTGACGGCCAGCTTTGGTCTGCTCGCTGCCGGAGAAGTGCTCAAACATCTGGCCAAGCGAGCGACCGGCGCCACCGCCTGACGTGGCACGGTCCGACGGGGCCGTGCCCGTGAACGCCCCATTTAGCCGATCACCACCCGGTTTTTCCCCGCCTGCTTGGCCGCATACATCGCCTCGTCGGCCCGTTTGATGACCGATGCCTGGGTATCGCCGGCTCGATATTCGGTGACGCCGGCGCTGAAGGTGATCAGCTGTCGGTTGTTGTTGTGCAGGAAGATGCGTCGAGTCAGCTCGCGCTGCAGGCGGATGACCGCTCTTTGTGCGTCTTCGACCGGGGTTTCCGGCAGGACGATGATGAACTCCTCGCCGCCGAAGCGCGCAATGGTATCCTGCGGACGCAGCGTTTCGCGGATGACGGCGGCCAGATGAATCAGGGCGGCGTCGCCCGCGTCATGGCCAAGCGAATCGTTGAGCTTCTTGAAGTTGTCGATGTCCAGCAGAGCCACGCAAAGAGCAGACTGACGCCGCTGCGCCCGCCCGACTTCCTTGTCGAATGCTTCATCGAGCCCGCGGCGATTGAGCGCACCGGTGAGCTGGTCATGACGGACCATGGAGCTCGCCTTGTCGAGCTCCATCTGCAACTCGGCGATGCGCTGCTCTGCGTCGCCGACCCGTTCTCTGGCGGCACGCAGATCATCACGCGAGCGCTGCGCGTTGAGCTGGATGATTTTGGTCTCGCGGATCACCTCGGCAAGCACGCTCTCGAGCTGAGTGATATCCTCTGCCAGGCTGATTCTTGCGGCACACACTTCGATCTTGTCATGGTAGTCCGAGGTCGAATCGGCAAACTCGGCGAGGTGGTCGACGAAGCCGGCAAGCATCTGCTTGAGGCTTTCCCTTGCTTCGTTGAGGCTGTGCTTCAGTTGGCTCTGCTTGAAGATCACTTCCTTCAGCCGGCTTTCGGCGTCGCCAATCGACCGAATGCTCAAAGGACCAGCAACGATATCGCGCACGATGGCGATCTGGCCATTCAGCCAGCGGTCTTCGATCACCAGTTCGCCAACATTCTCGATCAGCAGTTGCAGCAGGTGGAGCAAGCCAGCGCGCAGTTCGGCGCGGTCTTCGGCGAGAACCTCGAGACGAAACGCGAAACGCTTCAGACCAGCCAGCAGGCTTTCGAACGCGCCGCGCGAGTTGGCCGTGCGCACTTTATGCACCAGAGCGCGCGCATCGGCGCCCAGCTCCGGTTCGTTGGCGAGCTGCGAGACGACCGTCGCTTCAAGGCTGTAGGCAAAAATCTCGCGCAATTGGCCCAACAGATCGCTCGACGGACCGGACCCACTTCCAGCCAGGCCGTCAGGGACCAACCCGGCCTCATCCGGGCTGACTGCTCCGGCGTCGGTAAGCTGGATTTCGTCGCCACCGGGTGAATTCAGCGACCAGGATTTGACCAGGCCCTGCAGTCGCCCGAAGAGCAGCACCGCGTTGCCGGAATGACTGGCCAGTACGCGTTCAAGCGCTTCACGTTTGCGACCGACGGTCAGCCCGACGTGCTTGTTTTCCCATTCGCGCAGGAAGTCGGCCAGTAGTTCGTTCCATGGCAACTCCTGTTCCTTGCCGAGTTGCCTGACCAGCTCCGACAGCCGGCTACCGATTTCCTGCCAGTTGCTGCCGCTGAGCGCCTGCTCGAGGCTTCTCGTCAGGCGCTGCTGCGCAGGCGTTTCTTTCGTCAGCGAAGCGAGAAGAGACTTGAACTCGCGCTGCGGAACAGGTTCCACCTGATCACCAGCGGCACCTGCAATCTCGTCGTAGAGCGCCCGGTAGTTGTCGGGGGACGGCGGCAATCGGCGGATCGCCAGCAGACGCAAGGCTTCGCGAGCAATCTCCGAAGGGTTGGACAGGCTTGGCATGAAGTCTCACCGAGAGGGCGGTTGGCGCATTCTAGCAGTGGGTCGACCGCTGCGAAAGAACGGCGAGGCGACATCCGGACCCGGCACCCGAGAATTGGTCGGAGGGAATTCCCTGTGTCCCGAACTGGCGTCAAGGAGATTTCCACCCATCAGGTCGGAGCAAACAGCGGCGCAGCGAACAAACGAACAGAACACGCCGGGCCGTTGCAGAATGGGACAGTGTCCAGCAGGTCGGATATAATCGCCAACGCAGGCAGTTCGGGCCCCCGTAGCATGAAGGTCGTGCAGTTGATTTGTAATCATCAGGTCGTGGTTCGATTCCGCGTGGGGGCACCAATAAATCAGTTAGTTACTATATTTCTCGGGCGGATTTTTTCGTCCCTGTTTCCTGTGTACCCTCTGTGTACCCGTTTTCGAGCAATGCGGATGCACGACGGCGGGCAGACTGGCGTCGATGCCGAACGTTTCTCGGTCGATTACAGGTATCGCCACGTCGAACTGGAGCAGATCAGAGTGACGTTGCTGCCTGATTGGCAGCAGCAGCGCTCGCGTCAACCCAGGTGATCGCTGGGTCCGTGTGCTCCTGCTCGTCGTGTTCGCTCGCAGGATGGCCAGGCGCATAGGCCCCGGCTTGCGACCTTGGTTCGAACACATTGCCGTGCAGATCCTCTAGCACGTCGCTCAGGAGGCTCTTGTTGCCCCGACGGGACGGATGCATCGACGCCGCAGCAAGCTGCGCCTCGAATTCACTGCCGCAGTAGGTCACACCCTTCTCGGTTCGCGGCCTGTCGGTCGGCTTCATCGGCACCAGCAGGATCACGAAATCCCCACGGGCCTTCGCTTCTTCAACCTGCGCCTCGTAGGCTGTCCAGTCCTCGGCTGGAGCATCGTCGGCCGGTTCGCAGAACATGCTGACCCGCCGCCGGGGCTTGGGCAGCAGGACGTCTTCCAGTCTTGCGAGGCGACGTTGCAGGGCGCTCACTGCAGTACCTGCTCGGGCAGCAAAAGCACGCGGCAGGGGCGTTGGACAGTGGCGGCGATCGCTTCGGCCTTCGACCGCTCGATGAAGTCGTCTTCGGCCTCGTCGGAGCGGCGGTCGACGATCTGGTCACCGCTGACGGCGCGAACAACCTCATCGCCATCGCTGCCGATGATGCGGCGGATGATGATGGCGACCTGGTTCGTGTCCGGGCGGGACGCCTCCAGCTTGAGCATTCGACGTTCAAGCGAATTCATTGCACTGCCCCTTTGGGTAGGAAGGACACGCGGCGGTTGGTAGCGCCTCGTGCCGTTGAAGAATCGCATCCCATTTCGCCGATACTGCGCCGTCGCCTTGCCACTGCCGATAGTTCGAGGATGTTGTCTGCTGCACCTCGTCCTGACGGTCGGTCGCCGCAATTCGCCCGGCCAGCCAGTCACGAAATGCGACCAGACTACCGAAGTCGGCCAGCATTTCGGTGCGGCTCGTTCCCATTTTCTTGAGCGAGATGTCGACGTCGCTCCCCACGCCATTGCGCTCCCTGATTTCTTCCAGCTTGCTCAGCCGGCGTTCGAGCGGTCCGCTCACTTCTTTTCTTCCAGTGCACTGATGCGCTGCTCAAGCTCCTGCGTCTCCAGAGCCTTGCGTCGCGCTTCGACGATAACGGCCAGAGTCGCGGCCTCGCCGGGCAGAAGGTCTCCGGCCGCCACTGCTTGCAGGATGGCGTCCTGCGCTTCAGCGATACCCTCGGCAGATCCCGTATCTGGCAAGGCCAGGAAGATCGGGCGCTCCTTGACCACTGGAACCAGCCGCTCGATCACCAGCCGTGCAGCGCTCATGTCACCTCCCTTCGCCAGTTCCACCACCTTTCTGGCGATCGCGTCGGCACCTTCCTCCATCGCCGCCAGGGCGACGAGGGTGATGCGGTTGCGGCTTCCCCTCGGTCGCCCCTTCGGGTTGCCCGACTGGCCGGGTTTCCAGCCGGGGCGCAGGCTTTCGGCGCTTCTCGTTTCGTTCATTCTCTGTACCTCGACGGTGTTTTTTCAGTGCTCTGTTGTTCCGTGACGCTCACGAAACCATACCGCCTGCCGATTTCCGCCCAGGCGTGCTGTGCAGAAAGTCGGGCGGATTCTGAGGCTCCGACGCGTCCCAGGATCGCCAGCAGCGCCCGCAATGGCGCGTTCTGCTGATCGCCGATGGCGTCTCTCACAGCTTGGCTGTCACGCATCCGCTGTGCGCGTTTCCGCTCGGCGGTAGTCATCGCTTGATCGCCCTGAGGGGGACGGCCACGCTTTATGCCTGCTGCCTTCTCGTTGGCGATCGTATGCTCCCGTGTTTATTCGTGATGGTCACGATAATAGCATAGCCGGCACACCCTGGTGAGGCACCTGTCAGTTGCGGATGGTCAGGAGAGCGACCGCAGTGTCTTCGCGACGCGAGATGTTGGGCGGCCGCTCGCGCCCAGGGCCAAAAATGGTGTCGGCGCGCGGACCACCATCTCCGGGCGATTTCACTTGGACCCAGGCTCTTCCTGTGAACCTGTTGCCGGTCATCATGCACGGACTGCCTCGCTGGGGCAGAATCTTTCCGGTGACGGATGGGTTCCCTCGATGTGGCCGTTCAACGTGTATCCCCTCGCTGTCGCATCAGCGCGGTACGGCCGCCTGTTCTGTTCCCGTACAATGACGTGTGAAGCTATGCAAAAATCATTACCCGGGCTGAGAGACCTGCCGAATGGGAATGTAATGGGACTCTACAATGCGGAAATTTCGGCAGGTTCCTTGATGTTGCCTGAAAGCCGCAGGATTGCTGGCCTGCTCCTGACCAGTCCTTCCCGCGAGCAGTGGTGCGCTGCCCTCAAGCTCGACAACCTGCTGCAGAAGAAGACCCCGGCAACGGCCCATCGCCAGGCACAGTTGATCCGCAAACGCCTGGAGACTCTGGAGGAGGAGGGGTTGAAGCTGATTGCCACCGGTTCGCAGGAGGTCGCGACGCAGCTCTTGTTTGCTGCCTCCATCAAGCACAGCCGCATCTTCGCCGACTTCCTGCTTGACGTGTACGCCGGAAAGCTTCGCCGGCTCGAGCAGAACCTTTCTCCCGCCAAAGACTGGGACGCCTTCATGGCGGAATGCGTACAGCGCGATCCCGAGCTTGCGAATCTCAGGGCTTCCACCAAGGCGAAGGTGTTACAGGTCATCCTGCGCGTTCTCGCCGAAGGCCGCTATGTCGATTCCACCAAGACATTGCGGCTGACCCCGCCTCACCTGCACCCCGACGCCGTCAGCTACCTCAAGCGCCGCGGAGAGACCGAGGTGCTTGCCACCATGGACATGACCGGATGAGTCACGACCTCAACGAACGGCTCAACCAGCTACTGCCCAAACTGACTTCGCCTGACGTGTTGGCCAATCGAGGTTCCGGCGGGGAGATCGGATTCTGGATCTTCGACTACTCGCCCGAGGACGAGATGGCCGTGCGGACTTTCCTCCGGGAGGTCGTTTTGCCGACACTGGCCAGGCATCAGCCGACGATCCGGGTCGCAGCGGTCAATCTCTTCGACCTCGTGATCGGCCTGCTGAACGAGCGCAAGCTGCTCGACAAGGCGATCGAGATGCAGCGCACGCAAGGTGACGTCAAGACACTCGAATCGCTACGCCGTGTCCTCAAGGAGGACAAGCTCGCCCAACGGCTGGTGGCCCAGCACGACATCGCTAAACTGGATCTGCTCATTCTCTGGAACGTCGGCGCCGTTTATCCGATGCTCCGTACCCACACGCTGCTCTCGGCACTGCATGCCCACATGAAAGACAAGCCGCTGGTGATGTTCTATCCCGGAAAGTACGATGGCTATTCCTTGCGTCTCTTCAGCCGGTTGAAAGACGACCACTACTACCGCGCCTTCCGTCTCGTGTCCTGAAACTCCCTTTCCGGAACAACCAACAATGAAAATCAGGGGTCTCTTCACCAAGCCGATCGACCGCCCGATCAATGGCGTCATCAAGGCCGACCAGCGCGACGCCGAGAGCATCTGGCAGGAACTCGACGAGTACGTCGTTACAAAGCAACTAACGGAGTATTTCCGCCGCTTTTTCGACGCCTTCCTCGCTGCCGCCGACAACCCGAAAGACCCCGTTCTCTCGGCGCGCATGGCCGTCTGGGTCTCGGGCTCCTTTGGCTCCGGCAAGTCGCACTTCATCAAGATCCTCTCCTACCTGCTGGAGAACATCGAAGCAGTCAACCCGAAGGACGGCACCACCAGGCGAGCGGCGCAGTTCTTCGACGAGCACAAGATCAAGGACGCGATGCTGCTCGCCGATGTTCAGCGTGCGGTGCAAGGCAGCTCCAACGTGATCCTGTTCAACATCGACGCCAAGGCCGACAGCAAGGATGAACGCGATGTCATCCTGCAGGTTTTTCTGCGCGTCTTCAACGAAAAGCTCGGCTACAGCGGCGACGCGCCGCACGTCGCCGAAATGGAGCGACACCTCGTCAGCAAGGACGCCTACGAGACCTTCAAAGCTGCCTTCGCCGAAAAGAACGGCTCCACCTGGGACTCTGAGCGCGACGCCGTCGATTTCCTGCGTGACGACGTGGTGTATGCCCTGGCCAAGGCGCTCAAGCAAAGCGCGGACTCCGCCACCGCCTGGTTCGACAATGCTCGCGAGACCTACCGGATCAATATCGAAGGGCTCGCCAGGCTGATTCGTGACTATCTCGCCAGCAAGCCGGCCGGGCACCGGATCGTCTTTCTGGTCGATGAAGTCGGCCAGTTCATCGGCAACAACACGCAGTTGATGCTCACCTTGCAGACCATCGCCGAGCAACTGGGGACGCTGTGCCAGGGGCGTGCGTGGGTGATCGTCACCAGTCAGGAAGACATCGACGCGGCGATCGGCGAAGCCAACAAGGCTAGGTCGCAGGACTTCTCCAAGATTCAGGGGCGCTTCCACACCCGTCTGTCACTGGCCAGCTCCAATACGGATGAAGTCATCGGCGAGCGCCTGCTGGCCAAGACCGAAGCTGCCCACGTCGCCCTGCGCGACCGCTTCGAGCAGAAGGGCGACATCATCAACAACCAGCTCGCCTTCGTCGGCAATTCGGTCACGATGAAGAGCTACAAGGACTCGGCGGAATTCGTCGCCTGCTACCCGTTCGCCCCGTACCAGTTCGCGCTGCTGCAGAAAATCTTTGAATCGATCCGCAAGGTCGGCGCCACCGGCAAGCACCTCTCCAAAGGCGAACGTTCGCTGCTCGACGCCTTCCAGTCCGCCGCCGTTCTCAATGCGGAGCGGGGAATCGACGCGCTGGTCCCGCTCTACGACTTCTACCCCTCGATCGAGAGCTTCATCGACACCACGGCCAAGCGCTCGATCGACGAAGCGCCGGGCAACGCTGCGCTCGAGCCCTACGACGTCCATCTGCTCAAGGCGATGTTCCTGATCCGTTACATCCCGGACATCGTCAAACCGAATATCGACAACCTCGCCACGCTTTGCGTCAACGAAATCGACGCCGACAAGCTGGCCCTCAAGCGCCGCATCCAGGAAAGCCTCGCCCGGCTCGAAAGGCAGCGACTCGTCAGCCGCAATGGCGATCTCTGGTTCTTCCTGACCAACGAAGAGCGCGATGTCGCCCGCGAGATTGGCCACGTCGCCGTCTCTGCCAACGAAAAATGGCGGCTGCTCAGCGAGCTGATCTACGACGACATCCTCGGCGGGCAGACCAAGGTGCGCCACAAGGACACCAAGGCCGACTACGAATTCAACCGGCTGCTCGACGGCGCCCCGTGGAAGAACGCCAGCCATCCGCTGAGCCTTGAAATCGCCACGCCGCTCGGCGACGACTACGAACTGCTCAGCGAAGCCAAGTGCATTCTGCGCAGCTCGGAATCGGGTGGCCGGGCGCTGATCCGGACCGCCGAAGGCGAACGGCTCGACATCGAGCTGACCCTCTACCTGCAGATCGAAAAGTACATCGACAGTCCCAAGGCCAGCACCGCTGCCGCATCGCTCAAACGCATCCTGTCGGACCGCAAGGACGAAAACCGCGAGCGTCGTGGCCGCATCCTGGCGCAATTGGGCGAACTCATGGTCACCGGCGACTTCTATGCGCTCGGCCAGAAGCCGCAGATCAAGGCCGCGAGCCCGACCACGCTGCTCGACGAACTGGTCAATTATCTGATTTCCAACACCTACAGCAAGCTCCCGTATCTCAAGGTACGGCAGGCTGACCCCATCGCCGAAATCAAGGCCGTCCTGGCCGTCGATACGATCGGCCAGCAGGGACTCAGCCTGAATGGTGCAGAAGGCAACCACCTCGCCATCAAGGAACTGCGCGACTACCTCCACCTCAAGGCCAGCAGCGAGCGCGTCCTGCTCTCCGACATCGTCGATCGCTTCACCGGCATCCCCTGGGGATGGAAGCCGGAGTGGGAGGTGGTGCTGCTGGTTGCCCGACTGTTCATGGCCGGCGAGATCAAGCTGATTCGCGAAGGCGACGATCTCGACCCGAAGAGCGCCGTCGACCCGCTGACCAAATCGGTTCGCTTCAAGCAGGTCTCACTCCTCAAGAAGAAGGTTCCGGATGCTGCCGCGCTCAAGCGGGCGCGCGATCTCTACAAGGAAATCTTCGCCAGGATTGCCCGCGAAGACGCGGACGGGCTGGTCGCGGATTACCGTGCGGCCCTCGGCGACTGGCAGGCCGAGCTCAAGGGCTGCGTCCAGACCGCCGCGATCAAGCACCATCCCGGCAAGGACGTGATCGACACCGCCGTCACCCGCATCGGCAAGCAGCTCGCGATCCGCGACGCCTTCGAGTTCATCGAGGCGATGCTGAGCGCGAAAAGTACTTGGCTGGACACCAGCGACGACATCCATGACGTCGTCAGCTTCTACAAGACCCAGCTTCCGACCTGGCGCAAGCTGCTCGAAGCGCTGGCCGGCTTTGCCGACAACCGCGAAGTCTTGCAGAAGATTCCGGCCATCGCCGCCTCGCTCGGCGAGCTGAAGTCCATCCGCGACAACCCAGCGCCTTACGGTCAGATCCCGCGTATCGAAGCGCTGATCAGGACGGTTGAGGCCGCCAACGAAGTTGAAGCGCAGCAGAGGCGCGAACGCGCCCTCCACTCGATCGACGCCAAGATCGGCGAGGTCATGAAATCTCTCGATCAGGTTCAGCCGAGTGCGGATCTGCGCAACAAGGCGTTGCGGCCCCTGCAGGAGCTGAAGACCCAGGTCGCCGGGCTGACCAGCATTCCCAGGATTCTGTACCTGCAGGGGCAAGCCGGCGATCTGCTCGACGAGGCGATGGTCGTGATCGAGAAGGCCAGCCAGAAGCGCGCAACGGTGTTGAACGATTCCGGTAACACGACGACGCAAAAGGTCATGACCACAGGCGTCAGCACCGCAGCACCCAAACCTGCGAAGGTGATTCGGGCAGCAGACCTTTCACCGACGATCTATCTGGAAACCGAAGCCCAGGTCGAAAGCTACGTGGGCAAACTCAAGGCCGAGCTGCTCGCCGCCATCAAGGCCGGCCAGCGCGCCCGCATCCAGTAAGAACAAACCATGAACAAGGCCAGACTCAAGACCTACGCACCGCAGGCGCGGCGGGACTTCATCGCCGCGGTCGAGGCGCGCGCCCATCTCCTCGGGCTGTCCGGGATGGGCGGCACGCTCGACATCGCGCCCGGCGAGCGGAAGGGCGACATCGCCGTCATCGCCGGTCAGGCATGGCCGGCGAAGGTGCACGAACAGCGCGAACGCCTGATCAGGCGGATGCAGAAGGACGGCTTTGCGCAGACCGT
>NZ_JAEUOL010000288.1 GCF_016789985.1 Accumulibacter sp.
GCGCCATCAACCGCTCTGACCAGCGCCTTTCGCTCAAACTCCATCTCACCCATCGGGTGACCCTCCCTCTTGGCCCCAAACCCTCATCAATGCTCAGTTTGCACCAATGCTGGGAGGTTCAACTGAGGAAAATAGGTTGAAACCCGTCAGGTAGCGCTGGACCCGCCGGCGGACGGCCGCATCGCAGACGTCGTAGCAGACCAGGAACAGGGTGCGCGTCGCATCACTCATGGCGCCACGATAGGCCGTGCTGGCGCCGCTGTCCGGTTCGGCAAGCTTGCGGGGCTGGCGCAGTCGGGCGGCATGCCCGGCGGCCCGTGCATGGTGTAGTAAAACTGTCGGAAATCTTTACACTCGCCCCCGCCAGGACCGGGGCATGGTTGGCAAGCGATTGTTTTCATGTGTCCATAAGGAGCAGGCACGCTATATGCTTGATTTTTCTCCGTCCGGCCACGGGTGCCCGGGGGTCGGCGACACTTGGGGGTGTCACGTGGTTCCCATCCCGCTGTTCGGGAACCGGTCGCGGTTGCGCATACGGAGGGCTGCACATGAACAAGACAAGAATCTTGCTGGCCGGGGTGGCACTTTCCATGGCGTCTCTCGCCGAAGCAGTGCCGCTCATCCACTCGGCGGTGACTACCGGCGGTGCGGCAGACGCCGCCTTCAATGCGGTGATCAACTCGTTCCGCAGCACTCTGGGGGGGGCGCTCAATGCTCCCGGAGCGTGCGCGCCGCCCTGCACCTCGGGCCGGCGGGAGATCAACTGGGATGCGGTGCCGGTGGGCTTCAGTTCGCCGAACGCGTTTCCGGGGGATTTCTTCAATGGCACGACCGGCGTGCAGCCGAACGGCCGGATTCGCGGCGCGACTTTCACCACGCCGGGAACCGGCTTCCGGGTGAGCGCCAGCGAGTTTTCCGACGAAGCGGCCTTCGGCCCGGGCGAGTTCGATGCGTTCAGTCAGGCGAGAATGTTCGCCAGCCTGGGCAGCAACATCACCGATGTCACCTTCTCCCTGCCGGGAAGCCCGGGCGTCGCGGCGACCGTACGCGGCATGGGCATCGTCTTCTCCGACGTCGATTACACGGGCAGCGCCTCGCTGGAATTCTTCGACGCCGGCGGCGGGTCGCTCGGGCTGTTCGACGTGGCGGGCGTCTTCCCGGCGGCGGACGGGCGCAACAGCCAGGGCTCGTTCTCCTTCCTGGGTGTCTCGTTCGACGCTGGCGAGCGGGTGGCACGCGTGCGCATCGTGTCGGGTTCGCACGGCATCGATGGCAACTATGTCGGCCTGGACGATGCGGTAGTGATGGATGATTTCATCTACGCCGAGCCGCAGGCGGTGCCCGAGCCTCTGACCAGCATTCTGCTCGGCGCCGGCCTGACCGGGCTGTTCGTCTCGCACCGGCGCCGAGCCCTCATGACGCGCTGACCCGGCGCAGCGCGATGGCGCGGCCATCCGCAGCGCCGGGCCGTCCCGTCCGCCGGCTGACCGGTTGTTCCGTCCGGAGACGAGTCGGGCAGGACCGGCAGCAGGCGCGCGCCTCCGCGATCCCGGCGTGAATCTCGCCACATCCGGGTCCTGATCGTGCGCAAGCCGGCGTTTCATTCGGCCGAGGCAGCCGTCGATCTACGCCATCGATGTCCCTCGATGGCGGCCATCCAGTCGTCGCGCGCGGGTTTCGACAACGCCGGCGGCCCGCTCGAACGACGATTCCTTGTCACCCGGACCCGAAGCAAATCGGATCATTCCCGGAACGGGAAGATCCGGGGCTCATTCCTTTTGAGATGGTACGTCGCGTGGGGGCGACGGCCACCCGCGCGACGCCATTCTCCAGCAAATCGAGACCAGGGGACTTGTCGGCTGGAAGAACGACAATGCTTGCCCTCGACACAGCCCTTCCGAGAACATGAGGTACCGGTTCAAGCCACTCGGCGACGGCCTGTACTCCCGAACCTTCGAACGGCAGGTGAACGAAGCCCGCCTCCGAGCGGTGATCCTCAACACCTTCACCTACCTCGGCATGCCGCAATCGGTCCGGGTAGGGCGGTGCGCCCGCCGGGCTTGCCTGGCACGCTGGCGGTTTTGTCGCTACTCGACGGGAATGATCAGCTTGTCCCAGCCCGATCCATCGTCATCGGGGCCGCCCTTGCCGGTCTGTCCGAGCCTGGCGAGACGCGCCTCGACTTCGGCAATCGATTCGGGGGTCACGCGCAGCGTCCGCCGTTCGGCGCCGTGGCGGCGTTCGGCCATTCCCGGTGGTGGTCCGGAATGGTTCTGACGGCGGTCTGTTCCTCGTTGCGCGCGCATTGCTCCCTCCTCGAAAATCGCCGAAAGCTGGTGGGGACGGCGACTTGTTGACACGGGCCAGCCGGAAAGCTCCTGCCCTGTTCCGGACCGCCAGCCCTGGTGGCGAGGGCGAGAAGACCCCTGTCCGGCTGGCATTATCGGTACAAAGCTCCTTTAATTCAAGCCGCTGTTTTCCCTGATCAGGCGCAGGCCGGCGGGCAGGGACTCACCAAACGCCCGCCGTTCGTCCGCCTTGTCGAGCGCGACCACGTTTCTCACCTGATTGCTCCAGGTGGCGCTGGCGTTGATCGCAGCCAGGCGGGCCAGCACCGATTGGCGCAAGTCGTCCGTCAGGTCGCGCGAACGGTCGCCGGTCAGGCGGGCAATCTGCGTTGCGGCGAAGGCAGCCGGCTCGAGTTTCTTCCAGTCGGTGGCCAGCAGGGCCTGCAACCAGCGGCCGGCAACCTCGGGAGGTACCACCTGGTGGACACTGCCGTAAAGCGCCTGACGTGCTCCCAGACGACCAAGTGCCCACCAGCCGAGGGGCTTTTCGGATGCCTTGCAGAGTCGTTCGAGCAGCCAGTCGCCGATCTCAGCCTTGCGCTCGATCGGCAGCCTTTCGAGCGATGCGACGAGGCGGAGCATGTCGTCATGGCTGCCGGCGATCGCCGCCGGCAGGCGCCCGCGCACTTTCGAAGGCTCGCTGCGCAGCCAGGGGGACAGCTCGAGTAGCAGTTGCTCCTGGGCAGAGGCCGGCAGGCCGCCGGCCGCCCGTCGCCATAGGGTCCACCATTCCGACCAGTTCTGGCTTTCGTTGACGTACTGGATGCCCTGCGGCAGCAGCTCACCAAGCTGTTCGATCCGCCATTCGTCAAGCGAGTCGCCAAGTCCCGGGCGCAGGCAGAAACCGGCGAGGTTGAGCCACAGACGCTCATGCTCCGGTGAGCGGCGCCGGCGCCTGGCGCGCTGCAGCAAGGCGTCGAAGAGCGCACGCAGCAAGGGCATTGCCCAGTCGTCGCGCTTGCCGAGCAGGTGTTCGAGATGAGCGCGCAGGCGTCGCACCTCCTTGCTGTCGGCCGGTTGCCCGCTGGCACCAAAAATGCGCTCGATGCATTGCACCGCATCGGCAAAGCGTGCCGGCAACTCGGGCGAAGCGGATTCCATGCTGCCACCTTCGCCACGCAACTGGAATTCGAGCAGCCAGCGCCGGCTCCTGTCGTCGCTCGCCACGCAGTGGATTGCGAGCGTGCCGACTTCGGTCATCGCTGTCGTCAACTGGACGCGCACCTCACGCTGGCTGCTTCCCGTCAGTCCCTGGACAACGGTGGCAATCGGCGGCAAACGAACGAATTCGTCTTCGTCGAGCGTCGCGATCTCACCCGGCTGGTAGTCAGTGTCGGCCACCGACGAGGCGAGGTGAAAGCGCACCGGTTGTCCGAGGCGCAAACTGAAGCTGCGTTCCGGCAGGGCGACTTCGTGACCTTCCTCGCTGCCCCGCGGCAGCAGGCAGATCCCGCGCCGCGGCTGACCCTGGTCTTCAAGCACCAGGAAATAGCTGCGCGCCGAGCCGCCGCCGATGCGTTGCCCGTGTCCCTGGCGGACCAGGGCATAGGCGACCGCCCCGCGGGCTACGGCGATGTCCGGATTGTCATTGTGCAGAACGCGCAGTGGCTTCCCGCGCCACTGTGCGAGGGTGGTCTGCAGGCGCTCGGCGAGCGCGTCGGCACGGAAAACGCCGCCATTCAGCAGCAGACTGTCGGGCAGTGGCATCGCCTGCGTCTCGTCCGGCTCGGACAGCGCCTGGCGGGCGGCCTGCGCATGTCGTCTGAGGAAGGCGGCAACATGCCGGGTGATTGCCGGGTCAGCCGGGTAGGGCAGGCCGAACTCGACAATGGCGGCGCGTCGCTGCTGCAAGGGTTCGTCGACCGTCACCTGCGGGAAGAATCCGTCCACCAGCACCTGCCGGGTCTCGTCGCGCCGCAGCTCGACCGTCCGCGCCCCGCCGATCAGGCGCGCGCCACCGCCGAGCAGCGTCAGCAGCAGCGCTTCCGGAGCGTCGTCGGCCAGCAGTTGCTCCTTGGCGGCACGACAGCGCGCCGTCAGTTGTGAAAAGCGCGCCGCCGACAGGCGGCCTTCGCCGGCCGGCAGGCGCGCCTCGACGAGATGCGCCAGCGCGAGATCCATGTTGTCGCCACCGAGCATCAGGTGATCACCGACGCCGATGCGGGTCAGTTGTGGCTGGCCATCGACGATTGCCACCTGGATCAGGGTCAGGTCGCTGGTGCCGCCGCCGACATCGCACACCAGCAGCAGCCGGGTTTCGGCGAGCTGCTCGGCGAGCTGTTCCTGATGGCGGAACAGCCAGTCGTAGAACGCCGCCTGTGGCTCCTCGAGCAGGCGCAGGCTGGGCAGTCCGGCCTGACGCGCCGCAGCCAGGGTGAGCGCACGTGCGCCTTCATCGAACGAAGCGGGAACGGTCAGGATCACCTGCTGCTGCTCGAGCGGCGCCTGCGGGAAACGGTGTTGCCAGGCGGCGCGCACGTGGGACAGGTAACTGGCGCTGGCGGCGACCGGCGAGACCTTGAGTACCTCATCGTCGGCACCCCAGGGCAGGATGTCCGCCATGCGGTCTACCGCGGCGTGCGACAGCCAGCTCTTGGCGCTCGCCACCAGTCGCCCGGGAACCTGTGCGCCGAGGTCGAGTGCCAGGCGGCCGGTGATTGCCGGCTGGCTGCCCGCGGCGGCGGTCCACGGCAACTGGAGTTCGCCAGGGTCCAGCTCGCCGCTGGCCGGGTGGTAACGCACCGAAGGCAGCAGCGCTCGTGTGGCAACCTGTCCGGGCGCCACCAGTTGCTCGATTTCGAAGAGTTCGACCTGTCGTTTGCCGGGCGCACTGTAGGCGACGACCGTATTGCTGGTTCCGAGGTCGATG
Organism: Accumulibacter sp.; assembly: GCF_016789985.1. Lineage (GTDB taxonomy): Bacteria > Pseudomonadota > Gammaproteobacteria > Burkholderiales > Rhodocyclaceae > Accumulibacter. The sequence continues at coordinate 5,218 of NZ_JAEUOL010000288.1, forward strand.
CCGACGATGTACTGTTTCTTCATCTGCTGCCGAAGGTTCGAGAAGGATTGCTGCGTTATAGCACAGCGTCGCTCGGCTTGCTGCCCCGATCCGTTGCCAGTCTGCGCTGCAGGCTTTCCCGGCGCGGTAGAATCGCGCAATTGCCGGGCAAGCCCGGCAACCGGCAAGTGCGCCGCGCGGCGCGCCGGATCCCGTTGCATCCATTCCTGAAGAAACCCGGTTACCCAGATGCCGTATCTCATTCTCTCCGATGCTTCGCTCGCTTTCGGCCACGTGCCGCTGCTCGATCACGCCGATTTTCAGCTCGATGTCGGCGAAAGGGTGGCGCTGATCGGTCGCAACGGGACCGGCAAGTCTTCGCTGTTGAGTGCGCTCGCCGGTTATGGCGGGCTGGACGACGGCAAGGTCTGGTGGCAGCCGGGCTTGCGCATCGGTTACGTCCCGCAGGAGCCGCCCCTTGATCCCGAACTGACCGTTTTCCAGGCCGTGGTGGCCGGCATGGGCGAGGTTTCGGAACTGCTGGCCGAATACCACGCCGTCGCGCAGGCACTCGCTGACGCCGGAGCCGATCAGGCGGTTCTGTTGGAGCACATGCATGTGTTGCAGAGTGAACTCGAGGCGAGGCGGGCCTGGTCGTTCGAGGCGCAGGCCGAGCGCGTCATCCAGCGCTTCTCGCTCGACGCGGACCGTCTGGTGGGCACGCTTTCCGGAGGACAGAAGAAGCGTCTGGCGCTGGCTCAGGCGCTTGCCATCTCACCCGATCTGCTGCTGCTCGACGAGCCGACCAATCATCTCGACGTCGCGGCGATCGAATGGCTCGAGGAAATGCTTGTTTCTTCGGGGGTGACGCTGGTCTTCATCACGCACGACCGACGTTTTCTCGAACGGGTGGCGACGCGCATCGTCGAACTCGATCGCGGCAGCTTGCTTTCCTGCCCCGGCAGCTTCAGCGCGTATCAGGCGCGCAAGGAGGCGATGCTGCACGACGAGGCGCTGGCCAATGCCCGCTTCGACAAGTTCCTGGCGCAGGAGGAGGTGTGGATCAGGCAGGGGATCAAGGCAAGGCGGACGCGCAACGAAGGACGCGTGCTGCGCCTGGAGCGGCTGCGACGTGAGCGGGCAGCACGCCGTGACCGGCAGGGGAAGGTCGAGCTGGCACTCGATGCGGGTGATCGCAGCGGCAAGCTGGTGGCGCTGCTCGAGGGCGTGCATAAGGGCTTTGGCGAGAAGCGCGTGGTACGGGACTTTTCATGTCGTGTCCAGCGTGGTGACAAGATCGGCATCATCGGACCGAACGGGGCAGGCAAAACGACCCTCCTGCGCCTGATTCTCGGCGAGTTGGCACCGGAGCAGGGCAGGGTCGAACTCGGCACGAAGGTGCAGGTTGCCTACTTCGACCAGTTCCGCAGCCAGCTCGACGAGCAGGCAACGCTGATCGAAGTCATTTCGCCTGGCTCCGATTATGTCGACATCGGTGGTCAGAAGAAGCACGTGATCAGCTATCTCGGCGATTTCCTGTTTGCGCCGCAGCGGGCGCGTTCGCTGGTCAGCTCCTTGTCTGGTGGGGAGCGCAACCGTCTCCTGCTGGCTCGCCTGTTCGCTCGCCCGGCCAATGTCCTCGTGCTTGACGAGCCGACCAATGACCTGGATATCGAGACGCTCGAACTGCTCGAGGAATTACTGCAGGACTACAGCGGAACGCTGTTTCTGGTCAGCCACGACCGCGCTTTCCTGGACAACGTGGTCACCCAGACGATCGCCGCGGAAGGGGATGGCATCTGGCGCGAGTACGCCGGTGGTTATCAGGACTGGTGCGACTATCAGGTCGCCAGACGCGGGGGAGTGACGCCGGTGGCGAGTCCGCCGCGCGACAGGGAGCCGCGCCCGGGTGAAGCGTCACGCCCGGGAAAGGCGACGCCGCCGACGAAAACCGCCACCGCCGGCAAGCTGTCCTGGAAAGAGACGCAGGAACTGGCCGCCTTGCCCGGGCGTATCGCGGAGCTGGAGGCGGAACAGAGGGCAATCGCCGAGCGACTGGCCGATCCCGCGCTCTATCAGTCGCCGCTGCAGGAAGTGCAGCGGCTGACGGTACGGCTGAACGAGATCGACCAGCAACTCCTGGCCCTGCTCGAACGCTGGGAGGCGCTGGAAGCCTAAACAGCTACGCGCGTCTCGTCGCAGACTCGGCGACCACGTTTGCGCGCGAGGCCGAGGCCCAGGAGTCCCAGACTGAACAGTGCGAGGGCACCTGGCTCGGGCAGGGAAGCGCCGTTCTGGCAGGTCACGCATTGCAGGAGGACGTTGTCCACGATGACGCCGACGTTGTCGTTGCTGCTCGTTTCAAAGGCGACTTGGCTGGCGAAACCTGTACCACTGATGAATTGCAGGAAATGTTCGCCAAAGGGAGCGGAAGGAGGGAGTGTCAGTGTCACCGAAAACGCGCCAACGGACAGCGTGAACGTGTCGTTGGCGCCGCCGCGCTGGTTGCCGGAGATGTCCGCGCTCAACCTGTACGTCTCGCCGGCGAGGAAATTGAAGTTGGCATTGGAGGTGAGGCGCCCACCATTGCCGGTTGATCCGTCAAGATCGACACAGCCGCCGTTGCCACCCGCACAGCCGATGCCGAAGCCGCCCTGGCGAATGTAGTCGACGGTACCGCTGTCGACCGCCCAGTTGTTGAAGCTGCTGAAGTTGAGCACGCTGGCGTTGCTGTCCGAATTGAAGTCGTCCTGCAGCAACACTACCGAGGCCTGGACCGGTGCGGCGATCAAGCCAAGAACAAACATGCCGGCGGCGACTGATTTCTTGAAGTTGGTGATCATTGCTATTGCCCTTTCCTGGTTCATTTGATGCATTTGGTGCTCCAGGTGAAAGCAAATTGCGTGCTAGTCATGTTCATGGCTGATTTATCGGGATTTACACACCATTGCGTGGTCTGCAAGAGCGTCTGTTGTAAGTTTTTTCGACACCCGTTCGGTGGCCAGATGAAATGGGTGGGAGGCATGTCCGCGGTCATGTGATGTGTCCACCAAGCGGCAGGACGCCAGCCAGCCCTGCTTGCCACTGACTCGATTGGCGCGCAGCGATACCCGGCTGCCTTGGCCGGTGACGCGCGCGTATGGCGTCGTACCGCCAGCTTCGCCTTACCCTGCGCGATCGATTCGTTTCGGGCCGGGCGCTAGTGCTGGCGGTCGGTCGGCGGATGGTCGGTGATGCCCGTCGTCGGCCCGGTGAGCGTGCGCGACCGGAAGCTGGTCGCCGTTCCTGCACGCAACACGAGCAGAGCCGCCAGACCGGCCAGCAGACCCCAGAAGGCGGAGCCGATGCCGGCCAGCGACAGGCCGGAGGCGGTGACCAGGAAGGTCAGCAGGGCCGGCTCGCGTTCGGCCTCATCGTGCAGTGCACTGGCCAGCCCGCTGCCGATGGTGCCGAGCAGGGCGAAACCCGCGATGGCCAGGACGAGTTCCTTGGGAAAGGCCAGGAACAGAGCGCCGACCGTCGCGCCGAACAGTCCGATCAGCACATAGAAGCCACCGGCGGCGATCGCCGCCACATAGCGGCGCTCCGGATTCTCGTGTGCTTCGCGGCCCATGCAGATGGCCGCCGTGATCGCCGCAAGGTTTAGGGCGAAGCCGCCGAAGGGGGCGAGGAGCAGATTGGCGGCGCCGGTCCAACCAATCAGCGGCGAGATCGGCAGCTGGTAACCGGAGGCACGGATGACAGCGACGCCGGGGACATTCTGCGACGCCATGGTGACGATAAAGAGCGGCAGCGCGACGCCGATCACTGTCTGCCAGGAGAATTGTGGGGCGGTGAAGACTGGCGTTGCCAGTGCGAGCTGCAGCCCGTCGATCCGCAACGATCCGTGCCCGCCGGCAATGCCGGTCCCGAGCAGCAGAGTGAAGACGATGGCGTAGCGTGGAAGCAGCCGGCGGCACAGAAGATAAGCGCAGAACATCGGGAAGACCAGCACGAACTGGCTCTGCATGGCGCTGAAAGCGTCAAGGCCGAAACGCAGCAGGACGCCGGCGAGCATGCCGGAGGCGATCGAGATCGGGATCCGCCCGATCACCCGTTCGAACCAGCCAGTGAAGCCGCATAAGGTGATCAGCGCCGCCGAGACGAGAAAGGCGCCGGTCGCCTCGGACAGCGAAATGCCCGCCGCACTGGTGATCAGCATCGCCGCACCGGGGGTGGACCAGGCGGTGAGCACCGGCGCCCGGAAGCGGAAAGAGAGAGCGATGCTGGTCAGGCCCATGCCAAGGCCGAGGGCGAACATCCATGAGGCAGTTTCGCCAGCCGTCGCCTGCAGCGTCTGTGCCGCCTGAAAGACGATCACCGCCGAGCTGGTGAAGCCGACGAGGACGGCGACGAAACCGGCGATCAGGGCGGAAAGGGAGAAGTCCTCGCTCAGACGCATGACTGCTCCGCAGGATGCCGGCCCCCTCCGGCCGGGGCGGTATTGATGGTCATGGGCGGCCTGCCTTGCGCAGCGCCTCACGAATCTGCGGCAGGGCCGCCTGTGCCGCCTTTTCCCCTTCGAGGATCGAGTCGTGGCGCGCCTGGAAGTCGGTCGAGCCAACGTTGCCGACCTGGGGCCGGATCACCACCTCGGCTTCCTTGAGTTCATACCTGGCCAGGCTCTGGCCCATGATGGTGAAGGTCTGCATCAGAATGTCGAAGGTGCTGCGCACCGGCTGGTTGCCCGGACGAGCCGAGATATCCACCGCGATGACCACGTCGCTGCCCATCTGGCGTGCCGCACGTACCGGAATCAGGCTGGACAGGCCGCCGTCCACATATTCGTGGCCGCTGATCTTCACTGGCTGGAAGACCCCCGGGACGGTGGCCGATGCGCGTACGGCCATGCCGGTGTTGCCGGTACGGAAGACGATGCTCTCCCCGCTGTGCAGGTCGGTGGCTACTGCCCCGAACGGTTTCCTCAGGTTTTCCAGTGGACGTTGGCCAACCGCATCGTTGACGAACTGCTGCAGGGATTCGCCTTTGAGCACGCCACGTGCCGGCAGCGACCAGTCGCTGATCCTGCTTTCGTCGAGCCGGTGCGCCAGCTTCTGCAGCTCGAAACCATTGTGGCCGGCCGCATAGAGTGCGCCGACCACGGCGCCGGCGCTACTGCCGACGATGATGTCTGGAAAGATTCCTTGGCTTTCGAGCGCCTTGATCACCCCGACGTGGGCGAAGCCGCGCGCCGCACCGCCACCGAGTGCCAGGCCAAGCTTCACCGGTTTGACGGCGGACGCTGCCGGTGGTGGAGGCGAGGTGGCCGCGCAGCCAGCCAGGGCAAGGGCGGCGAGGGCAGCGAGAAGCAGTGGGTAAGGCATTGTGCCTCCTTTCCGGGACACGGTTGACCATTCGGGAAATCCTGTGTGCGGGCCAGCCCCGCCGCTTTCGGGCAGGGCTCCAGCTCGCTCGCGGTCGGGGAGTTGATTTCTGTCCGCGCGGCGATGCGCGACGTCAGAGCCGGGGTTCGCCGCCACTCGACGGCGCCGACCAAAAAGCGGGCGAAGATGCACAGCCTTACACAATACTATAGACTCGCCGCTGGCGTGAGTCATTGGCGGGAGATTCACGATTTTCTCACACGAGGCTAAACCAAGAAAATTGCTGGAGTGCTGTAATGAACGACAAAATGAACGCCGAAAGTGGACCATCGACAATGCCGGAGCCCGACCTTCTGGTTGGGCGGGAAGACCGGCGCACCGGGCTCGGTGTGGACGCGCTGAAGCGCGCCCTGTTTGACAAGTTGGTGTACGTACAGGCGCGTTTTCCGCAGGTGGCGACGCGCCATGACTGTTTCGTGGCGTTAGCGCAAGCCGTGCGCGACCGTCTGTTGCAGCGTTGGGTACAGACGGCGCGCACTTATCGTGACCAGGGAAGCCGTACCGTCTGCTACCTGTCGGCCGAGTTCCTGATCGGTCCGCAGCTCGGCAATAACCTGATCAATCTGGGGATCTTCGGCAACGCCCGACAGGCGATGCAGGAACTCGGGCTCGACCTCGACATGCTGCTCGAACAGGAGGAGGAGCCGGGACTGGGCAACGGTGGGCTCGGCCGCCTGGCTGCCTGTTACCTCGATTCGCTGGCCACGCTGGAGATCCCGGCCATCGGCTACGGCATCCGCTACGAGTTCGGAATTTTCACGCAGGCCATTCGCGATGGCTGGCAGGTCGAACTGACCGACAAGTGGCTGCGCTCGGGTAGCCCGTGGCTCATCCACCGGCCGAGCATTGCATTCGACATCAAGCTCGGTGGCCATACCGAACATCAGTACGAAGCCGTCGGCAATCGCCGCCTGCGCGTCCAGTGGGTGCCCGCGAAGGTGGTGCGGGGCACCGCCTGGGACATGCCGGTCCTCGGTTATGGTGTTAACACGCCGAACCGTCTGCGGCTGTGGAGCGCCGAAGCTCCCGAATCGTTTGATTTCGCCGCCTTCAACGCCGGCAACTACTTCCAGGCGGTCGATGCGCAGATCTGCTCGGAAACCATCACCAAGGTGCTGTATCCCAACGACGAAACCGAAGCCGGCCAGGAACTGCGGCTCGAGCAGCAATATTTCTTCGTTTCCTGCTCGCTGCAGGACATGATCCGTCTGCAATTGCAGCGCGAGAACAATCTCGATCATTTCGACGAGAAGTTCGTCGTGCAGCTCAACGATACCCATCCGTCGATCGCCGTCGCCGAGTTGATGCGCCTGCTGGTGGACGAATACGCGATGGAATGGGAACAGGCCTGGTCGATTACCCGCCGCACTTTCGCCTATACCAATCACACCCTGTTGCCCGAGGCGCTCGAGAAGTGGCGGCTGGAACTGTTCAGCCGTGTGTTGCCGCGCCACTACGAGATCATTTGCGAGATCAACGTCCGCTTCCTCGACGAAGTGAGGATTCGTTTTCCGTTTGATCATGCCCGGCTGAGAAGGATGTCCCTGATTGATGAGGACGGTGCGCGCTATGTGCGTATGGCTCATCTGGCCGTGGTCGGCAGCTTCGCGGTGAATGGGGTGGCCGCTCTGCACAGCGAACTGCTCAAGTCCGACGTGCTCAAGGACTTTCACGAGATGTGGCCGGAGAAGTTCAGCAACAAGACCAATGGCGTCACGCCGCGCCGTTTCGTTCTCCTCTCCAACCCGGCGATGTCGAACCTGATTGACGAGACTATCGGTGCCGGCTGGGTGACCGACATGGAGCGGCTGCGCGAGCTCGAGCCGCACGCCGACGACCCCGCGTTCCGCGCTGCCTGGCGGCGCATCAAGGCGGACAACAAGCTCAGGCTGGTCAACGAAATCCGGCGCTGTGCGCATGTGGACCTCGATCCGCAGACCATGTTCGACATCCAGGTCAAGCGCATCCATGAGTACAAGCGGCAGCATCTCAACCTGCTGCATGTGGTTTCCCTGTACAAGCGACTGAAGGACGATCCGACGCTCGAGGTGGCGCCGCGCACGGTCATTTTTGGTGGCAAGGCAGCACCCGGTTACATGATGGCCAAGCTGATGATCCGTCTGATCAACGCGGTGGCCGATCTGATTGGACGCGACCCGGCGATGCGCGGCAAGTTGCAGGTGGTCTTCTACCCGAACTACAATGTCAAGAACGCGCAAGCGATCTTCCCGGGTGCCGATCTGTCGGAACAGATCTCGCTGGCCGGCAAGGAGGCGTCGGGGACGGGCAACATGAAGTTCCAGATGAATGGCGCGCTGACCATCGGTACGCTCGACGGGGCGAATGTCGAGATCCGCGAGCAGGTCGGCGACGAGAACTTCTTCCTGTTCGGGATGGACGTTCCCGAAGTCAAGGAACTCAAGAGCAGGGGCTATCAGCCGCGCGCTTACTACGACGCCAACCCGCACCTGCGCGAAGTGATCGACCTGATCGCCAGCGGGTTTTTCACCCGTGGCGACCGCGAGATCTTCAAGCCGCTGGTCGAGCATCTGCTCGATCACGACGACTACATGCTGCTCGCCGATTTCCAGTCCTACGTCGATTGCCAGGAAAAGGTGTCCACCGCCTATCTCGACCCTGAACGCTGGTCGCGGATGTCGATCCTCAACGTCGCCCGGTCCGGTTTTTTCTCCTCCGATCGCGCCATCCGCGAGTACTGTGACGACATCTGGAAGGTGAAGCCGGTGCGGATCGAACTGAGCGATCTGTCGGGTGACGATCTGCTGTTCAAGCGTGCCGCGACGGGAGCCGACTGAAGTCGGGTTCGGGCGCTCCTCCACAGCGACCAGGGTAAGGACAGGCCGGGTTCTGGCCGGCACGTCGGTTACGGATGCAGCCCGGCCTGGTGCCGGCAGCTTCATGGCTGCCGGCAGCCGGCGCCGCTACCAGCGGCGAATCTTGATGATGTGCGCCATCTTGGTGTCGGGAGCCAGCTCGACGTAGGCGGTTGGGCCGCTCCAGCGGTAACGTTCGTCGGAGAGCAGGTCGTGCGCCTGATACTGTTCACTCTCGTCGATACCGAAAGTGGCGAGCGGGATGTGCAGTAACGATCCGTGCTTGTGGAAGGGGTCGAGGTTGACCACGCAGACGATGATGTCCGACTTGTCCTCGGTCAGCTTGGCGTAGGCGAGGATGTTCGGATTTTCGGTCCCGAGGAAGACGACATTGTTGTAGCTCTGCAGGGCGGGGGAGGCGCGGCGGATCCGGTTGATTCGCGTGATGATCTCGACGATGTTGCCCGGCGCTTTCCAGTCGCGAACCTTGATCTCGTATTTCTCCGAGTCGAGGTACTCCTCCTTGCCCGGAATCGCCTCGTTTTCGCACAGCTCGTAGCCGCTGTAGATACCATAGACGCTGGACAGGGTGGCCGCCAGTACGGCGCGCATGATGAAGGCCGGTCGGCCACCGAACTGCAGGATCGGTGGCAGGATGTCCGGGGTGTTGGCGAAGAAGTTGCCGGTGAAGTACTCCTTCATCTCGCCACAGGTCAGTTCGCTGACGTATTCCGTCAGGTCATGCTTGTGGTTGCGCCAAGTGAAATAGGTGTAGGACTGGGCGAAGCCAACCTTTGCCAAAAGGCGCATCATCTTTGGCTTGGTGAAGGCCTCGGCGAGAAAGATGACTTCCGGGTGTTGCCGGTGCACTTCCCCGATCACCCATTCCCAGAAGGGCACCGGCTTGGTATGCGGGTTGTCGACGCGGAAGGTGGTAACGCCCTTGCCCACCCAGAACACGAAGATCTTCAGCATTTCCTGCCACAAGCCGGCACGGTCGTCGGTCGCGAAGTTGAGCGGATAGACGTCCTGATATTTCTTCGGGGGATTCTCGGCGTACTTGATCGACCCGTCCGGGCGGTGGAAGAACCAGTCGGGGTGCTCGGCGACGTAGGGGTGGTCGGGTGAGCAGTTCATCACGTAGTCGAGCGCAATCTCGATCCCGAGTTTACGACAGGTCGCGACGAATCGGTCCCAGTCGTCCCAAGTGCCGAGTTGGGGTTCGAGTGCCATGTGGCCGCCGTGTTCGTTGCCGATCGCCCAGGGGCTGCCAACGTCGCCGGGCACGGTTACCAGGCTGTTGTTCTTGCCTTTGCGGAAGCTGTGACCGATCGGATGGACCGGCGGCAGATAGACGACGTCGAAGCCCATCGCCTTGATCTCCGGCAGACGGCGGATCGAGTCCTGCAGCGTGCCATGTCGGTAGGGCATGCTGCCCTGTGAGCGGGGAAAGAATTCGTACCACGCGGCAAAGCGGGTGACCGGCCGATTGACCATGATCGTCAGTGGCGGCGACAGTTGGTGGCCTTCGCTGCGATCGGGGTAGCTGGCCATCAGACCGCGCATGACGGTGCCAATCCCGAGATCAACCGCACCCTGCTGCTCGCCGGCTGCCATCGCACTTTCGATCGCGGCGATGAGACCAAGCATCCGGTTGCGGTCTTCTCCCTGCGCTGCGACGGCTGATTTTCTGAGGATCACCAGACCTTCGAGCAACTCACTGCCGAGGTTTGCGCCCGGTACGTTCTTCTTGCTGATCTCGTCCACCCATGACAGGTAGCGTTCGGCGTAGGCTTCGATGGCGTACTCCCAGTGCCCGATCGAGTTGACGAAGAACTCGCCGTACCAGCGGTCGTTGTCACCCTGCACCATCGGGCTTTCCTGCCACTGCGGGTCGCCTGCCGGGCGCACCTTGAGCACGGCCGCCAGCTTGTCATGCCCTTCCTTGTAAATATCTGCGCTGACGGCGACTTTCTCGCCGACAACCCGCTTGATGGGGAAACGCCCGCCGTCTATCTGCGGCTCGACCGCTTCGATGATCACGCGGGGGTAGTTCTTGGGAACCATCATGCTGCTCCTAAACTGTACCGGCTCGACCGGAAGAAGAGAATTCAAGAAAGAACGGGATGTTGCCACCGGTCCATCGCTGCCGGTGTCTGATTGTGACTGGCGCGAGAGGGGATCACTTCACCAGAGAATCGTAAAGTTTCTTGGTTTGCTGAGCGATGCTCGACCAACTGAAGACATCACGGGCACGCTTCTGACCCGCCGCGGCCATCGACTCGGCAAGCTCCGGATTGTCGAGGACCTTGTTGATCGCGTTCGCCAGGTCGCGCGAGAAAGCGTCCGGGTTGACCGGTTCGAAGGGCGCCACATGCAACTGTTCGAGCGGCACCAGAAAGCCGGTCACACCATCGACCACCACCTCCTTGATGCCGCCGACGGCACTGGCCACGACTGCCGTGCGGCAGGCCATCGCTTCAAGGTTGATGATGCCGAAGGGTTCGTAGATCGACGGGCAGCAGAACACGGTGGCGTGCGAGTAAAGCTCGATGGCCTCCTCCTTGGTGACCATCTCCTGGATCCAGATCACATTGTTGAAGCCCTCGTGCCGCACGTGTTTGATTGCCGCCTCCATCTCGGCCAGGACTTCCCTGGTATCGGGTGCGCCAGCGCAGAGCACGACCTGTGCGTCGCGGTTGATGTAATGGATGGCGTTGACCAGATGCACGATGCCCTTCTGGCGGGTGATTCGGCCGACGAAAAGGACGATCGGCTTGCCGGGATCGACACCATACTTTTCGAGCGCCGTGGTTTCCTCGGTCGGGTGGTACTGGTCGACGTTGATCCCGTTGTAGATGACCGTGATCTTCGCCGGGTCGATATCGAAATGCTCCAGGATATCGGCCTTGGTTCCCTCCGATACGGCGATCACCGCATCGGCCATGCCCAGCGAAGTACGTTCGATCCACGACGACATGTCGTAGCCGCAACCGAGCTGCTCGCGTTTCCACGGCCGCAGCGGCTCGAGTGAATGTACTGTATGCACCAGCGGGATACCGTAGAGGATTTTCGCCAGGATGCCACCGAGATGGGCATACCAGGTGTGCACGTGCACCAGGTCGGCATCTACCTGCTCGCTGAGCGTTTCGAGGTTGGTTTCGAAGGTGTCCAGGGCGCCGCTCAGCTTCTTGTCGACGTGAGCGAAACTGCCTTTGCCGAAGGGGAAACCCCTGACCCGCACACCGTCGGTCACAGTGTCCTGGTCACCAAAGGAACGGACTTCGACATGCATCAGTTTGGCCAGCTCGCCAGACAGATACTCGACGTGAACACCGGCCCCGCCGTAGACGTACGGAGGATATTCTCGCGTCAATAGCAGTACTTTCATCGCGGCACTTTCTATGCTGTGGTTGTGGGTTGGGCGCGCCCGGGGCGCGTTGTCCGAAAGCCTTGCCATTGTATCGGGAAAGGGGTTTGCCGGCCAAGTCGGCGGCTCCGCGAGCCGTATGGATGTTGCGGGGCAGCATGGGATTCGCCACCGCCGGCCGGGTTCCGCAAGGTTCGGCGAATCGTTCCCGGCGGGCCACGCAGGCAATCACTGCGGGTAGAATAGGGCCGATGAACCTGTTGGCCATCGAAACCTCGACCGAGCTCGGCTCCATCGCCATCTGGCGTGACGGCGAGCTGTTGCGGCGCGACTGTCCGTCAGGGCTGGCGCATTCGGAGACGCTGCTGCCGTTGATCCGGGCCAGCTTGCCGGCCGCCGGACTGGACTTCACCGACCTGCACGGGATTGCGTTTGCCGCCGGCCCGGGGTCGTTTACCGGCTTGCGCGTTGCGTGTGGCGTGGCGCAGGGGTTGGCTTTTGCGCTTGATCTGCCGGTCGTCGCGGTCGGCACGCTCGATGCCATGGCTCTGGCCACCGGCGCCGAGCGGGTGATCGTCCTGCTGGATGCGCGTATGGGGGAGGTCTATCACGGCTCGTTCGCAGCGGCTGGGGCGATGGCTCCGGCAGCGGTCTGTCACCCGTCAGAGCTGCCGATCCCCGATTCTGCAGGCTGGCTGGCTTGTGGCAACGGGCTGGCTGCCTATCCGTTGCTGCGCCAGCGCTTGTCCGCCTGCGTCAGCGCCTGGCAGCCCGATCGCATGCCCGATGCCGGTGCCGTGGCCTGCCTCGCGGCGCCACGCCTGGCACGCGGCGAGGGTGTCGAGGCAGCGGCCGTCGCCCCACTGTACGTCCGGAACAAGGTGGCGTTTACGGTTGCCGAGCGCCTGGCAACGGGGGGCAGGGCATGAGCGCCGTGCTCGCACCGCGGGTCGAGATGGTTCCGCTGGGTCATGGCGACATCGACGAGATGATCGAGATCGAGAACCGCGTTTACCCGTTTCCCTGGACGCACGGAAATTTCGCCGATTCGATCTCCTCCGGTTACAGTGCCTGCGGTTGCCGCATCGCCGGTGAACTGGTGGGCTACTTCGTGCTGATGGTGGTGCTCGACGAAGCACACCTGCTCAATATCAGCGTTGCCGAGAAACGACAGGGCATGGGTTTCGGTGCCCGCCTGCTCGGCCACGCCATGACGACTGCCCGGCAGGCCGGAGCGGGCAGTCTGTTGCTCGAGGTGCGCCCTTCGAACAGCAAGGCACTGCAACTCTATCGCCATTTCGGCTTTCAGCAGATTGGTGTGCGCCGGGATTATTACCCGGCAGCGCAGGGAGCGGAGGATGCGCTGGTGATGCGGCGTCTGCTGACCAGGGTTTTGGTGTGACTGGCGGCGAACCGCCCCGTCGGTCGCTGACGCGAGTCGAGACCCTGAGCGAGATCGGCCTGTCACCACAGTGGCGGCTGCGCTGGCAGCGGTCGGTGTGCCGTGTGCCGACGGATGCGACGACGAGTCCGATGACCGTTCCTGTGGCCGCCGCGACACCGGAGGCACGCACAGATCCGGCGGGTTCCCGGGCATTCGCCGGTGCCGTTCCCGAGCGGTTGCAAGGGATCGCCAGCATGGCCTGGCCGGAACTCCGGCAGAGCGTCGCCACTTGTCGCACCTGTTGCTTGTGCGAGGAGAGGCGGCAGGCGGTACTCGGCGTCGGCGATGTCAACGCTGACTGGTTGTTCATTGGCGAAGGGCCAGGTGCCGAGGAAGACGCGCGCGGCGAGCCTTTCGTCGGCGTAGCAGGGAAGCTGCTCGACGCGATGCTGGCCGCGATTGATCTGCAGCGCGGACACGATGTTTACATCGCCAATGCGGTGAAGTGCCGTCCACCAGCCAACCGGACGCCCGAGCCCGCCGAGATTGCTGCCTGCCTGCCCTATCTCCGACGGCAGATCGCGCTGATCCAGCCCCGCCTGATCGTCCTGCTCGGCCGTGCCGCTGCCCATGCCGTGCTCGGCGATGTTGGTTCGCTGGCCAGCCTGCGCGGCCGCTCTCTCGAGTACACTGGGCCGGAACTCGATGGCCGGACGATACCCGTGGTTGTCACCTACCATCCGGCCTATCTGTTGCGCACCCTGCCCGACAAGGCAAAGGCGTGGGAAGACCTGTGCCGGGCGCGAGCGCTGATGCGCAGCGCCAAGGCAGCCGCTGGCGGGCCGCCGTCGCCACAGGCTGACGAGCGCGCAGGTCGTTGAACATTCGGCGGTCGTCCCCATCTGCCGTCATGCGGTCAAACCCGAATCGAGGAGATACTCATGCGCCTGCCAATCCCGGCCTTCATCCTGCTTTTCGTCAGCCTGCTTTCGGGCTGTGGCTACAATACCTTTCAGACCGCTGACGAAGCGATCAAGTCGGCCTGGTCCGAGGTGCTCAACCAGTATCAACGGCGCGCTGACCTGGTGCCGAATCTGGTGGCCACCGTGCAGGGCTATGCGAGCCACGAGAAGGACGTTCTGACCCAGGTCACCCAGGCGCGGGCGCAGGTTGGCGCGATTCAGGCGACGCCGGAGCTGGTGAACAATCCGGAAGCCTTCGCCCGCTTCCAGCAGGCGCAGAGTGGTCTTTCGAGTGCCTTGTCACGATTGCTGGTGATTGCCGAAAACTATCCGCAACTCAAGGCCGACGCCGCTTTTCGCGACCTGCAGGCACAACTCGAAGGCACCGAGAACCGGATCACCGTGGCGCGCAATCGTTACATCAAGGCGGTCGAGAGCTACAACATCTCGGTGCGCACCTTTCCGAACAACCTGACCGCAATGATCTTCGGCTACGCGGTCAAGCCAAACTTCAGTGTCGAAAACGAGAAAGCGATCTCGAGCGCGCCGCAGGTGAACTTCAGCCAGTCGGCGGCGAGGACTCCACCGCCGGTACCGCCCACGCCGAGCGACAAGCCGTCACCAGCGACCAGTTACTGATCGATGTCCCGCGCCCTGCGCCGGCTTGCCGCCTGGCTGTTCAGCCTGCTGTTGCTGGTCGGCGCCGGGTGTTCGTCCGCTGCCGAACAGCAGGTCATTCCCCCTTTGCGGGCACGGGTGACCGACCTGACCGGGACGCTGGACGTGGAGCAGAAGGGGCTTCTGGAGGCGAAACTGGCCGCTGTCGAGCGTGCCAAGGGAGCACAGATCGTACTCCTGGTTGTGCCAACGGTACAACCGGAAAGCGTCGAACAGTACGCGTTACGCGTCGTCGAGGTCTGGAAACCCGGCCGTCGGGGTGTAGACGATGGGGCGCTGCTGCTGGTGGCCAAGGACGACCGGAGAATGCGCATCGAAGTGGGCTACGGGCTCGAGGGCGTGCTCAATGACGCAACCGCGAAACGGATCATCAGCGAGCTCATCGCTCCACGTTTCAAACAGGGTGATTTCTACGGTGGCATCGATGCCGGCATCGATGCCATGATCAAGGTGGTCTCCGGGGAGGCATTGCCGGTACCGGGTGGTCAGGGGAGTCGGCCGGTCGATACCGATGCTGATCGCTTCGAGACCGGATTGCTCGCCGCTTTCGTCCTGGTGTTCCTGGTGGGCGGCGTGCTGCGGGCAATCTTCGGCCGGTTTCTGGCGGCCGGCATGGTTGGTGTGGCCGCCAGCGTGATCGCCTCGCTGTTGATCTCCTCGCTCCTGGTCGCCGTCATCCTCGGGATCGTTGCCGGCGTTGTTTCCCTCCTGCTTGGCATGCGCGGCGGCGTCGGCTGGTCGTCGGGCGGTGTCAGTTGGGGCGCTGCCGGGCGATGGCATGGAAGCTCGTCAGGTGGCGGTGTGGGTGGCTTCCGTGGCGGCGGCGGGGATTTCGGTGGTGGCGGGGCTTCGGGAGCTTGGTGATGGATTTGAAGAGACTGTTTCGCCATCTGCTGCTGCCGCACTGGTGGGTACTCCGCGTCTTTCCGCCTGCCTTGCTGGGGCGGCTTGAAGAGGCCGTCGTGATATCGGAGCGGGCGCACCGTGGCGAGTTGCGTGTGGTTGCCGAGGCCAACCTGCCCTTGCCCGCCCTCTGGCAAGGGCTGTCAGCGCGCGCACGGGCAATCGAATTGTTTGCGCAGTTGCGGGTATGGGACACCGAGGAAAACAGCGGCGTACTGATCTACCTGCAGTTGATCGATCGGCGGGTCGAGATCGTTGCCGATCGCGGGATCGATGCCAGGGTGAGTCAGGATTTCTGGGCCGGCGTCTGCCGCCGGATGGAAGCGGATTTCCGGGCCGGGAACTTCGAGGGTGGGACGGCGGTGGCTCTGCAGACGATCACGCGGGCACTGCAGGAACACTTTCCGGCGCTCGCCAAGAACCCGAACGAGTTGCCGGATGCGCCGCTGCTGCTCTAGCTCTCGGCATAACGCACCCGCTGGCGTGGCTTGCTCGGCTGCGTCAGGTGATCGAGTGGCAGGGCATGGGTCTGTTTCACCGTGTGCAGGGCAATGCTGGTCTTGACGCGAGCCACACCGGGCAAGCGTGGCAGCCGCTTCATGGTCAGTTCGGAAAAAGCCGCCAGATCGGGAACAACCATGCGCAGCATGTAATCGGCGTCGCCGCTGACCGAGAAGCAGTCCATCACTTCCGGCATCGACGCCACGGCTCCTTCGAAAGCTTCGGTCGCAGTGTCGTCATGTCGCTCGAGGATCACCTGGGCGAACGCGGTGACGCCAAGTCCCAGTGCAGCCGGGGCGAGGAGAGCGACGTAGCCAGCGATGACCCCATCTTCCTCGAGACGCTGGATCCGCCGGCTGATCTGCGAGGCCGAAAGGCGGATCTGTTCGCCGAGCGTCGCATTGGTGGCGTTCCCCTTGCGTTGTAGGGCGTCGAGTAATGCAAGGTCATAGCGGTCGATGGTTATTTTTGACATGTTTTCCTGTCTGCGTGCATGTAATGTGCGCAGTATAGGGAAAATGTGCACCATGGCAAACAGTTCGTCGATTGTTCGCGCGTGCCGCCGTTCTTGCCTGGCGAGCTTCAGTCTGCGCTGTCGTCGAGATGGATGACGTCATCCCGGGTTTTCTGGTTCGCTTCATGGCGTTGCTTGACCAGCCACATGGCCCCGCTGACGAACAGACCAAACAGCGTGATCACCAGATAGATCGACAGCTCGGCACGAATCATGATGAAGTAGAGACCGGTCATTGCCAGGATCGACAGATTTTCGTTGAAGTTCTGCACGGCAATCGAGTGACCGGCTCCCATCAGGATATGGCCCCGGTGTTGCAGCAGGGCATTCATCGGCACCACGAAGAAGCCGGAGAGGGTGCCGATCAGGACCAGCAGCGGAACCGCCAGCCAGGTGTGCTGGACGAAATTCATGATCAGCACGATGATCCCCATGGCGATACCGAGCGGGATGACGCGCACAGACTTGCGCATGGTGATCATCTTGGCGGCGCCGACGGCGCCGAGTGCCACGCCGACGGCTACCACCCCCTGCAGCATGCTCGACTTCGAGAGGTCGAGCTGCAGCGCGGTTTCGGCCCATTTGATCACAATGAACTGGAGGGTCGCACCGGCGCCCCAGAACAGCGTGGTCACGGCCAGCGACACTTGGCCGAGGCGGTCACGCCAGAGGAGGATCAGGCAGTGGGTGAACTCGCGCAGCAGATACCAGGGGTTCTTGTGCAGCGCCCGGTGATCGACACCCGTGTCGGGAACATGAAGGTTGAACAGCGCAGCGAGCAGATAGAAGGCGGCGACGAAACAGAGTGCCATTTCGCTGACCGTATCGACGCCGGTGTCGATCAGCGGAAAATCCCATCCGAGCAGGCTGTGCGCCAGCTCGGGCTGGATCAGCATTCCGCCGATGACGACGCCGAGAATGATCGCTCCGACCGTCAGGCCCTCGATCCAGCCATTGGCAACCACCAGCAGGCGGTGTGGCAGATACTCGGTCAGGATGCCGTATTTGGCCGGCGAGTAGGCCGCTGCGCCAAGGCCGACGACAGCGTAGGCCAGCAGGGGGTGAACGTCCCAGTACATCAGCGCGCAACCGAGAATCTTGATACCGTTGCTGATGAACATCACCCGCCATTTGGCCATCGAGTCGGCGAAGGCGCCGACGAAGGCGGCAAGCACGACGTAGGAGACGGTGAAGAAGGTTTTCAGCAGCGGTTCGTAGGCGGCGGGCGCGTGCATTTCACGCAATGCCGCGATGGCGACGATGAGCAGCGCGTTATCAGCCAGCGCGGAAAAAAATTGCGCCGCCATGATGATGTAAAAGCCGAAGGGCATCAGATATTATTAATGGAGCCGTTCTACGAGTGTTGGCCTTATACCATGAAAGAGACCAACGTGTTAGCGATTGGCGGAGCGGACTCGGCCGGCGCAGGCGGCGTACTGGTCCGCTGGGCGCTTTTGTGTTTGAATCTAGCCTGCGGCTCAAAGAGGGGAGAGTGGTGGCTGATCGTCGATTACAGGTTTTTCACGCCGTGGCAAAACACCTTTCCTTTACCAAGGCGGGCGAGGCGCTGCATATGACACAGCCGGCCGTAACTTTCCAGATCAAACAGTTGGAGGAGCGTTTCAATACCCGCCTGTTCGAACGCGGTGGCGGGAGGATTTCACTCACCGCGGCTGGCGAACTGGTCCTTGACTACGCCGAGCGCATCCTCGGCCTGTCGAATGAGCTCGACATCCGGGTGGCCGAAATGACGGGGCAGATGAGCGGCAGCCTGCTGGTGGGAGCGAGCACGACGATTGCTGAGTTCATGCTGCCGCCGATCCTGGGCGAGTTCAACGTACGCTACCCGCAGGTGCGCGCCCGTCTGACGGTCGCCAACTCGGAAGCAATCACCAGTGCGGTTGCGGCGCATACGCTGGACATCGGTCTGGTCGAGTCGCAGGAGAGTCACCCCAGCCTGCAGTGTGAGGTCTGTGGTGACGATGAACTGCAGGTGGTGTGCACGCCGAACCATCCACTCGCCAAACGTGGCGAAATCGATGCACGCAGCCTGTTGGCGCACGATTTCATCGCTCGTGAGCCAGGCTCGGGTACCCGCGAAGTCACCGATGATTATTTCCGGGCCTGCGGCGTGGAGCCAGGGAAATTGAAGACACTGATGGAATTGTCCAGTCCGGAGGCACTGAAGGGTGTCGTGGCAACCGGTCTCGGTTGTTCGATCGTGTCGCGCGCGAGTTTCGAGAAGGAGCGGCAACTGGGAAGCCTGATCGCCATTCCACTGCGGCCGCGCCTGAAGCGCACCTTGTCACTGGTCTATCCAAAGGAGCGTTTTCGCTCCAAGGTGGTGCTGACCTTCGTCGAGTTTGCCAAAGCCAAGCTGCACGAGTTGTCCGTCTGATGCCACGTCCGATCGCAGCATCGATCGATCGGGCGGCGCTGCGTCACAACTACCTGCTGGCCCGCCGGCACGCCAGCCGTGGGGGAGGGCGAGCGAAGGCATGGGCCGTGGTCAAGGCCAATGCCTACGGGCACGGCCTGCTGCGCGCTGCGGCAGCGCTCGCCGATGTCGCCGACGGTTTCGCCCTGCTCGACATCGATGAGGCGGTGAGGCTGCGCGAGGCAGGCATCCGGCAGCCGATTCTGCTGCTCGAAGGTTTTTTCGAGACAGCCGACTTGGCCGTTTGCCTCACACACGATCTCAGCGTGGTGATCCATCGCCTCGAACAACTGCAGATGCTGCGACAGGCCAGGCTGCCGCGTTGCCTGCCAATCTACCTGAAACTGAACACCGGGATGAACCGTCTCGGTTTGAGCGCGCCGCAGCTACCGGCCGTCAGGCGCGAACTGGAGGCCATGGCGGCAGCCTCCGAACTCGGCGAGCTGACCTTGATGACGCATTTCGCCGAGGCCGATGTCGAGGGTGGCGAGCAGTGCATCGACTGGCAGCTCGAGCGCTTTGCCGGGATGACCGCGGATTGGCCGGATGTCGCATCGTGGCAGGTCTCGATGGCCAATTCGGCAGCCATCCTGCGCTACCCGAAGACCGCGCACGACTGGGTGCGCCCGGGGATCATGCTCTATGGGGGCAGCCCGTTTGCCGCCGAGGACGCCACCAGCCTGGACCTCAAACCGGTGATGACGCTGCGTAGCCGCATTCTGGCAGTGCAGGAAATCGCGGTGGGCGAGCGGGTCGGCTACGGCGGGACCTTTGTCGCGCAACGGCCGACCCGGGTTGGCGTCGTCGCCTGTGGCTACGCGGATGGTTATCCGCGCCATGCGCCCGGCGGAACGCCGATCGTCGTCGCCGGCCAGCGAACGCAAACGCTTGGTCGCGTATCGATGGACATGCTTGCCTGTGATCTCACCGACTGCCCGGCAGCGGGGGTCGACAGCCCGGTTGTCCTGTGGGGTGAGGGTATGCCGGCGGACGAAGTGGCGGCTGCCGCCGGCACCATCAGTTACGAGCTGTTCTGCGCACTGGCACGTCGTGTGCCGGTGTGCGACGTTCTGGCATGACGCGTTCGGGCAGCAGTCCGAAGACGGTTTTCTCCTGCACCGAGTGCGGTGCCAGCGCTGCCAAGTGGCAGGGGCAATGTCCGGGCTGCGGGGTCTGGAATACGCTGGTCGAGACGATCGCCGAGGCACCTCCTGCGGCCGGCGCGCGGCGCTTCGTCGCGCTCGGTGGCGGCAGCGGTGGTGTACAGACACTGTCCGAGATCGAAGCGCGTGAAGAAGATCGTTTGCCGACCGGTATCGGCGAGTTCGATCGTGCCCTGGGCGGCGGACTGGTCGCCGGCGGCGTGGTGCTGATCGGCGGCGATCCGGGAATCGGCAAGAGCACTCTGTTGCTGCAGGCGCTCGCCGGTCTGGCAACGAATCATCCTGTGCTCTACGTCAGTGGCGAGGAGTCCGGCCAGCAGATCGCGCTGCGTGCCCGGCGCCTGTCACTGGTGACCGGCAGGCTGCGGCTGCTGGCGGAGATCAATCTGGAGCGGATTCTGGCGACGCTGCAGGCAGTGCTGCCGCGGGTGGCCGTGATTGACTCGATCCAGACCCTCTGGTCGGAACAACTCGCTTCGGCGCCCGGTTCGGTTGCTCAGGTGCGTGAATGCGCTGCACAACTTACCCGACTGGCGAAACGGGCTGGCATCACGGTGATCCTGGTCGGCCATGTCACCAAGGAAGGCGCCCTGGCCGGGCCACGCGTACTCGAACATATCGTGGATACCGTGCTCTACTTCGAAGGCGACACCCATTCCAGTTTTCGCCTGATTCGTGCCGTCAAGAACCGCTATGGTGCGGTCAACGAAATCGGCGTTTTCGCCATGACCGACCGCGGATTGAAGATGGTGAGCAACCCCTCGGCGATCTTTCTTTCGCAACACGGGGTCGACGTTCCGGGTTCGTGCGTTCTGGTCACCCAGGAGGGCACACGTCCGTTGCTGGTCGAGGTTCAGGCGTTGGTCGATCAGGCGCATGGCAACCCGCGGCGCCTCACGGTGGGCCTCGATGCACAGCGTCTGGCGATGCTGCTGGCCGTCCTGCACCGCCATGCCGGTATCGCCTGCTTCGATCAGGACGTCTTCGTGAACGCTGTCGGCGGGGTCAAGATCAGCGAGCCAGCGGCCGATCTCGCAGTTGTCCTGGCGATCGTATCATCACTTAAAAACAAATCGTTACCAGAGAAACTCGTCGTGTTTGGTGAAGTCGGACTGGCGGGTGAAATCCGCCCGGCGCCACGCGGTCAGGAACGCCTCAGGGAAGCCGCCAAACTTGGCTTCACGCGCGCGCTGGTGCCCGAGGCGAATCGACCACGCCGGGCGGCCGCCGACATCGAGGTGATTCCGGTACGGCGAGTGGAAGAAGCCGTAGGACGTTTGCGCGAGCTCGAATGAGGCGGCTTGCCTACGGGCGGTCTGCCAGCCTCCAGTCGGCAGCTTTCTGGCGGCGCCCCGGGGCTGTCCAAGGGAGGAACCCGCCGCAGCGGGTCCTCGGGATGTTTGGCAGGCTCAGGTGGTCCGTCGCGACAGTCCGTAGCCGGCGAGCGCGAGACCGAGGCCGAGCAGGGCGAGTGCGCTGGGCTCGGGGATGGCGAGGAGCAGCGGATTGTCGGACGAGAGACGGACGGCGCCACAACCGCGACAAGTGTCGTACTCCGGTTGGCTTACCGCCATCTTGAGCGTCCAGTCACCTGCCGTATTCGACAGCGTGGCGAAGTTGAAGTCGAGAACGTGCGGGCTGTAGTCAAGGGGGAGATAGGTGGTGCTGCCAATGGATGTTCCGTTGAGGAAGAAGCCGAACTCCAGTGGCGCGGTTCGCCAGTTTGACTGCCATGCCGGGTCGCCCAGATTAAGTGTCAACTGCAGGCGGCTCACCGTCGCCAAGCCGGTACCCGAAAATGTCTGGCTGGCTTGCTGAATCTGTTCGCCCGCCCGGTCCTGTTCGAAATAGATGCCACCCTGATTGACGCCGCCCAACCCGGCCTGACTGAAATTGCTGGTATAGCTTGGGCTTGCCGTTGCCGGCAACGCGCTGCACAGCGACGACATCAGGAGTGCCGCCCTCATTGGCTTGCTGCTGATCGTGTCCAATATTCGTCCTCCCTGAATACTTCACGTGTGAGGCGCTCGGGCGAGTCACCCCGGTTCGGCGCGTCGAGGCAGGCTTTGCCCGAACCCTCCCCAGAGTTCGCTTCTCCAGACCCATCTCCCGAACAGCCGACGGTGCCAGTTGTGCGGCAGATTGGGTTCCGACCTGTGTCGACCCTTGTTAATTCTAGCAGTTGGAATGTCCGGGGTCAGCCCAATGATGCGGCCGTGCGCAAGCTGCCCGGGGCTGTGTCACACTGGCGTCCGGGCAAGCTGACAAACTGAACGCGGACAGATCATGCAACTGATCCTCTTCTCCTGGCGAATGCTGCAACGAGACGCGCGCGGCGGCGAGTTGCGCCTGCTGGCGACGGCTCTGGCGGTGGCCGTGGCAGCCCTGAGCGCGGTCGGTTTCTTCGCCGATCGCGTGCGGCAGGCTCTGGACCGCGAATCGCACCAACTGTTGGGCGCGGATCTCCTGCTGACTGCCGACCAGCCGTGGGCGACGAAGGTCGCCGACCAGGCTCGGGCGCGCGGGTTGCAGGTGGTCGAGACCCGGACTTTCCCGAGCATGGTGACGCACGGCACGGGCGAACAGGCGAGCGCGCAACTGGCGGAAATCAAGGCGGTCGGCGCCGCTTACCCGCTGCGCGGTGCGCTGCGCATCGCACCGGCACTCAACGCGCCCGACGCACCGACGCGCAGCATTCCCGCTCCCGGAACGATCTGGATCGATGAGCGTCTGGCGTCGGCTCTCGGTGCACGGGTCGGCGATCAGGTCGCGGTCGGACAGAGCGCCTTGCGGGTCGATGCCGTGCTCACTCTGGAACCCGACCGCGGGATCAACTTCTTCAGCGTTGCGCCACGCCTGCTGATGAACCTTGACGATCTGCCGGCCACTGCCTTGCTGCAGGTCGGCAGTCGGGTCACCTATCGTCTGCTGGTGGCCGGCGAATTGCCTCTGGTCAGGCGCTTCCAGCGCGACATCGAGGCGCGGCTGGCACGTGGGCAGCGGATCGAGGACCCGCAGAACGGTCGACCCGAGATCCGCAGCGCGCTCGAGCGGGCGCAAAAGTTTCTCGGTCTTGCGGCACTCCTCACCGTGGTGCTGGCGGCGGTGGCCGTTGCCCTGGCATCCCGTCGCTATGTGCAGCGTCATCTCGACCCCTGTGCCGTGATGCGTTGTCTGGGCGCGACGCAGGGTTTGCTGCTGCGCCTCCATCTCGGACAGTTCGCCGCGCTCGGGCTGCTCGCGGCATTGTTCGGTTGCGGGCTCGGCTATTTCGCGCATTTCGTCCTGCATGCCTGGCTGGCACAGTTGCTCGCCACACCGTTGCCGTCGCCCAGCCTGCTGCCGGCGCTGCAGGGCATGACGGTTGGCCTGTTGCTGCTCTTCGGTTTTGC
Organism: Accumulibacter sp.; assembly: GCF_016789985.1. GTDB lineage: Bacteria > Pseudomonadota > Gammaproteobacteria > Burkholderiales > Rhodocyclaceae > Accumulibacter. The sequence goes on from NZ_JAEUOL010000288.1 coordinate 28,758, forward strand.
CGTGCCGCCACTGCTGCAGCTCAATCGCGTTCCGACGCTGCGCGTTCTGCGGCGCGAAATGGGCAGCCCGCAGCGCGGTCTGCTCGGTGGTTATCTGCTTGGCTTCCTCGCCCTGATCGGGCTCATGTTCTGGGTGGCTGGAGATCTTGAACTCGGCGCCTGGGTGTGTGGAGGATTCAGCCTCGCTTTGCTGATCTTCGCGCTGATTGCCCGGATCGCCATCAAACTGGCAGCTGCACTGCGTGGTCGCGGAAGAGCGGCGACCCGAGGGGCGGGAGGAGTCGGCTGGCGTTACGGTCTGGCCAGCCTGGAGCGGCGCGCCGGCGCCAGCGTCATCCAGATCGTCGCGCTGGCGCTCGGCTTCATGGCGCTGCTGCTGCTCACGGTGGTGCGCGGCGACCTGCTCGACGCCTGGCGCCGTGCCGTTCCGCCCGAGGCGCCGAATCGTTTCGTGGTGAACATCCAGCCCGACCAGGTGGAAGCGGTGGGCGCCCTGCTGGTGGCGCAGGGTCTGTCACCCGAACTGGCGCCGATGGTGCGAGGACGTCTGATGCGCATCAATGGTGTCGAAGTCAGTGCCGCCAGCTACACCGATGATCGTGCTCAGCGGCTGATCGAACGTGAGTTCAACCTGTCGATGCGCCCGGATTTGCCGGCGGGCAACAGTCTCAGTGCCGGACGTTGGTTTTCGCGTGCCGACCTCGAAGGCAAGGGCGAGCCGGTAGCTGCTTCGGTTGAGGATGGTTTGGCCAGGACGCTTGGTCTGGGCGTCGGCGATCGCCTGGAGTTCGCCGTTGCCGGCGAGAAGATCGACATGACGGTGGTTGGTCTGCGCAAGGTCAACTGGGACACCATGCGCGCCAACTTCTTTGTGCTGACCCCGCCGGCGGTGCTGGCTCCTTATCCGGCCAGCTGGATCACCAGTTTCTATCTGCCGCCCGAGCAGGCCGGCTTCGTCAATCGTCTGGTGCGAGAGTTTCCCAACCTGACGGTGATCGATGTCGCCGCCATCCTGCGTCAGTTGCAGTCGATCATGGATCAGGTGGCGCGCGCGGTGCAGTTCGTCTTTCTCTTCACCCTTGCTGCCGGCCTCCTTGTCCTGCACGCCGCCTTGGCTTCGGCCGCCGAGGAGCGGCGTTACGAACTCGCGGTGATGCGCGCTCTGGGAGCCCGCCGCGAGCAGTTGCGGCGGGTTCTGCTGGCCGAATTCGCCGCGGTTGGTGGACTTTCCGGTCTGATCGCCGCTCTCGCGGCAGTTGCCGTCGGCCAGTTTCTGGCCCGTCAGGTGTTCCGCTTCGAGGTGGCGATCGAACTCTGGCTGCTGCCGGCCGCGGTCTGTGGCGGTGCTGCGCTGGTGACGGGGGCGGGCTGGTTCGCCGCCACCCGATTGCTGCAGAGTGCGCCGCTCGAGGCGCTGCGCGCAGGAAGTGGCTAGCCGGGTTTGCCCTTGTCGTTGGCCGCCCGCGATCCGTTATCATATGAGTCGCCAAAGCGCGCGGCTGCCGACCGATATGGTGGGTGGCACGACACGTTTTTCAACTACACTGCGGGAGAGGGGTATCGTCATGAGCGGGAAGACATTGCTGGTGTTGCGGCACGGGAAGTCGGACTGGGGCACCGGTCACGAGGATTTTCACCGGCCGCTGGTTGATCGGGGCCGTTTGGGCAGCCAGAAAATGGGGGCCTGGATCAAGCGCCAGAAGCTGGTGCCGGATGTGGTGCTCAGTTCCCCGGCCGAGCGGGCGCGTGCGACCACGGTGGCGGCCTGCAAGGCGATGGGTCTGCCGTTGAAGACCGTGCGCTGGGATGAGCGGATCTATGCGGCACCGGTCGAGGACTTGCTGGCGGCGCTGGCTGACTGCCCGAAAAGCGCCCGGCGGGTGATGGTCGTCGGCCACAATCCAGGGCTGGAAGAACTCGTCGAGTATCTGAGCGAAGGTCAACTGGAAATTCCGGACGATGGCAAGCTGCTGCCGACCTCGGCCCTGGCGCAGTTGGAAATGGTGGAAGGCTGGCAGGATCTTGCGCGTGGCTGCGCCAGTCTGATCTCGGTGACGCGTCCCGGGCAGGTACCCGACGAACTGGCGGTCGAGAGTGACGAGGAGATGGAGCGTGGTCCGGTGCCGGACTACTTCTTTACGCAATCGGCGGTACTTCCCTACTGCCTGGTAGAAGACAAGTTGCAGGTGATGCTGATTGCCTCGCGCAAGGGAACGCGCTGGGTGGTGCCCAAGGGCGTCAAGGAGCCCGAGTTGTCGCTGCGCGATTCAGCCAGCAAGGAGGCGCTGGAGGAGGGTGGGGTGCGTGGCCGCGTAGACGACGAGGCGATCGGCCATTACGACTACCGCAAATGGGGCGGCGTCTGCTCGGTGGCCGTGTTTCCCATGGAAGTGACGGAAAGCGTGCCCGAAGACGAGTGGGAGGAGAGTCACCGTGAGCGGCGCTGGGTCGAGCCCAAGGAAGCGAAGCGCCTGCTGGATGAGCGCGCACTGCGCAAGCTGGTGGACAAGCTGGAAAAGCGGTTCGGCAAGCACTGATCTGCAGCCTGGCCGGCGCCTGGATGTCTAGAATCCGGCCCGTTCTTCCGCCAGCCAGGTTTCTATTTCGAGGAAGTCCTTCTGGTTCTGGCGGATGACCAGGAAGAAAACCAGAGCCAGGAGCAGCGCGAAAAAAATGATCGGGAGTTCTTGCCAGCCCAGGGTCTGCAGCAGTTCAAGATTCATTGCCTTCTCCGGTCTTCGGTGCGCCGGCCCGCTCCGGGAGCAGGTGCCGGCCTGTCAGACTTCCGGTCAGACCTGCCGTTGCGCACGCCGGTTCCCGTGCGGGGCCGCCAACATGATATGGCGGCGAGCCCCACTGCACCACCGCAGACTCAGATGACGCGCACACGGATCACATGAGCCACTGCCTTGATCGCGCTGACCACGCCTTCCGCCGGTTCCCGCTCGACATCCATGATGTTGAAGGCGAGTTCGCTGCGGCTCTTGTTCACCATGTCGACCACGTTGACCCGGTTGTCCGCCAGAATCGACAGGACGTTGCCAAGGACTCCCGAGACGTTGTCGTTGGCGAAGGTGATGCGCGAAGTGCCCGGACTGCGCTCCATGGCGATCTTCGGGAAGTTCACCGAGTTCACGATGTTGCCGTTCTCGAGGTAGTCGATCAGCTGGTTGGCTGCCATCACCGCGCAGTTCTCCTCCGATTCCTCGGTGCTGGCGCCGATGTGCGGCATGGCGATGATCTTCGGATGGCCGAGCAGGGCCGGTTCGGGGAAATCGCAGACGTACCTGCCCAGCCGTCCAGCATCCAGACTGCGCAGCACGGCTGCCGGATCGACGATCACATCACGGGCGAAGTTGAGCAGCACGGCGCCCGGCTTGATTATCGCCAGGGTGTCGTCGTTGATCATGTGCCGCGTCGCGTCGACCGCCGGCACGTGCAGCGAGACATAGTCGGAACGGGCGAGCAGCGACTGCAGGTTCTCCATCCGGCCGACTTCGTTCGACAAACGCCAGGCGGCATCAATCGACAGGAGCGGGTCGAAACCGATCACCGTCATGCCCATCGCCAGAGCCATGTCGGCGACCATCGAGCCGATTGCTCCGAGGCCGACGATACCGAGCGTCTTGCCGCGGATCTCGCTGCCGGCAAAGCGCGCCTTGGCTTTCTCGACCAAAGGCGACATCTCGGCCGAATCCTTGATCCCGGCCAGCGACTGGACGTAGTTCATTCCGTCGACGATGCCGCGGGCGCTGAGCAGCATGCCGGCCATCACCAGTTCCTTGACGGCGTTGGCATTGGCTCCCGGGGTGTTGAAGACGACGATACCCTGCTTGCCGTATTCGGCGACCGGCACATTGTTGACGCCGGCTCCGGCGCGGGCGACCGCCAGCAGGGTGGCAGGCACCTCGACGCCCTGCAGCTTCTGGCTGCGCAGCAGAAAGGCGTCCGGATGTGCGATATCGCTGCCGACTTCATACGATTGACGTGGAAAACGGTCCAGGCCCTTGATCGAGATCTGGTTGTAGGTTCTTACCTTGTACATGGCGATGTGACTCGGGTGGAGTGGTGGAGGTGCTGGGGATGGTGGCCGCAAGGACCCGGTGTCAGGCGGTGACCTGTGCGTAGGCCCAGGCCAGCCAGGGCATCAGCGCCTGCAGGTCGGCACTGTCGATGGTGGCGCCGCACCAGATGCGTATCCCCGCCGGTGCGTCCTTGTAAGAGCCGATGTCGAAGGCGACGCCCTCGCTGTCGAGCAGTTTGACCATTTTCTTGACCTGTTCGGGGTCGATCTTGACGCTCAGGCAGACGCTGGTGTTGGAACGTGTTGCCGGATCCCGGGCGAGGAAGGAAATCCAGTCGTTGGCGGCGACGAAATCGGCGATCACTGCCAGGTTGGCTTCGCTGCGCGCGATCGCCGCCTTGACGCCGCCGATCGCCTCTATCCATTGCAGTGCGTCGAGATAGTCGGCGACACAGAGCATCGACGGCGTGTTGATCGTTTCGCCGCGAAAGATGCCTTCACTCAGTTTGCCGCCGGAGGTCAGCCGGAAAACCTTTGGCAGTGGCCACGGAGGGTTGTAGCTTTCGAGGCGAGCAACCGCACGTGGGCCGAGGATCAGCATGCCGTGCGCACCCTCGCCGCCGAGCACCTTCTGCCAGGAGAAAGTCACCACATCCAGCTTGTCCCAGGGCAGATCCATCGCGAAGACGGCCGAGGTGGCGTCGCAGATCGTCAGTCCGGCCCGATCATCCGGGATCCAGTTGCCGTCGGGCACCTTGACGCCCGAGGTGGTGCCGTTCCAGGTGAACACCACGTCGTTGTCGAAGTTGACCTGCGACAGATCGACCAGATCGCCGTAGTCGGCTTTCAAGACCCGGGCGTCGGCCAGCTTGAGTTGCTTGACGACGTCGGTTGCCCAACCCGAACCGAACGACTCCCAGGCCAGAACATCTACGCCGCGTTGGCCGAGCAGCGACCAGAGGGCCATTTCCACCGCTCCGGTATCCGATCCCGGCACCACGCCGACCCGATAGCCGTCGGGCAGGCCGAGGCTGCGCGCCGTCTCCGAACAGGCCAGCGCAAGGGCTTTCTTGCCCAAGGCCGAGCGATGCGAGCGGCCCAGCGTGTTGAGCTGGAGCGTGCCGACATCATAGCCCGGGCGCTTGCTGCACGGGCCCGACGAAAAATTGGGGTTTCTGGGTTTTGCTGTGGGTTGCATGATTGCCTCTGTCCGGGAAAAAGAGAAAGCGGGGTGGCATTTCCCCGCAGGTCTGCTGGCCTGCACGACACAAGCTGCAGATTGTAACAGAGTGTCTTTTTGCCGGCAGCAGACCGCGTTCTGAAAGAGGAGATCAGCGAGTGCAGTCGACCGGTCGCGTGTCCGTGCTGCGGGCCGTCCTGACCGGCCGGACATGCTCTGCGCCGCGGTTCGGGAACCCGCTTGCGCGGCGGGAGAATGGGTGCGGTGAGCGATATTCCTCTTGTTCGCGCCGAAGCGTGTATAGTGCGGCCCGCGAGACGAGCTGCGTTTCATCCGGTCGGCAGTTCGTATCCGTGACGTTCTTCCCCCTTCCGGCACTGACCGATCGCCCCGAAGTTCCCACTCGGTCGCATGCACCTGAACCGGCTCTGCTGGCCTTGGACTGCAGCAGGCCGCTCGCAGGAGATTCTCTTGTCGCAATCGTTCTCCCAGCTCGGCCTGTCGGCCGAACTCACCCGCGCTGTCGCCGAACAGGGCTACAGCGAGCCGACGCCGGTCCAGGCACAGGCCATTCCGCTGATTCTCGCCGGGCGTGATGTGCTCGCCGGGGCGCAGACCGGGACCGGCAAGACCGCCGGTTTCACCTTGCCGCTATTGCAGCGGCTGATCACGGCGGCCCCTCCGGCGTCGGGTGCTGGGGCTGCTCGACGACCCGTGCGGGCACTGATCCTGACCCCGACCCGAGAACTCGCGGCACAGGTCGAAGAGAGCGTGTGCACCTACGGCCGGCACCTGCCGCTCAGATCGACCCTGATCTACGGTGGGGTGAACATCAACCCGCAGATCGACGCGCTGCGCCGCGGTGCCGATATCCTGGTTGCCACGCCGGGCCGCCTGCTCGACCACCTGCAGCAGCGCACGGCCAATCTGGCACAGGTCGAGATCCTGGTGCTTGACGAAGCCGACCGCATGCTGGACATGGGATTCATCCGCGATATCCGGCGCATTCTCGCGCTGTTGCCGGTGCGCCGCCAGAACCTGCTCTTCTCGGCCACTTTCTCCGACGAGATCCGGCAGCTTGCCGACGGCTTGCTGCACGCACCGGCGCTGATCGAAGTGGCACGGCGCAACGCCGAATCCGAACTGGTTGCGCAGCGCGTTCACCCGGTTGACAACTGGCGCAAGCGCGAACTGCTGACGCATCTGCTGTCCTCCGGTGACTGGCGCCAGGTCTTGGTGTTCACGCGCATGAAGAGCGGCGCCAACCGTCTGGCCGAGCAGTTGTGCAAGGCGGGCATCGAGGCCACCGCGATTCACGGCAATAAGAGCCAGCCGGCACGGACGCGGGCGTTGACCGGCTTCAAGGCGGGCACGGTGCGCGTCCTGGTGGCGACGGATATCGCGGCGCGCGGTCTGGATATCGAGGAACTGCCCCACGTGGTCAACTTCGAGCTGCCGAACGTGCCCGCCGATTATGTTCATCGGATCGGGCGGACCGGTCGGGCGGGGAGCACCGGTGAGGCGATCTCGCTGGTTTCAGCGGAAGAGAAGCCGCTGTTGGCCGACATCGAGAAGCTGCTCACGCGGCGTATCGAAAGCCGGGTCGTGCCCGGTTTCGAACCTGGTCAGCCGCCGCCAGCCGCCGTGGTGAACCCACCGGTCGAGCGTAGCGGCGGCGATCTCCAGCGACGCAACTCTGGTGCCCATTCCCGATCGGTGCCGTCGCGTCCGCCGGGGTCGGTGACGCCGCCGGCACGCCCGGGCGTGTCTGTGCCACCAGCGACGCGTGGCAATCCACCGTCGCAGCACGCCGGATCCGGCGCTGCTGCCGCCTCGCCTGCGCTCTTTCGTAGCCCGAGCCGACGCGGCGGCTAGGCGGTGAGCAGTGCCGCGGGCCATTCAATCCAGCATCAGATCAGGAGCCGACAATGAACCTCTTCGTGGGCAATCTCGCACCCGAGACAGACGAGACGGAACTGACCGATCTGTTCAAGGCCTTTGGTCAGGTGAAGTCGGTGCAGGTGATGCGTGAGCTGTTCAGCGGCGTCTCCAAGGGCTTCGGATTTGTCGAAATGCCCGGGCGCGCGCATTCGCTTGCCGCCATCGCCGCCCTTGACGGTAAGGATCTGCACGGCAAACCGCTGCGTGTCAACGAGGCGACGGCGCGCAGCAGTGGCGGTATGCGCCACCGCTAGACCTGGCGGCTGCCCGGAGCGCGATCGGCCGCGCTCCGGGCAGCCGTGCAGAACTGGTGTCGGCGAGCGTCCTGTGGCATGCTGCGCCGCTTGGCAACCGGGTCGACCAGAAAGGCATGCAGCGGAAGAATACAGCGGGAAGTCGCCGGCTGTCCGGCAATGGCGGGGCGACGGGTGCTTGCCCCTGTGGCAGCCGGCGGCCGTACGCGGACTGCTGCGGGCCATTGCACGACGGTGCGCCGGCCGCCGATGCGGCGGTGCTGATGCGCTCGCGTTACTGCGCCTACGTCGTGGGTGCCGGGGACTACCTGTTGGCGACCTGGCACACGGACACCCGCCCGTTACGCGTCGAGCTTGCTCCAGTCCCTCGTTGGCTCGGTCTGGAGCTCAGGCGTCACCTGCCGCTCGGCTCCGACGCCGCGACCGTCGAGTTCGTCGCTCGCTATCGCGTGTCCGGTCGTGCCGGGAGATTGCACGAAATCAGCCGCTTCGTCCGCGAGGATGGTCGCTGGTTCTACGTCGATGGTGAATTCCCGAGACCCAATGAGCGCAGCGCAGTACTGCGCGGTGCTGCCGGCCAGGGTTGAGAAACGGGTTGAGAAACGGGCCTGGAAAAGGTACCGGCACGGAGCGACATGCTTTCCATCATTTTTCGCGACGAACACCTGGTGGCCATCGACAAGCCGGCCGGTCTGCTTGTACACCGCACGCCGATCGACGCACGCGAACGTCGCTTTGCGCTGCAGATGCTGCGTGATCAGCTCGGCTGCCGGGTCCATGCGGTGCACCGGCTCGACAAGGGAACTTCGGGTGTCCTGCTGTTCGCCCTGAGCAGTCAGGTCGGTCGTGCGTTGAGCGCCATGTTCGCGGAGCGGCAGCTTGGCAAGAGCTATCTGGCCGTCGTGCGAGGTCATCCGCCGGCGGTCGGCGAGATCGACCATCCGTTGCGCCGCTGCTTCGACCCCGATGTGGCGGGCGGCGAAGCTGCACGCGCCAGCGTGCAACAGGCGATCACCCGCTATCGCCGTCTCGCCACCATCGAACTGCCGCACCGGGTCGACCGCTACCCGAGCAGCCGCTACGCTTTGCTCGAACTCGATCCGCTGACCGGGCGCCAGCACCAGTTGCGTCGGCATCTCAAGCATATCGCCCATCCGGTCATCGGGGACGCGACCTATGGCAAGGGAGCGCATAACCGACTGTTCCGGACACTGTTCGGTTGTGACCGGCTGCTGCTGGCTTGTGCCGAGTTGCGCCTGGAGCATCCGGTGACGGGGGTTGCACTGACGCTGACGGCGCCATTGACCAGGGATTTTCTTCGCCTGATCGAGCGCTTCGACTGGATCGGCGCGTTGCCTCGTCCATGGCTGCCGGGCGCGGCTGGTCTTTCCAACCGTGCCGGGGCTGGGACGGCAGGGTAGGAGGCGGCGGGCAGTGCCTGGCGAACGACCGTTTTCTCGGCAAGGACCTGCGGCTGTCAGGGTGGTCGCGTCTTGCGGGCGTCGAGCATGACCTGGCAGGTCCACAGCGAGATCTACGGCGAGGTGCCGCTGCTGATCGTGCGCCCGCCAGGCAGCGCCGCATGCTTGCCGACCGTGCTGTGGTTTCACGGTTTTGGCGCCACCAAGGAAGTGCACCTGCCAGAGTTGAAGAACCTGGCCGGGCGGGGATTACTGGCGGTCGGTATTGATGCGCCGGCGCATGGTCGGCGGTGTCGCGCCGATCTCGAACAGCAGTTCAGCGGGATGCCGGGAGACAATCCACAGCTCTTCCGGCAGATTGTCGACCAGGCAATTGGCGAGCTGCCAGGGCTGATCGACCAGTTGGTGGCGCGTGGTCTGACCGATCAGGAACGGGTCGCCGTCGCCGGCGTTTCAATGGGAGGCTGCATTGTCTATGGAGCAATCGCCGCCGAGCCACGGCTCCGCGCTGCAGCGGCGCTGCTCGGTTCACCCGCATGGGTGCAGCCGGAGAGCGAGCATCCGGCTCTGGCGCGTTTTCACCCGACTGCCTTGCTGTCGATCACCGCTGGACAGGATACCGTCATCCCTCCCGCTGCGGCACATGCCCTGCACCGCAGGCTCGCACACTTCTATCGGGAACAGCCGGAGCGTCTCGGCTACCAGGAGATGGCGGGAGCCGCCCACTTCATGTCGGCGCAGGAGTGGGCCAGCGCAGTGGGGCAGGCATGTGCCTGGCTGACCCGTTTTCTGTCGTGAGGGTTTGTGTGGGTCGCTGGTCATGGTGATGAAGTACCCGCCGGATGGGATTCAGCGCCGGGTAGCCGTTGCGTGTTGGCCACGATGGTGCCGCCAGGGAGCGGCGTCGCTGCCTGAAGGATCGTCGGGCGGTCATGGCCGGGCGTCGAACTGTCGGCTTCACTGGGGATTGCCCTCGACCCGGCTGGTGGTTGGGCCGGCGGCGGCCGGACGAGCTTCCTCGGCCTCGAGGCCGGCGATGACTTCACCCGCGATGCGGTAGGATTTGCCGCGGAACAGGGCGATGACCTTGCCCTGATGATTACGGATGGTCGTGTCGTAAACGCCGGTACGTCCGGTGCGCGAACGCTCCTCGCATTCGGCTTCGAGAACTTCTCCCTCTGCCGCCGGGGCGAGGAAGTCGATATGGCAGGCCGAAGCCACCGTGTTGCGATTGTAGGCGTTGCAGGCATAGGCGAAGGCCGAGTCAGCGAGGGTGAAGAGGTAGCCGCCGTGGCAGATGTGATGGCCGTTGACCATGTCCGGCCGAACGACCATCGTCATTCGCGAATAACCCGGGCGGACGCTGAGGATCTCGAGGCCGATCAACCGGCTTGCCGCATCGCGGCTGTACATCGCTTCGGCAGTCTGTTCGGCGAGGCGCACGGCGGCTTCCGAAGCCGCTGTGCCGATGTTCTTGGGCATGACACTTCCTTGGGGAAAAACTCCGGTGACGCGATTTCCGTGATCGAGCCTGGGCGCTGCGGCGTGTGCATGCCGCGCGCACAGCGCGTTTGGTGTTCCTCAGGGCTTCTGCTAGAATCCGCATCCTTCCGGAGAGATGGATGAGTGGTTTAAGTCGCACGCCTGGAAAGCGTGTTTAGGATGATATCCTAACGCGGGTTCGAATCCCGCTCTCTCCGCCAGACGGCTTGGCAGAGCGTGTCCCGGGAGCTTCCTGCCACTGCCCGAGTGGGCCGATGAAGATCTGGTGCCGCAGCGGTGTGGGTCTCGCCCCTCGGCGTCGGGTGGCTTGAGGCGCGTGCTGAAGGTGACGGGGCTTGAGGGCGGAGGCGCGCCGGTCGCTGTCGCTGGCGGCAGTTGCCGCCAGGCACGGCGTAGCGCGGGAGGGTCATGTCATGTCGCCGCTGGCCAGACAACAGCACTGGGATATTCGAGTCGATTGAGGCGTTCCTTCCTATTTCTGCAAGGGGTCTGCTCCCCCTTCTTTGCCCGACTGGCCGATCGTCTGTCGGCCGACGGCCACCGGGTTTTCAAGATCAATTTCAACGCCGGTGATCTGTTGTACTGGGGTGGCCGGCCGGCCTGGAATTATCGCGGCAAGCTTGCCGGGCTGCGCGCCTTTCTCGACGAGAAATATCGGCAACAGGGCATCACCGATCAGGTGCTCTTCGGCGATCGACGCCCGGTGCACCGTCCGGCGGTCGATCTTGCGTCGTCGCTGGGCATCCGCACTCATGTCTTTGAGGAGGGCTACCTGCGCCCGCATTGGGTGACGCTCGAACGCGAGGGTGTCAATGGGCATTCGTTGCTGCCGCGCGACCCGGACTGGTTTCGCCGGGTGGGCGCACGATTGCCGGACTACCGCAACGGCAAGCCGTTCCATGCGCCGTTCAGCGCGCGTGTGGCGCATGACGTGTGCTACCACCTGGCGGGGGTCGCCAACCCGGTCCTGTTCAGCGCCTACCGGACACATGCGCCGGTGAATGCCGCCATCGAGTATGCCGGTTACCTCAAACGCTTCGCGCTCCTGCCGCTCTACAGGCGGCAGGACGATGCCTTGATCGATCGCCTGATTGCCGGGCGGCAACCGTTCTACCTGCTGCCGCTGCAGCTCAATGGCGATGCCCAGATTCGTGACCACTCCCGCTTCAACGACATGAACGATCTGATGGAGTTCGTCATGGCGTCATTCACCCGCCATGCGCCGGACAATGCGCGGCTGCTGATCAAGAATCATCCCCTGGACATGGGTCTGCGCAACTATCGTCGGGTGATTGCCGGTCTGGAAAAGCGTTTCGCCTTGACCGGACGCATCGATTATATCGAGAGCGGGGATCTGGGGAAGCTGCTGCCCGCAGCGCGCGGTGTGGTGACCGTCAATAGCACGCTGGGCTGCCTCTCCGTGGGCGTCGGCTGTCCGACGGTGGCCCTGAGCGATCCGATCTACAATCTGCCGGGCCTCACCTTCCAGGGGAAGCTCGACGAGTTCTGGGGCAATCAGAGCAGGCCGGAGGCTGAATTGTTTCGCTGTTTCCGCAATGCGGTGATCCACACGACGCAGGTGAACGGCGGATTCTACTGTCGCGACGGTATCAGCATGGCGGTGAATGACAGTTTGCGCCTGCTCGAGCCCGAACGTTCGCCGCTGGACGAGTTGCTTTGAGCCGGGACCGGGCGCCGCCTGGCAGGGTGCTGATCACCGGGGCCACCGGCGGCATCGGCGGCGCACTGGCAGCGGTCTATGCCGAGCCAGGACGGACGCTTGTTCTGCAGGGGCGCAAGGCCGATCGTCTGAACGTCCTGGCGGCGGACTGTGAGGCACGCGGCGCGAAGGTGTTGACCCAGGTGCTCGACCTTGGCGATCGGGCGGCGCTTGCCGCCTGGCTTGGCGGTTTGGCGGCGCAGGAGCCGCTGGATCTGGTAATCGTCAATGCGGGAGTGAATACCAGCATCGGGCCGGCGGGTGACGGTGAGCGCTGGGCGGCTGTGGAAGAACTGATCGAGGTCAACGTGCGCGCCGCCCTGGCGACGGTGGACGGCGTATTGCCGGCGATGCGCGCGCGTCGGTGTGGCCAGATCGCGCTGATCAGTTCGCTGGCGGCCTACCACGGCTTGCCGGTGACGCCCAGCTACTGTGCCAGCAAGGCGGCGCTCAAGGCCTACGGCGAAGCGATCCGCGGCTGGCTGGCCGGCCAGGGGGTAGGCGTCAGCGTGGTCATGCCGGGCTATGTCGAATCACCGATGTGCCGCGCCATGCCTGGTCCCAAACCCTTCCTGTGGTCGGCCGAACGAGCGGCTCGCCATATCAGGCGCGGTCTGGAGCGCAATCAGGCGCGCATCAGCTTCCCCTTTCCGCTCAACCTGGGTACGTGGTGTCTGGCACTGTTGCCGCCGGCCCTCTCCCAACACATCCTGCGCTTGCTGAAGTACGGTGGCTGAATCGTTCTGCTCGGCGGCGGCAGGAGCGGCGGTCGGCGGAGCGGCTGTTTCCCTGCTCATCGAGCGTTTCCTGAGACCGTTCCCGACCGACTTCTGGCGACGACCACTGGCCGCTCTGGTCATCCACCTCGGGCTTTGGTTCCTGCTCTTCAGTTGTCTGCTGCTCGTCCTGCAGCGGCCGTTTTTTGCTGCCGGCGCGCTGCTGGCCGGCCTGCTCTTCGTGGTTCTGGTCAGCAACGCCAAGTTCGCTTCGCTACGCGAACCGTTCATCTTTCAGGATTTCGAGTATTTCAGCGACGCCTTGAAGCATCCGCGGCTGTATCTGCCTTTCCTCGGCGCCGGCCGGGCCGGACTGGCGGTTTTGGCGTTTGCCGGCGCCGTGGCGGCCGGACTGGCGGTCGAGGAGCCATTGTCTGGGCGGTTGCCGGTGGCCGATTTCCTGGTCGGCGCGGCGATCCTGGCGCTGCTCGGGCTGTCTCTGCTCTGGCTGGGTGCGCGGTGCAGACCGGCAGTCAGTTTTGATGCCACGGCAGACCTGCAGCGGCTAGGTCTGGTGGCCACCATGTGGCGCTATGGCGAAGAGGAACTGGTCGATTGCGCGGTCGTCTCGCCCTATCGCGATCTGACACCCGAGCGCTCGATGGCTGAACGCAATCGGCGTCTGGTAGTGGTGCAGAGCGAATCCTTCTTCGATCCGCGGCACCTGATTCCGGAGATTCGCCGGGACGTGCTGCGCGGGTTCGATGCTGTTCGGGCCGACGCTGTGGTTTCTGGCCAGCTTGCAGTTGCGGCCTGGGGTGCGAATACGGTTCGCACCGAGTTTGCTTTTCTGTCCGGTCTTGCCGCCGGGTCGCTCGCCGTGCACCGTTTCAATCCCTACCGGCGGCTGGCCCGCCGGACGGAGCTGACGACCCTGGTCAGTTTCCTCAAGAGTTGCGGGTATCGGACGGTTTGCGTCCATCCCTACGCGGCCAGCTTCTATGCGCGGGACAAAGTCTATCCGCACCTCGGGTTCGACGAGTTTGTCGACATCCGGAGCTTCGACGGCGCGGCGCGCAGCGGTCCCTATGTCAGCGATCTGGCGGTTGCCGAGCGGGTTGCCGGCCTGCTGCGCGGGTCGCTGGAGCAGCCCTTGTTCGTCTTCGTGATCACCATGGAGAATCATGGGCCGTTGCATCTGGAGACGGTATTGCCCGGCGACTGCGAACGTTATTACTCGACCCCGCCGGGGGTCGGCTGTGCCGAGCTGACGGTCTACCTGCGCCATCTCGCCAACGCCGACCGCATGGCTGGCCGGCTGCGCGACGAGCTGGAGGCGCTGCCGGGAACGGGCTGGCTGTGCTGGTTTGGTGATCACGTGCCGATCATGCCCGAGGTCTACCGGAGGCTGGGCACCCCTGCTGGCCACACCGATTACTTTGTCTGGCGCAAGGGCGGTCAAAACAGTCCGACAAGGCGTCGCGATCTGTCGGTCAGCGATCTGGGTTGCCTGCTGCTGCAGGAAATGGGTGTGTGCAGTTCGGCGACGAGCCATGTCGATATGCCGGACAAGGAATACCCACCTGCCTGAAGCACCGCGCGCCGGCGGGCGGCCCGAGGGCCGTTCCTGTCCGGCTCGTCAAAGCCGCGCCAGCTCCTCGCCCAGCGCGCTGACGGTACGCCGAATCTGTTCTTCGCTGTGCTGGCAGGAAATGAAGAAGCGCAGGCGGGCGGTCTTTTCCGGTACCGCCGGGTACAGGATGGGCTGCACATTGATGCGTCGCTCGAAAAGGGCTGCCGCCAGACGCGCGGCCTTGATCGAGCTGCCGGTGATGGCCGGGATCACGGCCAGTCCCGCACTGCTGCCGGTATCGACGCCGCATGCCGTGGCCTGCGCGAGGAAAAGGCGGCAGCGCTCCTGCAATGCCGCCACGCGCTCCGGTTCACGCTGCAGACACTGCAATGCGGCAAGCGAGGCCGCGGCAATGGGCGGGGGCATGCCGACGCTGTAGAGAAAGCCGGGTGCGAGGAACTTGAGGTGCTCGATCAGCGCTGCTTCTCCGGCGATGTAGCCACCGCAACCGGCAAGCGCCTTGCTTAGGGTGCCCATCCAGATGTCGACATCGGTGCTCTGCAGCCCGAAGTGCTCACGGATACCGAGTCCCTTGCCGCCCATGACGCCAAACGAGTGGGCTTCATCGACCATCAGGAAGGCGCGGTACTTGCGCTTGATCTCGACAAAGCGTGGCAGCTCGGGGTAGTCGCCGTCCATGCTGTAGATGCCCTCGAGGACGATCAAGACG
>NZ_JAEUOL010000004.1 GCF_016789985.1 Accumulibacter sp.
CCATCGATCGCCACTTCACCGATCAGCACCTGATCGGCGACCGGGATCGCCAGGCTGACCGCCAGCCGGGCACTAACCGCCGACAGGAAGACCTCCGACCACACCGGTACCTGCCGCTCGCGGGCCTGACGCAGAATCGCCCAGCGGGAGAGGTCGACCTCGAGCAGATCGTCACGCTGGCGGCGCATCCCCAACGGCAGACCCACGGCGCAGACCGCATCGTCTGCCGCCACGACGTAGATCGCTGCAAACACCTCGCCAGCGCCCGCATGCGCATCAAGGATTGGTGGCAAGCTCACTCTCGCCGGCTGATCACCCCGTTGCCCGAGATACTCGGCCACGGCCGACAATTCGCGCCCGGCGCTGCGCAGATACTCCTCAACCTGACCCGCTATGGCCCGGGCCAGCGCCTGGTGGCGGGCTTCGATGTCCGCCATCACCTGTGGCAACATCACCCACATGAGCAGCGCAGCAACCAGCAGCAACGGCAGGACACCGGCCAGCGTGAAGCGCCAGCCCAACCATCGCCAGAGAGGCCGGGCCGGCGCCACGGCCCTACTTGAGGACGACCAGACGGCCATCGCGCACCACCGTCATGACGACACCCTGGTTCACGTCGCCGAAGTCATCGAACACGATCGGCGCCTGGGCTCCCTCAAAGCGGCGCACCTTCAGCACGGCTTCCTTGACGCTTTGCGTTCCCTGACGCTGGGACAGCGCATCCAGCAGCACATTGGCAGCGTCGTAGGCCAGCACTCCGCCAAACCCCGGTTCGCGATGGAAGCGCTCCAGATAAACCTCGCGCAAGGCCTGGTAGCGCGGTGCCGTGCTGCGGCGATCGAAGCTCTGCCCGACCAGCAGACCTTCCACGGCCTTGCCGCCGAGCTCGAGCAGGCGCTCGGTCGCCGCCCATTCGGCCGCAACTATCGGCAGGCGGCTGCCCAGCTTGCGCAGTTGCTGACACAACAGAGCCGTGTCCACCGAGTTGGCGACGATCAGCAGTCGGTCGGGCTTGCTGGCCAGAAGTTCCCGGGCGAGCTGCCGCAAGGACACCTCGCCGCCCGACCTGAAGCCGATGGCCGGGAGCATTTCACCACCCCCATCGACATAAGCGGCACCAAAGCCGGCCAGCCAGCTCTCGCTGTAAGCCATATTGCTCAGATCATGAGCCGCCACCAGGCGCTGCCGCCCGGACTGTTGCAGAACATATTGCGCCACCCGTCGCGCGCTGGCATGGTTGGACGAAGCGACGCGAAAGAAGTGGTCATCGCGACCACTGAGCTGCTCGGTGGACACCGTCGGGCTGACCAGCAAGACCCTCGCTTCGTTGGCGATCGGCACGGTGACCATGGCCATGGCGCTGGTCATCGGACCGACGATGGCGACGGCGCCCTGCTCGATCAGTTCGCGCATCACCCGCTGCGCCACCTCCGGATTCTGCTGATCATCCCGGATCAGCAGCTTCACCTTGCGCCCGGCAACACCACCTGCCTGGTTGCGCTGCTCGACTGCCAACTGGACTGCATCGCGACCGGCAATGCCGAGGTCGGCCACCCGCCCCGAGCTGCCGCCGATAAAGCCGATGATGATCGGTTCCGGCTGCATCGTGCAAGCCGGCAGAATCGCCATGCCGAGGAAGCCGATCGCCGCCGCCCAGCGCCGGACGACCCGGCGACCAACAAACAGCCCGCTGTTCCCCATGCCCGACCTCCCGCCAGCAGTGCCCGCACCACCCCTCAATGTAACGGCAAGGCAACGACGTTGGCAACGCACCGACCGCACACGCGCACCGTGCGTCCGGCCGGCTAACGGGTCGCCAGCAGGTTACGGGCAGCCAGCCCCTGGGCCGCAAAATGCTCGAGCAGTTCCTGTTGATGCGCCAGATCACGCGTTTCGATCTGCAGGATGATTTCGGTCATTCCCACCGCGACGTGCAGTTCACCACGCCGGTGCTCGACATGACGAACATTCATCCCGTGCTCGGCGACGACGCCGAGCAACCCCGCCAGCCGCCCGGGCGAGTCCGGAATGGTCACCGCCAGGCTCATCAGGCGGCCACTCGAGGCCAGACCGTAATCGATCGAACGGCCGACCAGCGTCATGTCGGCGTTGCCGCCGCTGATCAGCAGCACCACGCAATCATCCGGCCGCGGCAGCACCCTGCCCTTGCGCAGTGCCGCCAGCGCAACGACCCCGGCGCCCTCGCCGATGGTGCGGGTACGCTCGAGCAGGCAGACCATCGCCTCGGCGATGGCGTTGTCGTCGACCGTGACAATCGCATCGACATGCCGGGCGATCACCTGCCGGGTCAGCACCCCCGGTGCCTTGACCTTGATCCCGTCGGCGATGGTATGCGCCGACGGCGTGACGGCTTCCAGGCTGCCGTCGTCGAGAAAGCGGCGGAAGGGGGCAACCGTCTCGGTCTGCACACCGACAATGCGCACCGCCGGATGCTGCAGCTTGATGGCCAGCGCCACGCCGGAGATCAGACCGCCACCGCCGAGCGGCACCACGATCAGATTGGCGGCCGGCAGGGTC
Source organism: Accumulibacter sp. (assembly GCF_016789985.1). Classification (GTDB taxonomy): domain Bacteria; phylum Pseudomonadota; class Gammaproteobacteria; order Burkholderiales; family Rhodocyclaceae; genus Accumulibacter. The sequence continues at coordinate 2,539 of NZ_JAEUOL010000004.1, forward strand.
TCCATGATCTCCAGCCCGATGCTCGCCTGGCCGGCGATGACCTCCCAGTCGTCGTAAGGGTGCACGAAATCGAGTCCACGTTCGTCACCCAGGCGCTCGGCCACCAGCTTCGCTTCCTCGAGGTTGTTGCCTGCCAGAACGACCTCGGCCGCCAGTCCGCGACAAGCCTCGATCTTGGTCAGCGGCGCGCCGACCGGCATGACCACCGTCGCCGGCAGACCGCTGACCAGGGCGGCGCGCGCCACGCCCTGTGCGTGGTTGCCGGCGGAGGCGGCGATCACGCCGCGCTGCCCGCGACCAGCGGCGAGCAGCCGGTCGATCTTGTGACTGGCCCCGCGCAGTTTGAACGATCCGGTCGGCTGCAGGTTCTCGAGCTTGAAGTGGATCGGCAGACCGAAATCGCGCGACAGCACATCGTTACGCCAGAGCGGCGTGCCGAGCGCTTCGGCAGGAATGCGCGCCCGTGCCTGCGCGAGGTCGTCCAGGGTCAGCGGGATGCTGTCCATCGCTCAGCCCGCACCCGGCGGGCAATGCTTGATCGGGAAATCCATGGCATTCCGCCGCCCGGACGGCATCCGGCCAGCCGCAGACAAAAATGCAGTCTAACGCGTCCGGGGCTGCCGAGTCTTGCTGATTTCTTCCGCTCTTCACGACAAACGCGCCGCGCCGCCCGTCGTCGAACGCACGCGGCAAACCCGTCAGCGCCTGACAGAGCCCGCTGCCGGTGCCGTCCCGCTCCCCGATCCTCTCCTCGGCGTGCCCCTCCGGCCGTCCCGGCAAACCGCAGCTGCCGGGTTTGGCGGTAGAATCCGCGGCTTCCCTTCCGGTGACGCCGTCGATGCACTCCCTGTGGATGCTCCTGGCCAGTCTGCTCTTCGCCTGCATGGGGGTCTGCGTCAAGCTGGCGGCGGCCAGCCACTCGGCGGTGGAGATCGTCTTCTACCGCAGTGTGCTGTCGCTGGTCGTGATGTTCGCCCTGGTCCGCCTGCGTCGGGTGTCGCTGCGCACGCCCCACTGGCGCTGGCAGATCAGCCGTGGTCTGGTCGGTTGCTCGGCGCTGTTCGCCTACTTCTGGGCGATCACCCGGCTCCCCCTGGCCACTGCGGTGACGCTCAACTACACCTCGGCCATCTTCCTGGCCATCTTCCTGGCGCTGTCCGGCCAGCGGCTGACGGCAGGGATGCTCGGTGCATTGGTGCTCGGCCTGGCCGGCGTCGGCCTGCTGCTCAAGCCGACCTGGCACGCCGAGCTGCTGCTCGGCGGTCTGAGCGGCCTGGCCTCCGGCGTGCTCGCCGGAATGGCCTACTTCAGCGTGCGCGAACTCGGCTCGCGTGGCGAGCCCGAGAGCCGAACCGTCTTCTATTTCTCCCTCGTCTCGTCGCTCTGCGCAAGCTGCTGGCTGATGGTTTCCGAAATCCATCCGGTCGACCCGCACAGCGGCACCCTGCTGCTCGGCGTCGCCGTTTTCGCCACGGCTGCCCAACTGGCGATGACCCGTGCCTACGCCGGCACGCGAACCCTGATGGTGGCGGCGCTGGCCTACAGCACGGTCGTCTTCTCGAGCCTGTTCGGCATCGTCTTCTGGAACGAGACGCTGGACCAGTCGTCGTGGCTGGCCGTCGGGCTGATCGTCATGTCGGGGCTGGCAGCGACGCACTTCTCGCGCGCCACACCGGTGCGGCGCGCGCCACCGGCCTAGCGGCGGGCATCCGCCGGCGCGACGCTGCTCAGGCCGGTGGAAAACGGCGCGCCAGGTGTTGGTCGTAGAGCGCCTGTGCCGCTTCGATGCAGCTCCGGTTACCGGTCGCCAGCAGGTCCGCATAGACCAGCGCCGGTGCCACCGTCTGCGGCAGTCCGCCGGCCGACAGGACGTCGCCCCAGAAGGGCTTGCGCAACTCGACCAGATGCTCGTACTCGACCGGACGGGCAGGCGCCAGGTGTTCGCGGGCGACCAGGCGGGCGGGCAGCTTCTCCCCGTAGATGGTCAGCATGCCGGGCTGCAACGCACAACCCAGCAAGCGGGCAGCCGGCTCGCCGCCCCAGCGCGTTTGCGCCGGATTGAGCGGCCAGTCCGGCCAGCCGTCGAAGTGCTCGGCCAAGTAACGGCCGACCAGCGTCCTGCCGCGCAGACCCAGCGCATAGTCATGCGCCCACTCGTCGAGCAGGCGCTTGCCCGCATTCAGCCGCCGTCGTCGGTCGACGACGACCAGGGACCCGTCACGCTGCAGTTCGTTGATCACCGTCGGCAGCGCTCCCAGGGCAACGTCGGCGGCCGCGGCGATCGCCCGGTACGGTGCGGCAGCCAGTTCGGGATCACAGATCAGCGCAAACAGCACCTTCAAACGGCTGGTGGTGAACCCCTTGCCTGTCCGGCGGGCGACCTGCCGCTCGTTCAGTTTGCGGCCGCATACGTAAACGAAAAGACCCGGTCCTTCGAGATAGGCATTGCCGGCCGCGTCGGCGAACTGCTGTTCCTGCTCGCGCAAGCGCTGGGCCAGCTCCGCACTCAGGCCACGGGTGATCAGCAGAGGCGGGGGATCACCCGCATCGCCAGGCTGGCGAAGCTGCGCCAGCACGGCCCCCAGGCTGCTCGGAACGAGCTGGCCCCTGATCGCCGCCGCGTAGTCGCGCCCGTAACGCCCCTTGCCGACGCGCAGCCAGGTCCTGGCGCGACCATCCTCCGGCCCCGCTTCGTCCGGGTAAACGACGACGCTCAGGCTGTGCCCGCGCAGCGCCTGCGCAACTCCTTCGAGGAGTGTGTTGTCTGCCACATTCATTGCCGAACCGCCCACCCGCCTGTTGAACCGCCCGGATTATGAACGTTAGCCGGCCGGCGTTCAAGATCGGCTGATGTTCAACGCTGTTCGTCCGGCCGGCAGCAGGACACGCCAGGCGCACCGCGCCAGCCCGTGCAGGCGCGACAGATACTGCTGGAGACTGGCCAGGGCGACCAGCGACCGGTCCGCAGCGCTTCTCTCGAACCTGACACGCGCGCTGCCGATGGCTTCAAGCAGGGCCAGGCCGTCGGCGCCGACCTGGTGACTGTCACCCGGTTTGAGGAAGATATCGCCGGCTTCGCCTTCGACGGTCAGCCAGGCCAGTCCGGCCGTGCAGGTGACCCGCACCCCGCGGGCCGAGAGCAGGCGGACCGGCGTGTTGTCGGCGAGGCAGAGTTCATTGTTGCAGAGATCGAGGTTCATGGCATTTCTCCTTGGCTTGCCGTGCAAGTCGCGAGCGACTCACCAGTCTCCCCCGCTGGCTCGCGCGAGGAGGGTTGCTGAGACCAACGCTCATGGCCTTGACCATCGGAAGCGTCTGCAACAGCCGTGAGCGTTCGTTGGAAACAGTGTAGAGCGCTCGCTCCCTGTGGTACAGTTACAAAATTGATAAATTGTGATCGATACAGTCTTCAGATCTCACAACTGTACCGGTTGCGGAAAATCACAACTGTACTGGTCAAACCGATGGAAGAAGGACTGCTGCGCTACGAGAAACTGGCCGAGGATCTGGGTGGAATCATCGTCGCCGGCAATCTGCGACCGGGCGAACGCCTGCCCTCGGTGCGCCGCCTGTCACGCGAGCGACGGCTGTCGGTGTCGACCGTGCTGCAGGCGCTGCACCAACTCGAGGACCGCGGGCTGGTCGAAGCACGGCCCCAATCCGGCTACTTCGTCCGCCACGCCGCCGCGCGACGTGCCCCGCCCGACCCCCGTTCGACACCCGAGGAGCCGGTGCCGGTGGATGTCAGCCAGCGCCTGATGCACGTCTTGCAGGCCGGCGTCCGGCCCGGCATCGCCCCCCTGGCGGCAGCCCTGCCCTCCTCCAGCCTGCTGCCAGTCGCCACCCTGCAAAGGCTTTACGGCGGCGTCGTGCGGCGCCACCCGCAACTGCTCGAGGGCGGCAGTCACATCAACATGGACGAACCGGCGCTGGTCCGCCAACTGGTGCTGCGCTCGGTCGGCTGGGCCGGCCCGCTGGCCGCCGCCGAGTTCGTCATCACCAACTCCTGCACCGAAGCCCTCGGCCTGTGCCTGCGCGCGGTCACCCGCCCGGGCGATACCGTGGCGGTCGAGTCGCCGGCCTACTACCTGATGCTGCAACTGCTCGAGACGCTCGGCCTCAAGGCACTGGAAATCCCCACCGACCCGCGCAGCGGGATCTCGCTCGAGGCGCTCGATCTGGCCACCCGCGGCAGCCGGATCGCGGCCTGCCTGCTCGTGCCGAACGCCAGCAACCCGCTGGGCAGCATCATGCCCGACGAGAACAAGTGGCGCCTGGCCCGACTGATGGTCGAACGCGCTGTGCCGGTGATCGAAGACGACATCTACGGTGACCTGCACTTCGGCAACCAACGCCCGCGGCCGATCAAGGCCTTCGATCACGCCGGCAACGTGATGCTCTGTTCGTCGTTCTCGAAGTGCCTGTCCCCCGCGCTGCGCATCGGCTTCGTCGCCGCCGGCCGCTACCGGCCGCAGATCGCCCTGCACAAGACGATCACCAGCGGCGGCACCAACCCGGTCACCCAACTGGTCCTTGCGGAATATCTCGAATCAGGCGCCTGCGCGCGCCACATGCGCGGCCTGCGCCGCATCTACCAGCGCCAGGTCGAGGCGATGCGCGCCGCCGTCGCCCGCTACTTTCCGCCCACCACACGAATCACCGAACCGCAAGGCGGTTTCGTCCTGTGGGTCGAGTTGCCCGCTGACGTCGACACCAGCGCGCTCTACGAGCAAGCCATCGCCGCCGGCGTCGGCTATGTGCCGGGCGAACTGTTTTCGGCCAGCGGCATGTACCGCAACTGCCTGCGCCTCAACTGCGGCAATCCGCATACGCCGGAGATCGATAACGCCGTCCGCCGCCTGGGCGAGCTGATGGATTCCTGACCGCCGGCCCCCGCCGCGCCGGTTGCTGACGCCCCGGCTGCCTGCACGGCCAGAGCCTGTTCAGGCAGCGAACTGCAGGGCCGCCAGACGGGCATACAGACCGCCGCTGGCCACCAGCGCCGCGTGCGTGCCGTCCTCGACCACCCGTCCATGCTCGAGGACGATGATCCGGTCGGCCCGCTGCACGGTCGCCAGGCGGTGCGCGATGACCAGCGTCGTACGCCCGGCCATCGCCGCGTCGAGCGCCCCCTGCACGACGCGCTCGCTGGCCGCGTCGAGGCTGCTGGTGGCCTCGTCGAGCAGCAGCAACGGCGCATTCTTGAGCATCGCACGGGCGATGGCGATGCGCTGGCGCTGCCCGCCGGACAGGCGCACGCCCCGCTCGCCGACGAAGGTGGCGTAACCCTCGGGCAGGCGAAGGACGAATTCGTCGACGAAGGCAGCCGCGGCGGCAGCGTGGATCTCTTCAGCCGATGCTCCGGGTCTGCCGTAAGCGATGTTGTCGGCAATGCTGCCGGAGAAGATCACCGCTTCCTGCGGCACGACCGCAATCCGGCTGCGCAGCTCACCCAGCCCGACCTGCCGCAGGTCGCCGCCATCAATCAGGATGGCGCCGTCCCCGACGTCGTAGAAGCGCTGCAGCAACTGGAAAACGGTGGTCTTGCCGGCGCCCGAAGGACCCACCAGGGCGACCGTCTGTCCGGCCGCCATGTTCAGGTCGAGACCTTGCAGCACGGGTTGTTCCGGACGCGACGGATAGGCAAAGCACACCCGCTGGAAGCTCACCTGCAGCCCGCCGGCCGACGTCGACAGGCTGATCGGCCGTACCGGCTCGACGATCGGCGAGCGCGCCGCGAGCAGCTCCATCAGGCGCTCGGTGGCCCCCGCCGCGCGCAGCAGGTCACCCCAGACTTCGGCCAGCACCGCCACACTGCTGGCGACGACCATCGCATAGAGCGCCGTCTGGCTCAATTCGCCGGCACTGACCTCGCCCGCCAGTACCGCCTTGACCCCACCGTACATGCCGTAGAGCAGCGACCCGAAGACACCGATGATGACGAAGGCGGTCAGCGCCGAGCGCGTGCCGCTGCGTCGGACGGAGGCGGCGAACGCTTCCTCGCCGACCCGGGCAAAGCGCGCCGCCTCGGCACTCTCCCGGGTATAGCTCTGCACCACCGCTACCGCGTTGAGGATCTCGCCGGCCAGCGCGCTCGCCTCGGCCAGGCGATCCTGGCTGGCCCGCGACAGCTTGCGCAGCCGTCGCCCGATGAGCACCGCCGGCAGGACGACCAGGATGACGCTGCCGGCGACCGTCAGCATCAGGCGGGGTGTCGTGCTGAGCAGCATGGTCAGGCCACCGAGCAGCAGGACGAAATTGCGCAGACCCATGCTGACGCTCGACCCGAGTGCGTTGTGGATGACCGTAGTGTCGGTGGTCAGACGCGACAGCACCTCGCCGGTTTTCAGCGTTTCGAAGAACTGCGGGCTTTGACACAGCACGTGCGCGTACACCGTCTGCCGCAGGTCGGTGGTCACCCGCTCGCCGACCCAGCTCACCATGTAGAAACGGGCGGCGGTCGTCAGTCCGACGAGCAGCGCGAGAGCGAAGAGCAGCAGGAAGTGGACGCGGATCGCTGCCAACCGGTCGCCCGGGGCGCCTTCCGCCGGATCAGCCAGACCACCGTCCACCAGCAGCTTGACGGCGTAAGGCAGTGCCAGCGTGGCAGCGGCGGCGAGCAGCAGGAACAGCAGAGCCAGCCCGACCTGACGACGGTAACGTACGACATAGGGGAGCAGCTCGCGCAGCGGTTGCAGACGGCGCACCGCTGCCGGTCGCTGCCCCCTGTCCGCCACGCCTGCCTCTGCCCGCGGGGTGTTCAGCCGAATAGTCCGCGCACGATGCCCCAGGTCCCGCCCAGCCCAAGCGCGCCGAAACAGAGCATCGAGAACAGGAAGCCGCCGCCACGGGTCTGCGGATCGCGTGCATAGGCCACCGCGTACCAGACGCGGCCAGCCAGCCAGAGAGTGCCGATGACCGTCGCCCACAGGCTGGAGAGGCTGCCGGCGAACACCCACAGCACCGGGAGAAAGGCCACCGTATTCTCCAGGGTGTTCATCTGGATGCGATAGGCGATCTCGAACTGCGGGTGGCCGGTGGTTGCCGGCGCCTTGATGGCAAACCTGATGCGGCAGCGGCCGACATAGGCGGCGCAGGAAAACAGCAGGAAGGAGGTGGCGAGGGTGATCAGGGCAGGACCCGGATGGGCATTCATGGCGAAGATCCGTTTGACCAATGACGGGACAATGACAGCGAAAAGCGGGAGAGATTCAGCGGATCATCTTCGACGTCCGGTGATCGAGTGGGATGAAATTCAGGCCGCCCGGCCACCGAGCAGGAAATTGCCGATGCGCAGCAGACGACGTTGCGCCGCCGCACCGTCCAGACCGGCCGTCAGCGGGCCGGCGGCAGCAGCCAGCTCGGCAGCCCGCTCCGGGGTCAGCAGAGGCGCGCGCTGGCTGAACTCGATGATCGCCAGTTGCTCTTCGCGGGTCAGGGCAAGGAGCGGCGGCTCGCTCCCCGACTCGCCCTCGGCGCCGGCCGTCAGGCGCCCGACGCCCGCGACATGCACCACCAGTGTGCCGGCCGCCAAGTCGCCAAGGCGCTTGCCCTCGGCATTGAGCAGGCTGCTGACGAAGCCTGCGGCGTACAGCCAGGGCAGGAAGTCGACGGCGCGCAGGGTGTTGCGAATGACTGCTGCATTCCAGCCGATCGGCCGGCCATCGTCATGCACCACCGCCAGACCACAGGATTTCTTGCCCGGTGTCTGACCCTGGCGATACACCTCGAAGAGGATCGGATAGAACCACTCGAGCAGGAAGGCGCCAAGCAGCAGCATGCCGGCCCCCAGATTGCCGAGCTTCGATCCGACCAGCAGCAGCCCCAGCCAGACCACGAGACGGATCAGGAAATCGATGAACCAGGCACGCGCCCGTGTCACCGGCCCGGCCACTCGCAGATCGATTTCACAACCTTCGGGCGTCGCCAGGCGGCGGATGGTATCGAGGCGGGTGTCAGCGCTCACTGACTGAAAAAGAGATCGCGAAAGGCGGCATACAGCGAAGCGTAAAGCACCGGCAGCAGGACCAGCCAGCCGAGCAGGAAGGGCAGGCTGGCCAGTACCGCCGCGAGCAGCACCAGCACGCCGTAGAGCAGGAAGGGCGGGAAATTGCGCAGCGCGACGCGCAGGCTTGCCCGGATCGCCTGAGAGGCCGAGAGTTCGTGCAGCACGACCAGTGGCGGTGCCAGCCAGACCGCCATGGCCAGCGGTGTGAACACCAGGATCATGGCCAGCACTGAAACCACGAAAGTCCAGATGGCCGTTTCCTCGCCACCGGCACGGCCCGCCGTACCGAAGGCCAGGGCGCCGGTAAGCGCGGCAATGACACCAATGATGATGGCCATGACCAGCAGTCCGAGCAGGTAGAGCAGGCCGACCAGCAGCAATGCTCCCGGCTGGCGCGCGAAACCGGCAAAAAGATGAGCGAAACGGATACCGCGGCCTTCCTCGATCGCCCGACAACCGATGCTGATGCCACCGATGAACACCGGGATCACCAGGTTCACCGCGATGTTGAGCAGCGGAATCGAGCCGAAAATCAGAACCACGGCCATGAACGTGAGGGCGATGCCGATCCAGGTGCCCGGCGCGGTGCGGAACATCTCCCAGCCGCTGCGCAGCCAGTAGTAGCCATGACTCGCCGGTACCAGGCGGCCGCCAGCAATGAAACTGCCGAGGCTGCCGACACCGTAGTCCTGGAGGCGCGCCACCGGCGCCTGGAATGGATTGCTCTCGCTGTTCATCAACCCTCCCCCTGCCCTGAAGCCAAACGAAATCGTCGCCGGAAGCAGCACAACGGCAGCCCCTTCGCGGGCGCATACTATCACGCACCCGCCCGCTTTCTGGCCCGGTAGTGATTGATCAGGGCGACCGGCAACTGGCGGGCACTGACGTCGAGAATCTCCACCCCGGCGTGGCGCAACAGGGCGAGTTGCCGGCAGCGCGCCTGCAAATATTCGAGGCCGGCGGCGCGCGTCAGGGCGGCCGCGAAGTCGTCGATCGGTGCTTCGAGCAACTCGTCGAGCACCGGCTCGCGCAGACTGACCACGCTCACCGCGTGACGACGCCTCAGATGGCGGACCGCTGGCAACAGCGTGTCATCGTCCTCGTCACGCAGGTTGGTCACCAGAATCACCAGCGCGCGCTTGTGCAAATGACGGCTGAGCGTCTCGCCGGCCGCCAGATAGTCGGGCACCTGCAGCGACGGCTGCAGATCGTAGACGGCATTCATCAGCTTGTTCAGGGTCGCCAGCGACTTGCCCGCCGGCAGGACGCGGGGCCGCGCATGACCGAAAGTGGCCAGCCCCACCGCATCACCCTGGTGCAGGGCGACCCAGCCGAGCAGCAGGAGGGCATTGAGGGTATGGTCGAAATGCGACAGGTCGCCGTCGCGCGCCCGCATGCGGGCACTGCAGTCGAGCAGAAACACGATCTGCTGGTCGCGTTCGTCGGCGTACTCGCGCGAAATCAGGCGGTCGACGCGCGAACTGGCCTTCCAGTCGATCTGTCGCGGCGAATCGTCCTGGCGGTAGTCACGCAACTGCTGGAACTCCATCCCCTGCCCGCGGCGGCGGCGTTGCACGATACCGATCTGCGACAGACGGTTGTCGGTTGCCAGCAGGGTATAGTGCGCTATGCGCGCGAAGTTCGGATAGACCCGTACCTCATCGACCGCCGTGATCGTCTCCTGGACCTGCCACAGGCGCAGCGGCGAAGAACGGCGCAGCGTCACGCCGTCGAACACCTGCCGACCGCGTTCACTGACCGAGACCCGATAGCCGACACGCTGCCAGCGTCCGGGAGCTATTGCGAAGCGCAGCGGCAGGCCAGCGCTGACAAAGGCGGCGGGGTGGCCGTCGGTCAGCCAGCCGCTCGCCTCACCCGCCTCGCAGCTCAGGCGCAGCCGGACCACCTGCCAGGTTCCCACCGGCATGGCGTGCGCCAGTTCACGCCGCACCGTGATGCCGCCGCGCCGACTGGCCGCCGCAACGGCATCGACCAGTCCGACGCCGAACAGCACGCCGGCGGCGGTCTGCCAGAGCAGCAGCCAGCCGGGCAGGACAGCGGCCAGCACCCCGAGCAGCAGCCAGGCAGCGGTGGCCAGCAGAAGTCGGCGATTCGGCAGCAGCAGCATCTAGATACGCGGGGCCGGCACGCGATCGAGCAGCTCGCACAACAACTGGTCGGTACCCAGCCCCTCGATCTCGGCTTCGGCGGTTGGCGTCACCCGGTGGCGCAAGGCCGGCAGGGCAACCGCCTTGATGTCGTCGGGCGTGGCGAAGCCGCGCCCGGCAATCAGCGCCCGGGCGCGCGCCGCACGCACCAGCGCAATCGGCCCGCGCGGACCCGCGCCACTGGCCAGACCCGGCGTGTCGCGGCTGGCCCGCACGACGGCCACGGCGTAGGCAAGAACACGTTCGTCCAGCGTCACGTGGGCCGCCCACTGCTGCAGTCCGACCACCGTCGCCGGTCCGACCAGAGTGCCCACCGCCTCGACGTCGAGGTCCGCACCCGTCTTGGCCTGCGTCACCTGGCGGGTGAGCGCGACCTCTTCCTGCTCGCTCGGGTAATCGATGCGGATCTTCAGCAGAAAGCGGTCGAGCTGCGCTTCGGGCAAGGGGTAAGTGCCTTCCTGCTCGATCGGATTCTGCGTCGCCAGCACCATGAAAGGCTGTGGCAGGCGCGCGCTGTTTCCCTCCAGCGTCACCTGTTTCTCCTGCATCGCTTCGAGCAGCGCCGACTGCGTTTTGGCAGGCGCCCGGTTGATCTCGTCAGCCAGCAGCAGATGGGTGAACACCGGTCCCTGGCGGGTGACGAAACGCGCCGTCGCCGCATCGAACAGCGTATGGCCAACGACATCGGAAGGCATCAGGTCGGGAGTGAACTGGATGCGCCGCGTCTCGCCGCCGAAGGTGCGCGCCAGCGCCTTGACCAGCAGGGTCTTGCCGAGCCCGGGCACGCCCTCGATCAGGACGTGGGCATCGGCCAGCAGGGCGATCAGCACTTCGTCGATCACTGCCTGCTGGCCGATCACCGCCTTGGCCATTTCGCCACGCAGGGCAGCCAGCAACTGCTCTGCCTGATGCAGTTTTTCTGCGGGAAGGGCGGGGGCGGCAGGATTCATGAGGAGGCTTTCAGAGAAGACGTTCCAGCTCGCGCAGTACGCGCAGAGCATCGGTAAAGGCTTGCGGGTGGTCGGCACGACCCGCCAGCGCGCTGGCAATGCGCGCCGCCGGCAGGCCCGACAGCACCGTCAGCGCACTCGCCTGTGCCGCCAGTGGACGCGCGGCAAGGTCCGGTTGGCGCTGCGCCAGGTGACGGCGGAAATGTTCGCGCGCCGCCGGCAGGAGCGCCGACAACTGACCGGTACGCCACAGGTAATGAGCCATCGCCGCCAGGTGCTGGCGCAGTTCGCGGCGTGTCGCCAGGGGCTCCGGCCGGACACTGCCGAAGCGCGGCACGATCATCCAGAGCCAGACAGCGATCAGCACCGCCACCGCCAGGCAGGTGGTCCAGGCATTCTCCCAGAGCCACTCGAACAGGGTCGGCATCTGCAGGCGCGACAGGAGGAGGACCCGTGGCTGCACCGACGGGTCGTCACGGCTGATCAGACGCCAGTACAGTTCGGCGTGGTCCTGCTGGCCGATATGGCGGTTGCTCAATTGCTGGTCGAGCTCGCTGGCCACCGTCAGCCGGCCGCGCCCGATCCGGAAGTGCAGGATCTGCTGGCCACGCTCGCCCTGCCCGGCTGACCAGAGCGGCTGCCGCTCGCCGGCGGCGAGCAACTGCGTACTGGCGTCGACCCGTAGCGGGCGTGACTGACCGGGCAACAGGACCTCGATGATCGACCGGTACTCGCCGTGTTTCGCGTCGGGCGGCGGCAGTCGCCGAACACCCAGGCTGTCGAGCAACGGATCGGCGAGCGGCGGGAGTTCGGCCACCGCGATCAGCCACCCTCCCTGCGCAACCCAGTCAAGCAGGTGGCGCAAGCGCTCGGGCGGCAGCAGATGCGCCCGCTGGCGGTCGAGGAAGAGGCTGCCGCCGGCCGGCAGACGATCGAGAATGCGGGCATCGGACTGGCGCGTCAACTGACCGCCCATGCGTGTCGTGAAACGTTCGAGCGCCAGATAGGGATTGCGCCGGGCCTCGGCCTGCGGCGCTTCGCGAAGGGTCACCGGCACCCGCTCCAGATGGTCGACCAGCCAGACCGCGAGGACGCCCAGCGCGCTCGCGACAAGCAGCGCGAGCAGGATGAAACGCCGCCTCACGAGCTGCTCACCCGGTGGTCGAAGTGCCGACCCCAGTCGGCCAGCAGAGCTGCGGTCCGTTCGCCCGGAAAAGCCTGGCCGCCGTAGGCAACCAGGCACCAGGCGTGAACCACCTCGCCGAAACAGTGGTCCACCTCGGCCGGCACCTGCCCGGCGACGCGAAGCAGACAATCCTTCTCGGTGTCGCCGACGGCAAACTCGATCTGTCGCTGCTGGATCAGGCGAACCAGTGCCCCGCGGTAGAGCAGGCTCAGCGCCTCGACCGTGTTGCCACCGGCCAGCGCCGCAGCGGCCGCGGCGGCAATGTCGGTCGGCAAGGAATCCGGCCGCAGGTCGAGACCGGACAGGAACTCGGGTGCCGTGCGTGGCAGCGCCGCAGCCCGCTTTTGCCGGTAACGGATGACGAGATGGGTGGCACCGGCCAGCACCAGCCCGACCAGGACCCAGAGCAGACCGCGCAGGACCTCGGCCAGCAACTCGGTCAGGCGCATCAGCAACACGAACCAGTTTCGCCCGTCGTCACCGGCCGGCGCCTCCTCCTGCCGCCAGTGCCAGCGCCAGTCGTCCTTGCTTTGCCCAAACACCGGGTCGGCGAGAACTTCGTCGACCGCCAGACGGGTCGCGCTGGTGGACAGGGCTGTTCCGCTCGCCGCGCCGGAGCCGGCAACGGGCGGCGGCCTGGACTCCGCCGCTGCAACGGACGATGGCACGGCGGCCTGCGCCGGCGCCGCCGGCAGCCAGAGCATGACGACTGCAGCCCAGCCCAGCACGGCGAACACCGGAGCCACGACGATGCCGCCCGCCAGACGCTCGGCCAGACGGCGCAGACCGACCTCGATGTCCCAACCCTCCAGTTCGCTGCGCCGGTTCAGATACAGCGAGAAACCCGAGGCCACGTAGAGCGGTTCGATCACCGTCTCGGCCGACATGAAGAGCAGGTTGCTCAACAGGTACTGACCATTCGAGCGATCACCGCCGAACCACTCCCAGAGCGACAGGTCCTGATGGTCGCCGGGGACGAGAGCGAGCAGCAGGACGAGGAGCGACACCAGCAGGATCGACGACATGTTGGTACAAAAGAAGGTCAACCAGACCGCATGGCCTCGACAACGCCGCGACAACAGGCGGAAACGCGCCCGTGCCGTGGCGCCATGCTGCTCTTCCAGTTGCCAGACCGGCAGCAGCAGCGCCCGCGCCAGGCTGAAGCGGCGCAACGTCAGACCGGAAACCACCCCCGGACCGCGCCACAGACGTGGCAGCTCGCGCAACACCGCACGCACGCTGCACGCCTCGCCGAACACCGAACGACTGAAGACATGTAGCAGCACCCGATCGAACAGTGGCTTGAGCCACCAGAGCAGCAGCATCACATACTCCGGCCACGGCCAGAGGAGCAGCATGAGCAGCAGTCCGAACGACCAGTAAGTGGCAAACCAGGCGCCGTAGACGCGTGGCGCCCATTGACGAAGCATCGCATGCCCGAGGTCGATTGCCTCCCAGGCGCTGCGCCGGCGCAAGCCGATGGCGATGTCCTCAAGCCGCACGGGGGGCAGACCGTCCAGCCAGCAAGAGATAGGCCCAGGTCAGCAGCCACAGCGTGATGCCGACACCGACCTTGATCTCGAACGTAACGCCGTGCAGGGGCGACCAGAAGGCCTCGATGAAAGCGGCGGCGAAGGTCAGCAGAGCGGCACCGTAAAGCAGTTTCACCGCCACCCGCGCATTCTCCTTCAGTGCCGCCAGACGGGCGCGTCGCCCGGGCGCCACCAGCGCCGCGCCAAGCTTCAGCCCGGCGCTGCCGGAGAGGATGACACCGGTCAGTTCGAAGGCACCATGGCCGGCAACAAAACCCCAGAAGCTGGTGACGTAGCCGATCTGTGTCAGATGACCGGCAACGGCCCCGATGTACAGCCCATTGTAGACCAGATAGAAGACGCTTCCCAGACCAAAGGCGATGCCGCCGGCAAAGGCCTGAAAGTCGATGCGCACATTGTTGGCAATATAGAAACCCCACATCGCCCAATCACTCGACGCCGCGCGTGGCCGTCCAGGGTGACTCGCCGTCGGTGCATACATCTCCTCGATCTCGCCAACCGTCTCCGGCGGCAGCAACAGAAAGGCAACATCCGGCCAGCCCTGAATGGCCAGCAGACAGACCAGCAGCGGCAGCAGCAGCAGCAGAGCGGCGGCCAGCACCAGGCGCCACTCGCTGCGCACGAGCAGCGGCAAACCGGCCCCGAGAAAGTACCGCCAGGTTTGCCCCTGCGGCTCGCCGGCGCCGTAGATGCGCTGGTGCGCGGCCAGCACCCGGCGGTGCAGCTCCTCGACGAGGGCTGTCGAGTAATGCCGGTCGTGCACCAGCGCCAGGTCGTGGCAGAGCCGGCGGAAACGTTGCGGTAGACCAGCGACGCCGGGCGAATCGCCCTCCGGCGCGACCGCATGCGGACCTTCTGCTGCCAGCCAGCGGTCCCAGGCCTCCCATTCCGCGCTCCGGCGGGCAATGTATTGGCGTTCCTTCACGCTGCATTCCAGATAATCCGGCGGATGATGAGGTATCCGCCGGCAAACGGCAAGACCGGCAGCCCCGTCCGCAGCCACCCTTCGGCACGGGCAGGACACGGCGCAGCGCGCTTCAGTCCGCGGTCAGCGTCATCAGGATGTCGGCGTACCAGGCGCAGTTGAGGCCAAGCGCCTCATCGAGCCTGAGGTCACGGCTCCCGACGTCGAGGCGCGCCGAGTGCACGCCGAGCAGTAGCCAGGGCAGATCGCCGCGCCCCGGGTTCGACACGGTGGCACGCATGACCACCGGTGCGCCGCTGGTGCCGCGGTGGGTTCGCGCATCGGTAAGGAAGTAGCCTTCGCCCTTGAAGCGCCAACCGAACGATGAGGCGAGTACCGCGTGCCGCACCACCGGCATGTGATGCAGCGTGTCATGAAAACCGAGCGGAAACCCGACCACCAGCAGTGAGCTGCCGACCTCGACCAGGTCGTCGCCAGCCGGCAGATGGGCCGGGGTGAACGCGCACAACAGCGTACTCGGAGGAAGCGCCCTGCGCTCGATCTCGATCACCGCCAGGTCGATCTCGCCAGAGACATCCTGTCCCTGCCGCCAAAGGCTCCGGCCATCGCGGTAGAGTGGGATCGAAAAGCCGCTCGACTCGGCGAGATTTACGCGGTTGGTGTGCAGCTCGATCTCGATGCGGTCGGGAAAATGGCGGCTCGGCTTGTCGAGCAGCACATGCCGGCTGCTCACCAGGAACAATCTGTCATGGCGGGCAAAGAAGAAGCCGCTGGCATTGGTCAGCAGGCGCTGCTGCTCGAAGGTGCAGAGACGCGTCGAGGTGAGGAGGATGGATTCGATCATCGAAGGCTCGGGGAAAGCGGTGCCGCAGCCAAACTCTTGCGGCTGACCTCCCGGCATTCTGCCCGACAACTTGACTGCATGGGGACATTCCGGATCGGTAGGGTCGGTACTGGCGCGTCACTTGAAGTGCGGCGCGCTGCGGGACTGCGCATTCAATTTATCGGACTTCCCGTGCGCGACGCCTACGACCCGAAGTCCGGACAATTCTTTCCCCGGGCAGGACCCGCGTTTCCAGTATTGAGCCGTGTTGTCTTCCATTCCTCGGCATCGAGGCGTTCCGTTGTCGCGTTGGTCATCGAGCAGCGCCCCGGAAATCGCCACCGGCGGGGCAGGCGTTTCCAAACTTCAGCCTTCCAAAGTAAGGTCATCTTACGTCACCCTTGGAAGACGAAATTCCGGGGGAACCTCGCTACGGAATCAGCGACCACGCAATCTCGTCACTCCGCTCGACGCCTGCCGTCATCGAGCGACACAACCCGACGAACTCGCGCATGCCCGCCGTCTGGAACTTGCGGCGATGCCAGAGGAAGTGGAAGTGACGCCGCAGATCGAGTTCCGGCGTGGCCAGCGGCACCAGGTTGCCGCGCCGGAAGGCCTCGCGCAGCGCCAGGCGCGAGATGCACCCGATGCCGAGACCGAACTCGACGGCGCGCTTGATCGCTTCGGTGTGCTCGAGTTCCAGCCGGACCTGCAGTACGGAGTGATGATGGCGCAACGCCTGGTCGAGTGTCTCGCGCGTTCCGGACCCCGGCTCGCGGACGATCCACGGCTCCCGCGCGAGGTCCGCCATGCTTGCCGAACCGACCGCCGCCAGACGATGGTTGGGCGCACAGAAGACCACCAGCTCGTCGGCCACCCAGGGTTCGACCACCAGGTCCGGGTGCCGACAGGTGCCTTCGATCAGGCCCAGGTCCAGCTCGTGCCGCGCCAGTCGTTCGACGATCGTCACCGTGTTGTGCACCTTCAACTGGAGCGTACTTTCCGGGTGCCGCCTGAGGAAATCGGCGATGATCAGCGTCGCCAGGTAATTGCCGATGGTCAGGGTGGCGCCGATCAGCAACCGGCCGTAGCCGGCCCGGCCTTCGAGCACGCTGTCGATCGCCGCCGCCCTTTCGAGCAGTTCGATCGCCTGCGGCAGGAGCGCCTGACCACGTTCGTTGAGGCGCAGTGCCTTGCCGAACCTGTCGAAGAGTTGCGTGTCGTACAGTCGTTCGAGCTCGGCGAGCGCCGTGCTGGTGGCCGATTGCGACAGCGCGAGTCCCTCGGCTGCGCGCGATACGCTCTGTTGCCGGGCGACGGCCACGAAGACGATGAGCTGTCTCAGGCTGAAGCGCATATCTGCTTTCCTTATATATCTTATTCAAGCAATCTGTTTTACAAATATAGCATCAGGCGATACGATGAATTTCGTTACAAGCACACCATGGGCAAAATGATGAGCAACTTTTCCGCACAACGCGTCATCTCGGTTCACCACTGGAACGAGAGCCTGTTCAGTTTTCGTACGACGCGCGACCCCGGCCTGCGCTTCATCAATGGGCAGTTCGTGATGATCGGCCTGCCGCAGGAAGGACGCCCGCTGACCCGCGCCTACAGCATCGCCAGCGCCAATCACGACGACTATCTCGAGTTCTTCAGCATCAAGGTGCCCGAAGGACCGCTGACCTCCAGACTGCAGCACCTGGCGGTTGGCGATGAAGTCGTGGTCAGCCGCAAACCGACCGGTACGCTGGTGCTGCGCGACCTGCGCCCCGGGCAGAATCTCTACCTGCTGGCGACCGGTACCGGGTTGGCGCCGTTCATCAGCCTGATTCAGGACCCGGAAACCTACGAGCGTTTCGAGAAGGTGGTGCTGATTCACGGTGTTCGCTGGATCAAGGATCTCGCCTACCGCGAGTTCATCAGCAAGGACCTGCCGCAGCACGAGTACTTCGGTGACCTGGTACGCGACAAGCTGACCTACTACCCGACCGTCACCCGCGAACCCTTCCGGCACGAGGGTCGGATCACACAGCTGGTGAATAGCGGCCGCCTGTTCACCGACATCGGCCTGCCGCCGCTCGACCCGGCGCGCGACCGGGCGATGGTCTGCGGCAGTCCGGCGATGATCAAGGATTGCTGTGCCCTGCTCGACTCGCGGGGATTCCGGGTTTCGCCCTACATCGGCGCTCAGGGCGACTACGTCATCGAACGAGCGTTCGTCGACAAGTAGTCACGACAGTCCAGGCACTTCGCCCCCTGCGACAGCCTGGCCGTCACACCCGGAGCGGCGAGGCACTGGCGTCGTCGGAGAAAGGCATTGCTGACCATGTGCGGCGCCCTGAAGGAGCGCTGCACATGGAACTTGGAAATCAGATCGCGGGCGAGCAGTCCGTTGATCACGGCAGCTTTGGCACCGCCACGCAGATTCGCGGGCAATGGTTCGATATTGCCATGCGGGTGGACGGCAGCGGCTTTGATGACTTTGGTTTGGGTGGCGGTCAGTTTGACGTTCATGATCATCTCCAAGCGGGTGAACGACAAGGTCGTGCGAAAAGTCGGATCCTGTTGCGCAGAACGCTCCGCCACTTCCCACAGCGCCTGCGCCACATCCGGGGGGTTCTTCTCCCACCATTTCGCACCGCAAAACGCGTGAGTCCCCAGACAAACGATCCTGGTGCGTTTCTCGTGCAGGCCAAGCCGGACGGCCCGCCGACTCGATCCGAAAACGTCCTCGCACCGAGCGCTGCCACGACAGTACTTTGAACGCCATCTCCGCCTGAAACGCCCGGCGCTCCGACCCCGTCATCTTGCTCGACGCAAGCCGAATATGATGTATTCAAAGGCAGCAGCCTTGATTTCGGCATGGGTCACATGGTGTACGCCATGGACCCGTTCATTCTTGAAGCGGTTGAACCAGCTCTCTGTCGGCGCGTTGTGCCGGGCTTCGCCCTCTCGCCTGACGGCTCGCAAAACGGCGCTTCGCTTGTTTTCCCGGCAGTTCCCTTTCCGGGTCATCGGGCAGACCGGGCCGTGGGACTTGAGTTTGTCCTGCAAGACATGACTGGCGTCTTGGCTTCCGGTCGGGGTGCTGTTGGCGCAAAGCTTCTGGCGAGCAGGTTCTTCGCCATCGGCAGGCCATGCTTCGAGTCGGTCATGACCTGGTGGCGCCGCTGCTGGCGGGCAGTGATGCCGTTGTCGCGGATCAGTCGCTCGACCCGTTCCCTGCTTGCCGAAAAGCCTCGCGCACGCGGTTCGCGCACCCTGCGCGGTCTGTCGTAGGTTCCCTTGAGTTCGACGTGGAGCGCGCGGATCAAAGTCAGCCTCCGATCGATCGTCGGTCAGGCGCTTGCGATCCGGCGATCCGCCGTGTTTCCATGCGCGATGGCCACTGACGCCGGGGGCGAGCACGACACAC
>NZ_JAEUOL010000048.1 GCF_016789985.1 Accumulibacter sp.
TCCTCCTCGCCCAGCCCCGAGCCGACCATCGCGTTGTACATCTGGGCGGTTGCCGCCGATACCGGCAGACAGAGGCCCAGTTCGTGGGCGCTCTGCATGACGATATTCATGTCCTTCTGATGCATCCACGACTTGAAGCCGGGCTTGAAGTTACGGTCGAGCATGCGCTGGCCGTGGTTTTCGAGAATCTTCGAATAGGCGAAGCCGCCGAGCAGCGCCTCGCGTACCCTGGCCGGATCGACGCCGCTGCGGGCGGCAAAGTTGAGCGCTTCGGCAACGGTCAGCACGCCGACCCCGGTGACGATCTGGTTGGCCGCCTTGGCCACCTGCCCGGCACCCGAATCGCCGATATGCACGATGTTCCGCCCCATGCATTCGAAAGCCGGACGCGTTGCCGCGAAAGCGGCCACACTGCCGCCGACCATGATCGACAGGGTGCCGGCGACCGCGCCCACCTCGCCGCCCGAAACCGGAGCATCAAGAAAGTCGATGCCATGCTCCCCCAGGCGCCCAGCGATGTGGCGTGCCGCTGCCGGCCGAATGGTGCTCATGTCCACCGCCACCAGGCCTGTCCGGGCGGCCTGGACCACCCCCTGCCCTCCGAGCATCACCTGCTCGACGTCGGGCGCGTCGGCAACCATCGAGATGACCACATCGACTGCCTCGGCCACTGCGGCAGGATGCGCGGCAGCGCAGGCGCCCGCCGCGAGCAGCGGCTGCATCGACTCGGCGCGGCGCGCCCAGACGGTGAGCTGATGACCACCCCGCATGAGGTTGAGTGCCATCGGGCGCCCCATGATTCCCAGACCGATGAATCCGACTTTCATTGCACTTCCTTCCGTGACGAGCGAGCGAACGGCTCAGTCTACCAAGATCCGGCAGCGCCCGGTGCAGCGGCCGGCTCGTTCAGCCGATGACGGTCACCACGATGCGTCGCCGATGCGCCATCGTCCGATGCTCCCAGAGGTAGATCCCCTGCCAGGTTCCAAGACGCAGTTCGCCATGGCCCACCGGCACGGTCACCGCCGCGCCGGCCACAATGTTGCGCCCGTGCGCCGCCATGTCGTCGTCTCCCTCGTTGTCGTGCAGGTAGGCGGCATCACCGTCGGGCGCCCAGCGCGCGGCCAGTGTCTCGAGATCGCGCCGAACCGAGGGATCGGCGTTCTCGGTCAACACCACCGAGCAACTCGTATGCTGAACAAAGACGTGCGCAATACCGGTCACCACGCCGGCGGCACGCACGATGCGCGCCACTTCGGCGGTGATCTCGATCGTCCCGCGACCGCGGCTGTGGATGTCGAAGCTCTGTTGGCAAGTCATCGGGTGCTCCTTTCGATGCGTCTAGAAGGCGGATCCTGGTGTCTTGAGAAATTCGAGCTCGTCGGCGGTCGGCTGACGCCCGAGCACTGCGTTGCGGTGCGGATAACGTCCGAAGCGTTCGATGATTGCCTGGTGACGCAACTCGAACTCGAGGTTCGCCTCAAGACCCGGCGCCGCGAACAGCCTGACCGCCAGCGTGTGGATCAGCGCTGACTCGCTGTGCATGTAGGGCAGATAGAGGAAAGCGCGCCGGTTCGGCTCCAGTACGCCGTCCAGCCCGGCAGCGACCGCCTCCTGGGCGAGCACCAGGGCCATTCCGTCGGCCGCGAAGGCGGCGGCACGATCACGATGGATGTTGCGCGAAAACTGGTCGAGCACGATCACCTCGGCCAGCCGGCCGTCGGCGCCGTCGCGCCAGGCGTACAGCTCGCCGCGCAGCGCCGCGGCGTGCAGGCGGCCAAAGCGAACCTCGACCTGGCGGTCGAAGTCGGGCGATTTCGCCCACCATTGTGCCGGACGCGTTTCCTCGAACCAGAACTGCAGAACCTCAGCCGCGCTCATCGTGTTCTCCTTGCTATACCGACCTGGTCGTTCGCCAGGGGTCGGTCGGTGGTCTATTCCTCGTCGACCCGGGCGCGCAGCAGCTTGACCGCGCCGCGTTTGAGCTTGCTGGCGACCCTGCGGACCTGCGAACCGCGGGTTGGTTGCGTTGCCCGCCGCGCAGCCGGCGTGAAGGCCGCCTCGGCGATCAGCCCGCGCAGGCGGCACAGGGCGTCCTCGCGGTTACGTTGCAGGCTGCGATGCGCTTGTGCCTTGATGATCACCACCCCTTCCGCATTGATCCGCTGGTCGCGCCTCTGCAGCAGGCGTTGCTTGACTTCGTCGGGTAGCGACGAGGCGGCAATCGCGAAGCGCAGATGAACCGCGTTCGACACCTTGTTGACGTTCTGGCCGCCGGCACCCTGCGCGCGGATGGCGATGAGCTCGACTTCGTCCTCGCGCAACTCGATTCTCGTCACCGGCGTCGCCATCGAACGTCTATTCCTGGCCGTCCGACGGCGCGCCAACACCGAGTTCCCGCCAGCCGTCGGCACCCAGTTCGCGCAGGGTCTGCAGATTGCGCTGATAGATCGCCGCCGCCTCGGGAAACGCCGCCACGGCGCGGTCGAGGCTGGCTTCGCGGAGCAGGTGCAGGGTCGGAAACGGCGAGCGGTTGGTACAGTTGGTGATGTCGTCCGGTGCGCTGTCGGCGAACACGTAAGCCGGGTGGAAGCTGGCCACCTGCAACACCCCATGCAGCCGCCGGGTTTGCAGGACCACCTCGACGAGATCGAGGAAACGTACGAAATCGTCGAAATTCGTCAGCACCCAGGGATGGATCAGCAGCGTCGTATCGACCTCCTCCGGCAGGGCCTCGCGCAGCATCAACAACTCGCGCTCGAGGTCGTCGAGCAGATCCAGTTCATCGCGCGCCGCACTCACCACGCAACGCACCTGCCCCTTGACATGTACGGCTTTGGCAAAGGGACAGAGGTTGAGACCGATCACGGCTTTTTCCAGCCAGTGGCGGGTGGTGGCGATGACTTGTTCGTGGGTCGGCAAGGGACTGCTGGTCATGCTCCGGCGCTCCGCTGAGTCCTGCTCCGTCGGTCCGGCAGGAATGATCGACAGTGTAACCCCTGAGCGTCCACTCTGCCTTGCTGCGGCGGCGGGTCGGCGGGTCAGCGTCTCCGATACGTCTCCCGAGCGTTGCTCCGGCGGTGAAGGCATTAGAATCCAGGATTTGTTTCTGCGGGACAGCCGATGGAAAGCGTCGGTGCGGCGGTGATCGGAGCGGGTGTGCTTGGCCTCGCCTGCGCCCGGGCACTCGCTCAGCGGGGCATCGAGACGGTGATTCTCGAGCGCAACGACCGTTTTGGCAGCGAAACCAGTTCGCGCAACAGCGAGGTGATCCACGCCGGGCTCTACTACCCGAGTGCTTCGCTCAAGGCGACCCTGTGCGTTGCCGGTCGGCGGCAGCTCTATGACTTTTGCCGCACCCATGGCGTCGGCCACCGGCGTTGCGGCAAGCTGATCGTCGCCACCTCGACCGCCCAGCAGGCGCGACTTCTCGCGTTGCAGCAGCAGGGCCAGGCCAATGGGGTCGACGATCTGCGCTGGCTGAGCGCCGCCGAGGCACGCGCCCTCGAGCCCGAGCTGGCCTGCACTGCCGCTCTGCTCTCGCCCTCCACCGGCATCATCGACAGCCACGGCCTGATGCTTGCCCTGCTCGGCGATGCCGAACGCGCCGGCGCCTGGCTCGTACTGCGCAGCCCTCTGCATGGCGGCTTGATCGAGTCCGGCGCCATCCTGCTCGACAGTGGCGGGGCGGAGAGTCTGCGCTTCCGCGCCACACGGGTCATCAATGCCGCCGGTCCGTGGGCGCCGGCCGTCGCGGCTTCGCTGGCCGGCTTTCCGGCAGCCTGGCTACCGGCGGCGCATTTTGCCAAGGGCAATTACTATGCGCTGGCGGCGCGCGCTCCCTTCTCCCGGCTGATCTACCCGCTGCCGGAAGCCGCCGGCCTCGGCGTGCATCTGACGCTCGATCTCGCCGGCCAGGCGCGTTTCGGACCCGATGTCGAGTGGCTGCCGGCTGCCTCCCCAGGGCAACCGGTCGAGGCTTTCGACTACCGGGTGGATCCGGGGCGTTGCGACGCCTTTGTCGCCGAGATCCGCCGCTATTGGCCGGGACTGCCAGCCGGCGCACTGCTCCCCGCCTACGCGGGTGTCCGGCCGAAAATCGGCGACCAGTCGGAGCCGGCCGCCGACTTCCTCATCCAGGGACCGGCGCAGCATGGCATTGCCGGCCTGGTCAACCTGTTCGGTATCGAGTCGCCGGGACTGACCGCCTGCCTGGCAATCGCCGACCGCGTCGCCGCCGAACTAGAACTGGGCTGAGCCATGCGTGCCGTGCTCGATACCAACATCGTCATCGACCTGCTGCACTTCGCCGATCCACCGACGCAGGGTCTCCGACGGGCCATCGCAAGCGGCGTCGTGCTCTGCTTCACCGATCGCGACTGCCTGGCGGAGCTGCAACGGGTGAGCGCCTACCGGCAGTTCCAGCTCGACCCCGCTGCGCAGCGGGCGCTGCTTGACGGCTACCGCCGCATCGTCTTGGACTGCGATGCAGCGGACCCGGAGAGCACGGCAAGTCCGGATGACTGCGTACTACCCCGCTGCCGCGACGTGGACGACCAGAAGTTCCTGATTCTTGCCCTGCGCTGTCGCGCCGACCTGCTGATCACCCGTGACCGCCAGCTCCTGCGGCTGAGTGGGCGCCGCTGCTCGTCCCTACCCTACCGCATCGTCAACACATCGGAGGCGAGCAGGCTGATCGACGAACAGCAGCTTGGCGCATGCAAGGTCTTGCCCATGAGCATCGTCAGTCAGTTCCAGGAGCTGCTTTGATATGGTCGGTCGGTTCGATGACGGGCTGCAAGCAAGCGTAACAGAGTCGCTTGGCTTGTGCCCCCGACTCATCGGAAACAACCCGCAAGAGGCTGACGAGCCGTGTGCGATTGGCATTGGCGGGTGACTCCTTGCGGTCGGTCGAGTTGCCGGCATGGTCAAGAGCAGCGATCGTGATCCGAATCAAGGGCGCCAGTTCGCCCCTCCTGGCTTGAAGGTCGCCCTGCCGACCGGCCAAAGCGCAAAGCTGTCCTGCCGACACGCCTCCCCGCGCCCCCCGCGCCCCCCGCGCCCCCTCAAGTCACCAGAAAGTCCAGGTTGCTCACCCCCACCCCGCCGCTCAGCGTCGCGAACGGCACCGGCGCCTGGGCGGTGCCGCTCCCGTCCGCATCGTAGAACAGCGCCCCGCTCGTCGTGTTGTAGAGCACAT
>NZ_JAEUOL010000061.1 GCF_016789985.1 Accumulibacter sp.
GATGGTCACCTTGGTGGACACCAGCGTGCCGCGCGCGCCGGCCAGGCGGGAGTAATTCTTGATCGGGCTGCAGACCAGCACGGCATTGGGAATCGTCACTTCCTCGTTGCGCATGTTGATGATCTTGGTCGACAGGGCGCCCACCTCGCTGACCACGCCGACGGTCTCGCCGAGGTCGACGAAGTCGCCGACCGAAAGCGCGCGCGAATAGACCAGCACGAGACCACTCATCAACTGGTTGACGATGCCCGCCGAGCCAAGCGTCAGCATGAAGCCGAACATCACCGAGAGGCCCTTGAAGGCGTCGCTGTCGGACATCGGAATGAAGGGATAGGCAATGGCAATGCCCAGGCCCCAGACCAGAATGGTGCAGATCCGGTGCGTCGCGTTCACCGTCTCGGCGTGCAGGCCGGGTACCTGGACCCGCCCCGCACGGGCGGCCTTGAAGAAATTGCCGAGCGCGTCATTGAAGGCTTTGGTCAGGAACAGGATGACCACCGCCGTGGTCAGCGCCGGGATGGCCTCGATGATTCCCGTTCCGAGGGTGGTGAGCAGCCCGAACAGAAAGTCGGTGAGACGCTCGCCGAGCGGCTCGGTGAGCGGGAAGCGCGCCAGTACGAAGCTCAGCCAGAGGTAGGCGACGCTCAGCCAGAGGAAGCCCATGACCAGTTGAGCCACCCGCTGGACCAGCAGCCAGGCGTGGCGCGCCCAGCGAAAGCCGGTTGACTCCGGGTGCGCCTCGATCACCTCCTGAAAGTGCTGGACCATGAACGCGGTTGCCCGACGAATCAGCCAGAGCGCGGCCAGGCCGATCGCGGTTGCCAGCAGCGAGAGACCGACTCCTTTCAGCAGCACCAGCGGACGACGCTGCTCGCCGACCGCGCGCAGCGCGCTGGCGAGTTCGTCGGCGGTCCGTTTGGCCACCTCCTCGAGCGAGAGCTGCTCCTCCGGGTCGAGATCGCCGTCCAGGACGTTGAACAGTACCGACTCGCCAATATGCAGATTGATTCCGCGCCGGCCGTCGATCAAGAACGGTGTTTGCTCGATGGGTCGTTCCATCTGGGCGGGTGAAAGTGCGTCGATCCGGCTCGATGCGCGACGCATGCGATGCTCGGGGAGCGCGCCGACGTAGGTCGAGCGGAAGGTGAAGATCGGCCGGAAGTGATAGTACAGGGTCGCCTCGGGCGGCCGTGCCGTCTCGCTGGCCAGGACGGACGTCGTGGCACCCGCCAGGAAGAGGCATCCCGCCAGCCACAACAGCAACCAGGGGGCAGACAGGCGAGCGAGTGGAGGGGTCGCGGTCATCGTCAAATCCGGTCCATAGGGAAGATAGCGCCGGATTATAGCGGGCGAAGTGCTGCGCCGGGCTGGCGGCGACCACTAGCGCGGCAGCTTCTCGTACTGTGTGACGATGCTTTCCATGGTTTCGAGAATCCGCTCGCTGGTCGTGGCGACCGTCGTCGCGCGCCGCTTGCTGCTGTCGGGCGGCTGGCCGAGCGCGTTCTCGAAAAACAACCACTGTTGCCGGACGAGTTCAAGGTCGTCGCGCAGCGCCGGCGTGTTGCCCGGTGCGGCGCCGAGTTCGCTCAGCGCGGCCGAGAACTCGCGGCGCGCCTGGTCGATCTGCGCTCCGGCCTGTTCGACCCCGACCTGCCAGGCGGTGGCCTGGTAGAACTTGGCCATGCGCTGCGAGAGCATGCGCTGGCGGCCGGCGATGTTCACCAGGCGGGCGGTGGCGGTGGTCGAGCGGCTCTCGAGCTGTTGCGTACCCTGCTGCGCCAGGCTCAGCGCCTCGTCCGACAGGGCCAGGATGCGGGCGCCTTCCGCCTGATTCGGGACGGCGGTGGTCAGTGCCGAGCGATACACCTGCCACAGCTTGTCAAGCTTCAGGTAGGTTTCCCGGATCTCGGGTGCGGGTGCGTAGGTTTTCAGTTCGGCGAGCTGCCTGTCGAACAGGCCGACCGAGCTGTCGAGGATTCGTCGCGAACGGTCGGTGTCGACGCCCAGACCGATCTGGAAATAGGCCTTGGCCATGCGCTGCGACAGCATGCGCTGGCGGCCGGCCTTGTTGATCGCCGAATTGAGGTCGCTGATCTGTGCCTGGGCAATGGGGAGCAGAGAGAAAAGCAGCAGGGCCAGGAGGACCCGGCCCACTGAAACCGGCTTCAACATGATGCTTCGAGGCTCCACTCCTCGGCCGAAGCCTGGGCGGGCGGTCGGCGGGTACGAAACCAGAGAAGTCTAAGGCAGAGCCGCGAGCCGGCGTGATGATCCAGGTCAACCCTGCCGCAGATAGGCCGGCCCGCGCTCAGGCAGTGCCGCCGACGGTCAGGCCATCGATGCGCAAGGTTGGCTGACCGACGCCGACCGGCACGCTTTGCCCTTCCTTGCCGCAGGTGCCGACACCCGGATCGAGGCGCAGGTCGTTGCCGATCATCGATACCTGGGTCATCGCTTCGGGTCCGCTGCCGATCAGGGTCGCACCCTTGACCGGCGTGGTCACCTTGCCGTCCTCGATCAGGTAGGCCTCGGACATCGAGAAGACGAACTTGCCGTTGGTGATGTCGACCTGTCCGCCGCCGAAATTGACCGCGTAAATCCCTTTCCTGACCGATCTGATGATTTCCTCGGCGCTGCGCTCGCCGTTCTGCAGCGTGGTGTTGGTCATGCGCGGCAGCGGCAGGTGCGCGAATGACTCGCGGCGACCGTTGCCGGTCGGGGCGACGCCCATCAGACGCGCGTTCAGACTGTCCTGCATGTAGCCCTTGAGGATGCCGTTTTCGATCAACACCGTGCGCTGCGTCGGATTGCCCTCGTCGTCGATGTTCAGCGAACCGCGCCGCTCGGCGAGTGTACCGTCGTCGATCACGGTGACGCCCGGCGCGGCGACGCGGCTGCCGATACGGCCGGCAAAGGTCGAACTGCCCTTGCGGTTGAAGTCGCCCTCCAGGCCATGGCCGACCGCCTCGTGCAGCAGGATGCCGGGCCAGCCGGCTCCGAGCACGACGGTCATGGTGCCGGCCGGCGCCGGTCGCGCCGCGAGGTTGGTCACCGCCTGGTGCACCGCTTCGCGCGCGTAACCCTGCAGCACCTGATCGGTGAAACAAGCGTAATCGGTCCGTCCGCCGCCGCCGGCCGACCCCTGTTCGCGCTGCCCGTTCTGTTCGACGATGACGGTCAGCGAGAGCCGCACCAGCGGGCGAATGTCGGCGGCCAGCCGGCCATCGCTGCCGGCCACCAGGATCACCTCGTACTCTCCCGCGAGGTGCGCCATAACCTGCGTGACCCGTGTGTCCGCGGCGCGCGCCAGCGCCTCCAGTCGTTCGAGCAGCCTGACCTTGCTGGCCGCGTCGAGCGAGGCGAGGGGATCGTGCGGCACGTAGAGGTGATGGCCGGTGCTGCGCTTGAACGCCGGAACCTGTCGCTCCTGACCGGCGCCGGCGATTGCCCGCACCGCTGCGGCGGCATCGCCGAGCGCCTCGCTGCTGATGTCGTCGGAATAAGCGAAGGCGGTCTTCTCACCCGACAGGGCGCGCACACCGACTCCTTCGTCGATACTGAAGCTGCCTCCCTTGACGATGCCCTCCTCGAGGCTCCAGGCTTCGGAGCGGCTGTACTGAAAGTAGAGGTCGGCATAATCGACCTGATGCGCCATGATCTTGCCGAACACCGGCGTGAGGTCTGCGACATCGAGGCCGTAGGGTGTGAGCAGGGTCTTGCGGGC
>NZ_JAEUOL010000087.1 GCF_016789985.1 Accumulibacter sp.
GAGGATCTGGTCGAGGCTGATTTCTGCGCCAACTTCTGCCGGTATCTGTTCTATTTTCAATTTTTCGCCGCTGACAACGCGATACTGCTTGCCACCGGTTTTTATGACCGCGTACATGTTGGACTCCAAATGGCTAGATGGAAACTGAACAAAATGAAGCGAAGAACCGCGCATTCTACTTATTTTTCGCTGCTCGTCAAAGCCTTTTCGATTGCTTCGGGAACGCCCGGCTTGACGCAGGAGAGGGCGGCGCCTAAGATCCGGAAGTTTTTGTGCCAGGGTGCCGTGTCGTGAGAATGGAGCAACTCTATAACCTGATCGGGCCGGATATGAAGGCTGTGGATGCGGTCATCCATCAGCGCCTGCACTCCGACGTCACCCTGGTGCGGCAGGTGGCGGAGTACATCGTGCACAGTGGAGGCAAGCGACTGCGGCCGGCTCTCGTCCTGCTCTCGGCGGGCGCCCTGGGCTATCGTGGCACGCATCATCACGAACTTGCCGCGGTGATCGAATTCATCCACACGGCTACCTTGCTGCACGATGATGTGGTCGATGCTTCGGATCTGCGGCGCGGCCGCGAGACGGCCAACGCGATATTCGGCAATTCGGCGAGCGTCCTGGTTGGCGACTTTCTGTACTCGCGCGCATTCCAGATGATGGTGGCGGTGAACGACATGCGCATCATGCAGGTGTTGTCGAATGCCACCAACGTCATCGCTGAGGGTGAAGTGCTGCAGTTGATGAATTGCCACGATGCGGACGTTGACGAAGCGGACTATCTGCAGGTGATTCGCTACAAGACTGCCAAGCTGTTCGAGGCAGCGGCACAACTGGGCGCAATCATTGGCGGCGCGAGATCGGCGATCGAGCAGGCGATGGCGGTGTACGGAGGTCACCTGGGGACCGCCTTTCAGTTGATCGACGATGTCCTCGATTACTCGGGCGCCGAACTGGAGACCGGAAAGCATCTGGGTGACGATCTGGCAGAGGGCAAGCCAACCCTGCCGCTGATCTTCGTTCTGCGTAACGGGAATTCCGATCAGGTCGCCAGCGTGCGGCGCGCCATCGAAAACGGTGGTCGTGACGACTTGCCCGAGGTCCTGGCGGCGATCCGTGCAACCGGCGCTCTGGAGTATTCCAGGCAACAGGCGGCTGCCGAGGCCGAGCTTGCCGCGCGGTCGTTGGAACTCCTTCCCGCTTCTCAATACAAGGATTCCTTGTTAGAATTATGCCTCTTCGCGGTTGCTAGAAGTCATTAGCGCTGTCGTCGCATCGGTCGGGGCGTAGCTCAGCCTGGTAGAGTACTGCGTTCGGGACGCAGGAGTCGGAGGTTCGAATCCTCTCGCCCCGACCAACCGTTGCCTGTCAGCCTTGCCTTATGCTTGGGAGCCAGCCGCTCCGGGCGCCACCACTCCTGCAGTTCTCCGACGTGTTGCTGCGCCGGACGTGTTCCCGGTCTTCTGCTATGCTTGGCTGTTCTGCAGGACTTTTCCGGAAATGACGAAATACCTTTTGCTGATCGTGCTGGGGCTGTGCGTCTGGTGGATCTGGCGCAAGCTGCGACAGACGGACCACACGACTCCCCCGCGCCACGGGCGTGAGGCCGAGCGCATGGTCCAGTGTGCCCGCTGCGGCGTCAATCAGCCGATCGGCGAGAGCATACTGGCCAATGGTCGTTATTATTGCAGTGCCGCACATCTACGTGAGTCGCGTTCCGACGACGTTTGAATGGCGATGTCGAACACCGCGGGCGGCGGCCGGGAACGCTTTTCCGAGACGCACTGGAAGTCGCTGCGCTATTTCAATCTCTATCGCCTGACGGTCGCCACACTACTGCTCTCTTCGACGCTGCTCTATCCGTCAGCCTTTCCGGTGCTCACTCCGCACCAGGGCCTGCAGCATCTGCTGCTGGCTGGCGGCTACTTGGTCAGCGCTGCGCTGTCTGTGATTCTGGCCTATGGCTATCGTCAGCACGCGAGTACGCAGGTGACGGCGAGCGTACTGGTCGATGTGCTGGTCATGACACTGCTGATCCACATCGGTGGGGGGCTGGGTAGTGGGCTCGGCTCGATGCTGCTGGTTACCCTCGCCGGTGCCGGCTTGGTTGGACAGGGTCGACTGGTGCTTTTCTATGCCGCCATGGCGACCATCGCGGTCTTGTTCGAACAATCTTATCGCGGCTGGCTGAACGACCTCGATGCAGCCGGCTTCTTTCACGCCGGCGTATTCTGCATCGGTTTTTTTGCCGTAGCCATTTCGGCCCGCCTGCTGGCGCGTCGCGTGCTGGCCAACGAAGAGTTGGCGCGCCAGCGTGGCGTCGAGGTCAACAATCAGATGGTGATCAGTCAGCGCGTCATTGAAGAAATGCAGGAGGGCGTTCTGGTCCTCAGGGGCGACGACCGGGTAACGCAGAGCAATCCGCGCGCCAGACAGTTGCTGGCGGTGGCTGATGGTGGCCGGCAACCGGGTCTCGGCGAGTGCTCGCCCGAGCTGTCGCAGGCCTACACGGACTGGTCTCACCAGCACGGCGAAGATGCAGTATTGTTGCGTATTCCAGCCACCGGCATGCACTTGCGCGCCCGGTTCGTCGGCACTGCCAGTACCGAGAGCGATGTGCTGGTCTTTCTGGAGAATGTCAGTCGCCTTCGCGAGCAGGCGCAGCAGATCAAGCTGGCTGCTCTGGGGCGCCTGACCGCGAACATCGCGCACGAGATTCGCAACCCGCTGTCGGCGATCAGCCATGCCGGTGAACTCATGCGCGAAGAGCGACGTGGCGAGTTGTACGAACGCCTGCTGCGGATACTGCTGGACAACACGCAGCGCCTCGAGCGTATCGTGAGCGATGTCCTCGAGCTTGGGCGTCGCGATCGCGTCTACCGCGAGCCGATTGACCTGCGCCAGCTTCTGCCGTCCTTTGTCGAGCAATCGCTGGGCAAGGAACATCTGCCACCGGACCTGGTCCGGCTTGATGTTTCCGGCATGGCGACTCTCTGCTTCGATCGCTCACACATCCATCAGGTATTGTGGAACCTGCTGAGCAACGCCTTGCGTCATTCGCAGCGCAAGGTGGGGAGCGTGCTTCTCCTGATACGCGATGGCAAGCTTGAAGGTCAGGTGGAAGTGCATGTGATTGACGATGGGGCGGGCGTGGGCGACGACTGCCGGGAACAGATATTCGAGCCGTTTTTCACCACCCATCATCGCGGCACCGGTCTGGGGCTGTATATTGCGCGCGAGCTGTGCGAGGCAAATGAAGCGCAGCTCGAGCTCCAGGGTTCAGGTCCCGGCGCGGATTTTCGTCTCTTGGGGAGGGCGGTCGGTTGTTGACAGGCAAGGTGCAACGTCGCCCGCGCGGCGATCTGATCCGTGTGCTGGTGGTCGATGATGAGGCGGACATTCGTGAACTTCTCGATCTCACGGTGGCGCGCATGGGACTCTCGGCTGATTGTGCGGCTACGGTGACCGAAGCGAGGCAGTTCCTCGAACAGCAACGCTATCAACTATGTCTTACCGACATGCGTCTGCCTGACGGCGATGGCCTGGAGATCGTAAGGCTGATCGCCGAGCGTTACGGCGAAACACCGGTAGCGGTGATCACCGCCTTCGGCAACACCCAGAACGCGGTCGCCGCGCTGAAAGCAGGAGCCTTCGACTATCTGGCCAAGCCGGTGGCGCTGGATCAACTGCGCAGTCTGATCAAATCGGCGCTCGATCTGCCGCGGGTCGGTGCTGCGGCGGACGGTGCACCGCCCGCCAGCGCGGCGACGCGTCTCATCGGCCCATCGGCGGCAATTTGCCAGGTCCGGGAAATGATCGACAAGCTGGCGCGGAGTCAGGCACCGATCTATATCTCCGGTGAGTCGGGTACCGGCAAGGAACTGGCGGCACGCCTGATACATGATCACAGCGCACGCCGCACGGCCCCCTTCATTCCGGTGAACTGCGGAGCGATTCCCGAGAACCTGATGGAGAGCGAGTTTTTCGGTTACCGCAAGGGAGCATTTACCGGGGCGGAGAGCGATCGCGAGGGGTTTTTTCAGGCGGCGCAAGGGGGGACGCTGTTTCTCGACGAAGTTGCCGATCTGCCGTTGCCGATGCAGGTCAAGCTGCTGCGCGCCATACAGGAGAAGCGGGTACGCAAGGTCGGCAACACTGCCGAAGAAGCGGTCGATGTGCGCATCATCTCGGCAACCCATCACCGGCTCAAGGACTGTGTCGAGGCGGGAACCTTTCGCCAGGATCTGTATTATCGGGTGAACGTCATCGAACTCAGAATGCCCCCGTTGCGCGAGCGTAGCGAGGATATCGAGCCGCTGGTGGAAGCGCTGCTGCGGCGGCTCTGCGGAGCGCAGCCGCCGCGCCTCGATCGGCAGGCGGCGAACGCGCTGCAAGCCTACAGCTTTCCGGGCAACGTGCGCGAGCTCGAGAACATCCTGGAGCGCGCCACCGCGCTGTGCAACGGTGACACGGTGGTGCTTGATGATCTGCAACTGGCGCCAGCGATGGCGGTCCGCGACAGTCTTGGACGGGAGGGAGAGAGCCTTGACGACTACATCAATCGGGTCGAGAAACAGGCCATTCTTGAAGCATTGGCGAAGACAGCTTTCAATCGGACGGCGGCGGCCAGGCTGTTGGGCGTGAGCTTTCGTTCGCTGCGTTACCGAATCGAGCGCCTCGGGATCGAGGAATGACGGCAGCTTTTTCCGAACCGGCCGCGGGGATAGACGGTGATGGCTGGCTGGACGGCGCGTTGCGCGTCGCTTCGCCGAATTGCGATGCGCGTCCCGACGGGGCGGTGGTGTCGCTGATCGTCGTGCATGCGATCAGCCTGCCGCCCGCTCAGTTCGGTGGTGACGAAATCGTGCGTCTGTTCACCAACCGGCTCGACCCGGCGGCGCATCCCTATTTCGAGACGATCAGCAGCCTGCGGGTCTCGGCACATTTCCTCATCAGGCGAGATGGGGGCCTGATCCAGTTCGTTTCCTGTCGGCAGCGCGCCTGGCATGCCGGCCTGTCCTCCTGGCAGGGGCGGTCGCGCTGCAATGACTTTTCCCTGGGCATCGAGCTCGAGGGCTGTGACGAGCTGCCGTTCGAGGAAGCGCAGTACGGTGGCCTGCAGGAACTGCTCCGACGGCTGTGTGCACACTACCCGATCGAGGCTGTGGCGGGTCATTGTGACGTGGCGCCCGGTCGCAAGACGGATCCTGGTCCCTTCTTTGACTGGCGGCGCCTGGCCACGCTCGGCAGGCTGCCAGGGGTGCCGGGCTGAAATGCGCCGTGTTCGTTGTCTCGCTCCTGCGACATTCTCGGACGTGTCGAGGTGATGACATTCAGCCGAGAAAACGGTGGATCCTGTCCACCGCGTCGGCCAGGCGTTCGACGTCGGTGGTGTACGCGAAGCGCAAATGCTTGTCTGGCGCGTTGCTGCCGAAGTCGCGGCCGGGTGTGGTGGCGACGCCCGCCGATTCCAGGAGTTGGCGAGCAAAATCATCGCTGTCTCGGGTCAGCGCTGCGCAATTCGCGTAGATGTAGAAAGCGCCTTCCGGTCTGGCGGCAAGGCGGAACCCGAGCTTCTCGAGGGCTGGCGCCAGGAAGTCGCGCCGGCGCTTGAACTCTTGGCGGCGTCCTTCGAGGATGCTTAGCGTGGCCGGAGCGAAGGCTGCCAGTGCCGCGTGTTGAGCCGGTGTCGAGGGCGCGATGAAGAGATTCTGCGCCAGCTTCTCGATGGCGCGGGCGAACCGCTCGGGAACGACCAGCCAGCCGAGTCGCCAGCCGGTCATGTTGAAGTACTTGGAGAAGCTCTGCACGATGAAAATGTCATCGCCAAACCTTAGGGCGGTGGGCACCTCACGCTCATAGGTCAGTCCGTGGTAGATCTCGTCTACGATCAGTTGCCCTCCCTGTTGCCGGACAAAATTGGCGATCGCAACCAGCACCTCGTCTGCCAGCAGGGTGCCGGTGGGATTGGCTGGCGACGCCAGGAGCGCGCCGGCGGTGTGCCGATTCCAGTGTCGTTCGAGGTCATCAAGGGTCGGCTGGAAATTGCTGGCGGGACCGACCGGAATCCCGACCGGCAGGCCACCGAAGCTGCGCACGAAGCTGCGGTTGCACGGATAACCCGGGTCGGTGAGCAGCCACTGGCTGCCGGTTTCGGCAAGGCAGGCCATGGTTAGTAACAGCCCGCCGGATGCGCCGGCCGTCACGACGATGCGAGAGGGCGATACATCGATGCCGTAGCGTGTCGTGTAGAAGGCAGCAATGGTGCTGCGCAGCTCGGGCAGACCGAGCGCTGCCGTGTAGCCGACGCGACCGGTGGCGATGTGCGCCTGGGCCGCAGCCAGCATCGGTTGCGGGGTTGGGAAGTCGGGTTCGCCGACTTCCATGTGAATGATGTCGCGTCCTTCTGCTTCCAGTGCCTTGGCGCGCGCCATCAACTCCATGACGTGGAAGGGGGCGATGTCGGCAAGGCGGCGTGCGGGAAAGCTGGGCATGGTCTTGGCTGGCGGTTTGGGGTTGGGCGGGTAGTCTGGGCGCGAGGCCTGGTGCAGGTGTAAAAAGGCCGCCCGGAGGCGGCCTTCCTGACCTGCTTTGGTCAAGCTCAGGCGGCCTGGAATCCTTTTTCGAACTCGTCGCGGATCGCTGCAAGTTTGCTCGGCAGCTTGTCGCCCATTTTGCCGAACCAGTCCTTGACGCCTTCCAGTTCGCTCATCCAGGCTTGCTTGTCGAGGCTGGTGACGCCGGCGAACTCGTCTTTCGAGAAGTCGGTGCCGGACCAGTCCATATCCTCGTAGTTCGGCATCCAGCCGAGCGTGGTTTCCCGCGCCGAAACCTTGCCCTCGCAGCGTTCGATGATCCATTTCAGGACACGCGCGTTGTCGCCGAAACCCGGCCAGGCGAATCCGCCCTGCTCGTTCATGCGGAACCAGTTGACCATGAAGATCGGCACCGGCTTGTCGGCAACGCTGCCCATCTTCAGCCAATGGTTGTAGTAGTCGGCCATGTTGTAGCCGCAGAAGGGCAGCATGGCGAATGGGTCACGGCGGACGACGCCCTGCTGCCCGAAGGCGGCGGCGGTGGTCTCCGAGCCGAGCGTGGCGGCGGCGTAGACGCCGTGCTCCCAGTCGCGCGTCTGGCAGACCAGCGGCACGGTCGAGGCGCGACGGCCACCAAACAGGAACGCCGAGATGGGAACACCCTCCGGGCTTTGCCATTTCTCGTCGATGCACGGGCACTGTGCGGCCGGGGCGGTGAAGCGGGAGTTCGGGTGTGCTGCCTTGGTGCCCTTTTCCTTGGCAATTTCCGGCGTCCAGTCGTTGCCCTGCCAGTCGATGGCGTGGGCCGGCGCCGGGCCCATGCCTTCCCACCAGACGTCACCGTCGTCGGTCAGCGCGACGTTGGTGAAGATGGTGTTCTCGGCCAGCGAGGCCATGGCATTGAAGTTGGTCTTGTCGTTGGTGCCGGGAGCAACGCCGAAGAAGCCGGCTTCCGGGTTGATCGCATAGAGGCGGGTGACGCCGTCCTTGTCCTTGCGTGGCTTGATCCAGGCGATGTCGTCGCCGATCGTCGTGATTTTCCAGCCGCCTAGGCTCTGCGGTGGTACCAGCATGGCGAAATTGGTCTTGCCGCAGGCCGACGGGAAAGCTGCCGCGACGTAGTGCTTGTCACCGGCCGGCGATTCGACGCCGAGGATCAGCATGTGTTCGGCCATCCAGCCATCGTCACGTGCCATGTTGGAAGCGATGCGCAGGGCCAGACATTTCTTGCCGAGCAGCGCGTTGCCGCCGTAGCCCGAACCGTATGACCAGATTTCGCGGGTCTCGGGATAGTGCACGATGTACTTGGTGGTCGGGTTGCACGGCCAGCGCGGATCCTTCTGGCCGGGCTCCTTCGGCGCGCCGATCGAGTGTACGCATGGTACGAACACTCCGTCGGTACCGAGCACCGGGAACACGTCCTTGCCCATCCTGGTCATGATGCGCATGTTCACCACGACGTAAGCGCTGTCGGTGATCTCGATGCCGATCTGGGCGATCGGCGAGCCGATCGGACCCATCGAGAACGGAATGACATACATCGTACGGCCCTTCATGCAGCCCTTGAAGAGGCCGCTGAGGATGCCTCGCATCTTGGCCGGGTCTTCCCAGTTGTTGGTTGGGCCGGCGTCTTCCTTCTTCTCGGAGCAGATGTAGGTGCGGTCTTCGACCCGGGCAACATCGGACGGATCGGAAAAAGCGAGGAATGAGTTCTTGCGCTTTTTGAGCTTGATGAAGGTGCCGGCCTCGACCAGTTCGGCACACAGGCGATCGTATTCTTCCTGTGAACCGTCGGCCCAGACGACCTGGGCCGGCTCGGCGAGCGCCGCGATTTCGGCAACCCATTGCTTCAGGCGCTCATGTTTGACGTAGTCGGGGGCGTTGATGGAAACAGTCTGGTTCATGGTCATCACTCTCGAAGGAAGGTAGAGGAGCGGAAGTCACCGTGCAGCGGCGCGCAGAGCCAAACCTGAATGGCCCGGAACCGGAACGGTCTGTCCAGCCCAGTCGGGTGCGACGCGTCGGTCGCGGTTGGCGAGAAACAAGCCCAGAGCAGGGGGGAGGTCAGCATGCTAGGCGTTGGTGCTACAAGGATTTGAGGGTTTGTGTAATTATGCCACAGGTACGATCTGCACTCACGGTCGACACGAAGAAGCGCGCTGTCGAGAAGCCGCGGAGAAGCATCGCCCCCGGTCGCTGATGACCGCCTGCGAGCCATGGGCACCTGCTGTGGCTCGATACGCTTGAGGAGAGTCAAGATGAACAAAGAAAAAAACCAGCTACGCACCGCGGCACTGTTCTACCACCGGAATCCGAAGCCGGGCAAGGTGGCAATCCAGCCGACCAAGCAACTGGCCAACCAGTATGACCTGTCAATGGCCTACTCTCCAGGCGTGGCAGCGGCTTGCGAAGAGATTGTCGCGCTTCCCGGTGAAGCCAGCACGCTCACCTCGCGGGCCAATCTGGTCGGTGTGATCACCAATGGCACGGCGGTATTGGGCCTCGGAGCGATCGGCCCACTGGCCGCCAAGCCGGTAATGGAGGGCAAGGCGGTGTTGTTCAAGAAATTTGCCAACATCGACGTCTTCGATCTGGAGATCGATGAACGCGACCCCGATCGCCTGGTGGAAATCGTTGCCTCTCTGGAGCCGACCTTCGGCGGCATCAACCTCGAAGACATCAAGGCGCCGGAGTGCTTCTACGTCGAGAAGAAGTTGCGCGAGCGGATGAAGATTCCGGTATTCCACGACGATCAGCACGGTACCGCGATTGTTGTCGGCGCTGCGATTCTCAACGGACTGTTCCTGCAGGGCAAGGAAATTAGCCAGGTCAAGCTGGTCACCTCGGGGGCCGGCGCCGCCGCACTCGCCTGTCTGGATTTGCTGGTAATGCTCGGTGTCCCGGTCGAGAACATCTGGGTGACCGATATCAAGGGACTGGTGTACGAGGGGCGTGTCGAGGAGATGGACGAGGTCAAGGCACGCTACGCCAAGCGGACCGATGCCCGCACCCTGGCTGAGGTGATCGCCGGGGCAGACGTCTTCCTCGGCTTGTCGGCTGGCGGCGTGCTCAAACCCGAGATGGTGGCGGCGATGGCCCCGGCGCCACTGATCATGGCTCTGGCCAACCCCAATCCCGAGATCAAGCCCGAGGACGTCAGGGCCGTGCGCGACGACGCAATCATTGCCACCGGTCGTTCGGACTATCCGAATCAGGTAAACAACGTGTTGTGTTTTCCGTTCATTTTTCGCGGCGCCCTTGATGTCGGAGCGACGACCATTACCGAGGCGATGAAGCTGGCAGCAGTCAGGGCGATTGCCGAACTGGCACGCGTCGAGCAGTCGGAAGTCGCCGTCAAGGCCTACGGGGAAAAGCATGCCAATTTCGGCCCTGAGTACCTGATTCCCAATCCGTTCGATCCACGATTGATCGGCAAGATCGCGCCGGCGGTCGCCGAGGCGGCAATGGAATCGGGAGTGGCAAGCCGGCCGATCAGGGATATCGAGGCCTATCGGGACAGCCTGGATGAATTCGTCTACCACTTTGGCCTGATCATGAAGCCGGTTTTCTCGCAGGCCAAGCAGGCGCCGAGACGTGTCGTTTTCGCCGAGGGGGAAGACGATCGGGTGTTGCGGGCCATCCAGGTGATCGTCGATGAAGGTATCGCGCGCCCCATTCTGATCGGTGACCCGCGCGAAATCATGCGCAAGCTCGATGCGCTGAACCTGCGCGTCAGCCCCGAGAACGATTTCGACATCGTTTACGCGGACAACAACGAATTCTTTGACACGCATTTCGAGTCGTACTGGCGCGAATACCGACTCTTGATGGAGCGTAAGGGTGTTTCGGCGGAGTTCGCCAGGCGCGAGGTGCGGCGGCGTGCATCGTTGTTCGGCGCCATGATGGTGCGCATGGGTGACGCGGACGGACTGATCTGTGGCACTTTCGGGCGTCACGACGTGCACCGCGAATACGTCGAGAGCGTCATCGGTCTGGCGCCTGGGGTGCGTAATCTTTATGCGATGAGCTTGCTGGTGTTGCCCGATCGCACCTTGTTCATCGCCGATACCTACATCAACTACGAACCGTCGGCGGAGCAGTTGGTCGACATGACCTTGCTCGCGGCAGACGAGGTTCGGCGCTTCGGTGTGACTCCGAGAGTGGCCTTGCTGTCGCATTCGTCATTCGGCTCGGAGAACACGCCGACCGCATGCAAGATGCGTGAAGCGCTGAGGCTGCTCAAGGAGCGCGCGCCGCGCCTGGAGGTCGAGGGCGAGATGCATGGTGATGCCGCACTCGATGATCACATCAGGCAGCGGGTTTTTCCGAGTGACGCGCGCCTGAAGGGGCAGGCGAACCTGTTGATCATGCCGACCCTGGATGCGGCCAACATCTCGTTCAACCTGCTCAAGATCGCTTCCGGCGACAACCTGACAATCGGACCGGTCCTCCTGGGGGCCGCGCAACCGGTGCATATACTGACCTCGACCGCGACCGTGCGACGGATCGTGAACATGACGGCGCTGACGGTGGTAGACAAGTTGATGAATGAACGCTGACCGAGTCGTCGCAGTCCGTTGTCCGATCCACCCGGCCGGTTGGCCTTGCCATCCCGCCAACCGGTTTTGTGCGACTTGATGGTTCGGGTGCGCAAGGTCTGAAGCAATGGCGAATGGCAGGACTGCACTGGTACTCGGCGGCGGCGGCGCGCGCGCCGCCTATCAGGTCGGCGTGCTGCTTGCCGTTCGCGACCTGCTTGGCAATCCGACCGAGAATCCTTTTCCGATTCTTTGTGGGACTTCTGCCGGTGCGGTCAATGCCGGGACGCTGGCATGCTATGCGAAAAACTTCAGTGCTGCCGTGGAGTCTCTGGCCGAGGTGTGGCGGAACATGCACGCCGGCCATATCTATCGTGCCGACGTGCTCGGCATCGGGTTCGGCGGAGCGCGCTGGCTTGCTTGCTTGCTGTTGGGCTGGGCAACCGGAGGCAGCCCCCGTGCACTGCTCGACAATCAGCCCTTGCGGAAACTGCTCGCAGAGAAGCTGGAGTTCCGTAACATCGATCGCTGTCTTGAAAGCGGTGCGCTCTACGCAGTAAGCATCACGGCATCGGGTTATACGACAGGCGACGGGATCAGTTTCTTTCAGGCCCACCCGGAGGTTCCGACCTGGCGGCGGAAGCAGCGCGCCGGTTGTCGCGCACACCTGACGGTCGAGCATCTGATGGCATCGAGCGCCATCCCTTTTTTCTTCCCCGCGGTGCATCTCAACCGGGAATTCTTTGGCGACGGATCGATGCGCCAGCTTGCACCGCTGTCGCCCGCCATCCATCTGGGAGCCGAGAAGGTCCTGGTGGTCGGCGTCGGGCAAGCCAATGACGGGATGCCGCGACAGAGTTCGCAGGTCTATCCGACCTTGGCGCAGATTGCTGGCCACGCGTTGTCATCCATCTTTCTGGATAGCCTCGCGGTTGACCTGGAACGGCTGGAGCGAATCAACGAAACCCTGTCGAAAATCCCGCGAAACCTGCAGGCGAGCGGCGACATTTCCTTGCGACCGGTACGGTCGCTGGTGATCAGCCCGTCAGAGCGTCTCGATTGCCTCGCAGCACGGCATGCCGGCGCGCTCCCTTGGGCGGTGAGGATGTTGTTGCGTGGCCTGGGTGCGATGAATCGGCACGGGGGTGCGCTGACCAGCTACCTGCTTTTCGAACAGGCCTATACCAATGCACTGATCGATCTTGGCTACAAGGATGCGATGGCCCGACGGGACGAGATCAAGTCTTTTCTTGCCGCTTGAGGCGCATCATGTGCTACATTACATAGTTCATGTATCTCCTTATTTTTGATCGTCTATGGCCTTGAGGTTCGGAAGTGCTGTAGAATTGCCCTGAACATTGAATCGCGCGGGAGGCTTGCAATGCGGATGACGCTCAGATCAGTTGGTTTGCTGTTTGCCATTGCGGCAACCACCGTTGTACCGACGGGCAGCCTGCATGCGGTTGAGCAGGCCAAGGGAAAGACTGCTTCACCGAAGGGGAAAACCACTACGGCTGCCGAGAAAAGTCCGGCCAAATCGCCGGCGCAGGCGGTAAAGGCCGAGCCGGCCGCCGGAAAGCGCCTGGCCGCGTCGGCCACGCCAAAGACTTCGAGTGCCCCTGCGGCAGCGGCCGGCAAGACTACGCAAACTGCAGTCAAGACCAGGCAAGAGCTGTCGGCTGCGCCGGCGGCCCGGAAAGGCAAGCCGGCAATTGTCGTGGCAAAAGCCGAGCGTGTTCCTGCCGCGCGTAGCAGGAGTGGTACTGTCCATCCGGCCAGCCCGGAGGCAAGCCACAGTGCACAGAAACGCCACCTGACGCGAGCGCTCGCCAACAGCGCCGATCTCTGGCAGGATCCCGGACGATTGGCGGTGCAATCCGGGTCGGCGCTGGTGATCGGACAGGATGCGGGAGAGCTGCTGTATGAAAAGAACGCCAGCGCCGTGGTGCCCATAGCATCGATTACCAAGCTGATGACGGCGATGGTGGTGCTTGACAGCCTACCAAATCTGCAGGCCCCGATCGCCATCGGTGATGAGGATGTCGACTATTTGCGCGGTAGCCGTTCGCGTCTCGGCGTGGGAACGGTGATATCGCGCGAGACAGCGTTGTTGCTGGCACTGATG
Source organism: Accumulibacter sp. (assembly GCF_016789985.1). Lineage (GTDB taxonomy): Bacteria > Pseudomonadota > Gammaproteobacteria > Burkholderiales > Rhodocyclaceae > Accumulibacter. The sequence continues at coordinate 13,197 of NZ_JAEUOL010000087.1, forward strand.
TCTTCCGAGAATCGCGCGTCGCATGCTCTCGCACGTCACTATCCGGGAGGCTTGCAGGCGTTTGTGGCGGCGATGAATCGTAAGGCTGCGTCGCTCGGTATGGCCAATACACGTTTTGAGGACCCGACCGGCTTGAGCAGCAACAACGTGTCGACGGCCCATGATCTGGCACGTATGGTGGCGGCCGCACACCGCTATCCCCTGATTCGCGAGTTCTCGACCACACCGGGAGTGCGCGCCGAGGTGAAAGGCCGCGAACTCGACTTCCACAATACCAATCAGTTGGTCAGCAGTCCGACCTGGGAAATTGGTCTGTCGAAGACAGGCTACATTCAGGAAGCCGGCAAGTGCCTGGTGATGCAGGCTCGGGTGGCAGACAAGCCGGTG
>NZ_JAEUOL010000115.1 GCF_016789985.1 Accumulibacter sp.
AACCTGGCCAATCTTCACCCGATACTCCCAGCAGACGGCAAACATGGCACCCGACTGGATCACGATCTCGAACAATTTGCCGCGCTCGTCGTTGAAATCGAGCAGGTCGCCGGTGAGGATCAGGTGACCGGTCGAAGACACCGGCAGAAACTCGGTAACGCCTTCGACGATACCGAGAATCAGGGCTTTGCAGAGGAGCAGAAGGTCCACAGCGGGCTTTCGCGAAAAAGCCGCATTCTAGCACTCAGGGTCGGGTTGCCTGTTCCAGCGCGGACAACCAGGCAATCGCATGTGCCTCATCCTGGCCACACATCTCGTCAGACGGCTGCAGGCCGGCGCAGAACGCCGGCCGCTCGACGTGCCCCCACAAGCGGCAGCGCTGATCGTCGGTCAGATTGGTGCAGCGTTCGTCGGCCGGCTTGCCCTGGGGATGCCCGGGCATCGCACTGCTGATCGACGGGGCGATGCAGCAGGCGCCGCAGCCCGGGCGACAATCACGCAGCGACTTCACGCCGGCTCGTGAGCGTGCGGTTCCCCGCCGGAGTTTCCTCGCTCGCTGCCGCCTCGGCGCTGCCGTGACCCAGTCGCCACGAGAGAATCGCCGCTGCTTCCCGCGTCTGTTGTGCCATCGGACTGTCCCAGTCCATGTCGAAATTGCCGATGATCCCCAGCGAGGTGATCGCTGCCACCATTCGGCCCGTATGGTTGAATACTGGCGCGCTGAAGCCGTTGATCCCCGGCGTCACGCTGCCTGACGCACGGGCGATGCCGCGGCAACGGATCTCGTCGAGTTGTACGGCGAGTGACGAGTGCAGCGCTGCCGGCGCCGCCCGTCTTGCCTCGGCGGCCATCTCGATCTCGGCGTCGAGCATCTTGCGCAGGTATGGCGAGCGGTAGAAAGCAGCGAAGGCCAGTCCGGTCGCCGACGAAATCAAGGGCAGCACGACCCCCGTGCGCAGGGTGATGGTGACTGGACCACCGGCTTCGAGCCAGCGCACGCAGGTCGCGCCGTGATTGCCCCACATGGCGAGCGCCACTGTTTCGCCGATGCGCTCGCACAGATCGTCGAGTACCGGCCCTGCCAGGCGCACGGGATCAAGCCTGGCCAGGCTGGCCAGCCCGAGTTCGAGCGAGAACGCCCCGAGGTCGTAACGTCCCGTATTGGCGTCCTGCTCGACCAGTCCCATACGCATGAAACTCACCAGATAGCGGCGCGCCTTGGCGGCCGGCATGCCGGCGTTGCGCGCCAGATCGCGCAGCACCATTGATCGTCCGTTGGCCGCCAGTGCCTGCAGCAGCCGGGTACCGACCTCGATCGACTGAATGCCCTGTCGCTGTCTGATCGGGTCGCCCGCTTCGCTTTCAGCCATTGTCGTGTTTTGTCAGACCAGCGCCTGCAGTGCTGCCTCGTAGTCGGGCTCGTTCTTGATCTCGCCGACCAACTGGCCATGCAGCACCCGATTTTCGGCGTCGAGCACCACCACGGCGCGTGCCGCAAGTCCGGCCAGCGGCCCATTACTCAGTGCAACACCATAGTCTTCGAGAAACTGTCGACCACGCATGGTCGACAAGGTCACCACCTTGTCCAGCCCTTCGGCACCGCAGAAGCGGTTCTGCGCAAACGGCAGATCAGCGGAAATGCAAAGCACCACCGTATTGACCAGGCCACTCGCCTGCTGGTTGAAGCGGCGCACCGAGGCGGCACAGGTCGGCGTATCGACACTGGGGAAGATGTTGAGCACCTTGCGCTGCCCCCCCAGGCTGCTCAGCGTGACATCGGCCAGATCCTTGCCGACCAGACTGAAAGCCGGCGCCACCTGACCCTTCTGCGGGAAGCTGCCATTTACCTGGAACGGATTACCACCGAGTGTCACTGTACTGGTCATGTTGGCTCCTAAACGGGTCGAAAGAACAAATGGAAAACCGGGGAGGTCTTGCACCAGCCGATCTCACGGCTGTTTGGTCATTATTTCATGCCGGGAGTTCAGCGACCAGAGTGGCGAAGCATCCGAGCCGCGGTGATCATCGAGCGGCTCCTCTGACGCGATCGAAAAGGCAGCAGGGCACGGCCCTCCCCCTGGCCGTAGCGCGATCGTCGCCCGGGCGACTCATCGACGCGTGTGCAATCCCTTGTCGATGCCAACCACGACGTAAGCCAGAACACCGACCGCGAAGATCTCCAGCCACTGGTGCCCGCCAATCGGCGCTGTCGCAAACAGGCGATTCATCAGGGGCAGGTAGGTCAACGCCGCTTGCAGCACGGCCATCGTCAACAGCCCATACCAGATCGCCGGATTGGAGAAGAGTCCTGCCCGCCGTGTGGAGAGGGTCAGTGAACGACAATTGAAAAGATACATGCCCTCGACGACGACGAAGACGTTGACGGCAACCGTACGTGCCTCGGCCAGCGACTCCCCCGCTGCCAGCTCGCGCAGGAACAGCCCAAACGAACCGGCGAGCAGCAGCAGGCTGACCAGCACGATGCGCCAGATCAGCGCCGCATCGAGAATCGGCGTCGCCGGCGGCCGCGGTGGGCGACGCATGACATTCGGTTCGATCGGTTCGAAGGCCAGCATCAGACCGAGGAAGACCGCCGTCGTCATGTTGATCCAGAGAATCTGTAGCGGCGTGATCGGCAGTGTCGCGCCGGCCAGAATCGCCGCCACGATGACCAGTCCTTCGCCGAAATTGGTGGGCAGCGTCCACGTAATGAACTTCACCAGATTATCATAGACACCTCGCCCCTCCTCCACGGCAGCCTCGATGGCGGCAAAATCGTCGTCGGTCAGCACCATCTCCGCCGCATCCTTGGCCACCTCGGTACCGGTGAGACCCATGGCAATGCCGATGTCTGCCCGCTTGAGCGCTGGCGCGTCGTTGACCCCATCACCGGTCATCGCCACCACCTCGCCGTTGGCCTGCAGAGCCTGCACCAGCCGCAGCTTCTGTGCCGGCTCGACGCGGGCGAAGACGTTTACCGTTCGCACCAGCCGACATAGAGCGGCGTCGTCCAGGGCCGCCAGCTCGCGGCCGCTGATCGCCGTCTCACCGGCCTTGGCAATGCCCAGTTGCCGGGCAATCGACAGTGCAGTGACGGCGTGGTCCCCGGTGATCATCTTGACCGCGATGCCGGCCGCGTGGCAGGTCCTGACCGCACTGATGGCTTTGGGACGCGGGGGATCGACCATTCCGACCAGACCGAGGAACTGCAGCCCGGTGTCGGTAGCGGCCAGTTCGATGGTGCTCGCCGAACCGACCGCACGGCGAGCCACGGCCAGCACCCGCAAGCCCTCCGCCGCCATGCTGCGGGCAGTGCCCTCGATTTCCTCGGTGCGCAGCGGCATGCTCCGACCCTCGCGGTCAAGCATGCTCAGCGAGCACGGCAACAACTGTTCGAGCGCTCCCTTGAAGTAGGTCAGGCGAACGCCCTCGATCTCGTGCAGAGTCGCCATGTACTGCCTCCCCGAATCGAAAGGGATTTCATCGAGACGAGGAAACAGTTTCTGCAGGGTCCGTTCGTCGAGTCCGGCCTTGCGCGCCACAACCAGCAGCGCCCCTTCCGTAGGGTCGCCGACCACCTCCCAGTGCCGGTTGCTCCTGCTCAACCCGGCGTCGTTGCACAACACGGCGGCCAGCAGGCACTCGCGCAATGCGCCACCGATGTGTTGGCCGTCGCCAACCCTGCCATTGGGCGAATAGCCGCTGCCGGTGACTTTCGTCCGGACACCACCAGCGTACAACTCACGCACCGTCATCTGGTTTTCGGTCAGCGTACCGGTCTTGTCCGAGCAGATGACCGTGGTGCTGCCCAGTGTTTCGACCGCCGGCAACTTGCGGATGATCGCCCGCCGCCTCGCCATGCGCGAGACACCGATGGCCAGGGTGATGGTCATTGCCGCCGGCAAGCCTTCGGGAATCGCGCCGACCGCCAGCGCCACAGCAGCCATGAACATGGCGAAGGTCGCTTCACCACGCCAGATGCCCACCGTGAAGGTCAATAGCGCCAGCAAGCCAATGGCAATCAGCAGCCAGTTGCTGAAGACCGCCATTCGGCGAGTCAGCGGCGTCGTCAGATCAGGTGCATCGGCGATCAGCCTCGAAATGCGGCCGGTTTCGGTACGCTCACCGGTTGCCACCACCACACCTGCCCCTTGACCACTGATCATCACCGTACCGGCGTAAGCCATGTTGCAGCGATCGGCGAGGAGCGTGTCTTCTGGCAATGTGTCACGGTGCTTGGCGACCGCCGTTGATTCGCCGGTCAGGGCGGATTCGATGGCTTGCAGGTCCTTGGCGCGGAACAGGCGCAAATCGGCAGGAACCTTGTCGCCGGCGGTAAGCAGCACGACATCACCGGGAACCAGTTCGGTCGAGGACAGGCGCTGTTTGCAACCGCCTCGCAATACGGTCACTTCGCTGGTTACCGACCGGGCCAGGGCAAGTAGGGCGTTCTCGGCGCGACCTTCCTGAATGAAACCGATCACCGCGTTGATCAGCGTCACCCCGAAAATCACGCCGGAATCCACCCATTCGCCAAGTACGGCTGTCACCACCCCGGCAAGCAGCAACACCAGCACGAGCGGCTGCACGAACTGCAGCGCAAAGCGGAGCAGTGGCCCCTTGCCCGGTTTCGGCGCCAGGCGGTTCTCCCCATGCTCCAGTCGCCGGCTGACCACTTCGTCGTCACCAAGCCCCTGGTCGAAACTCGCGGTCAGGCGTGCCGCCGCTTCGTCTGCGGGCAGGCAATGCCAGGCGATGGAATCGGCGGATTGCTTGCTCATTTCATGCACGGTTCTCAACGGAAAGCGGCTGGTTGCAACAATTCGTATATCATTCTAGCAGTTATGGTGTGAGCTGCCGCCGACATCGCCGTCTTGTCCATGCGTCTGTCCGTGTGCACCGAAGGAGAAGTGCTTCTGGAAACCGACAATCCAAGCTTGCCAGTGCGGGTGCTGCAGGCATCCAGCGAGGCGATCCGATACCCGCTCTCGCTGCCCAGGGAAAGGACATCCTGGTTGTGCCTTGCCGAGCGGGACCGACCGACTGTGTCCGCACCAGCGATTGCACCAGGATGTCGGCGATGACTTGGCTACGTAGCATCGGCCACATGCTGGCCGTCCTGCTGCAGGCGGGCGCCGTGGCCTCCAGTGTCTTGGCGCACACCATTGCCAACGATGGCGATGGGCCCTCTGCGGTGCTTGCCGGGCCAGTAAGCGCAGCGGCCGCACCCGGTATCATCCTGCCGCCACCTGCCGACACTGTCGAGGCAGGCGGATCGCTCATCTCGGCGGACAGGTTCGATCATGAAGATTGGGCGCCGCAGACGGCTCCCGGCCAGCTCATTGGCCCGCAGGCGGTCCCTTTGGCTTCGACCTGGCGCCCGCTGCTGCGGAGCAAGGCCGCGCGCAGCAGCGGGCCCGCGCCTGCCGCAACTCACACCGGACCAGCGGGAGCCAGGGCAATTCCCCAGACCGACGACGAGATCAGCGCGGCGCTTGACGAGTTGCAAGAATCGGTGGCCGAAGTGCTTGCCGAAGCAACTGGTGCGCACCTTGGTCCGGAAGGCCGGCTGAGCTTTTCGCTGGCCGGACTGGAAGGCTTCCATTACCGGGCGCGCGACGGTGGGGTGTCGTTCGGACACGGTGACCTCTCTCTGGCCATTGTGGACCACGGCGCCGAACGACCCGGCCGCCAGCCATCCGGCGAACGCGCTGCGCAAACGCCGCCCGCTGCCCAGGACACCACGGCAACACGAGAAATCTTCCAGTTCATCAAGGAGATTTTCGAATACCCGCTGGTCTGGCTGCTCATCCTGCTGCTGCTGATCGGCAAGTTTGTCCTTCTGGTCAGCCACCGACGTGCCAGGAAGGGCAGGCACAGGAGACGTTCGGGTGCTAACGAGCCGGTCAAACTGAAGCG
>NZ_JAEUOL010000130.1 GCF_016789985.1 Accumulibacter sp.
CGTCAGCAAAAGTGAAACAGACGCTGATCGCCATGCTGGTGGCCAGCCGATGCTGCACTTCATGCGCGGCAGCGAAACCGCTCAGCACCATGGCGAGCAGCAGCAGCAGGTTTCTCATCTTGCCGGCAGCTCGAAGTTGAGCGCGCTCGCTCGGATCAGCCTGTCTGCCTTGCCATCGGCGAGCGGCAGCTCGACGCTCGCCGAGATCATTTGCATGCCGGGATGACGCAGGCGCAGCGCAATGCTGCCATCGTCGCCCGTCGTGCCACGCACTTCGCCATCGTAGGCCACCGGTACGCCAGCCACCGGCTGGCCGGCAAAGCTCACGCGCAGCCTGAGTTTGTCGCCCGGCGTCAGCGACCACGGGTCGACCAGCGGCGTGATCTCCAGCCGCGGCGACATCGGCATGGCCGCCGCCGGAATCCAGCGTTCGACGCGTTTGACCGTCTCTTCCGCCAGCCAGCTCTGCACCACGCCGCTGATCCCGGTTTTCGGAACGTTCCTGGTTTCCCAGACGGTCTTTGTCCAGTAACCGGAGGACATGGCCACCGGCACCGCCGCGCAATCGGCGTCGACGCGCACCGGGTGCGCACTGCCATAGCGCACCGCCTTCAGGCTTCCCTTGCCGTCCAGGCAGATCGCCTCGCTCACCGCCGTCGCCGGATAAGGCACGATTTCCTGCCCCTCATGCGCCGAATGGCGATGGCCCTGATAGAGGACGAAAGCGTTCTGCTCACGTGCCAGCCACAGGTCGTGCGCCAGCGCCGCAAACGAGCACGAGGCGCCTGCTGCGGCAAAAGCAAGCCGCCGTAAACGCGCGGTCGACGCGAAGATTGCCATGTCGCTTCTCCCGGAAACTATCGGCGGGCGGCGGAAGACGCACGTCGGTATGAATTTTTATAGAAATATCTTACTTTGCCCGGATGCGGCAAGGGGTGAGGACCGGATGTGCTCCGACCCAGGTATCGGCTGCCGCACGGCAAGCTGCACAGTGCGCAACCCGGCAAAACAGCATGGCCCGTAGCATGGAGAGGAGTTCAATGGACGAACCGCCCGACTGTCACCACACCATCCCGCTGCCCCTGGTTGGCAGACGCGCACGCTGACCACCCGCCTCAGGCTCGCTTTGCACCGCACCGACGAGGCGGTCGGCGTCCGGCACTTCCGGGTCACACCCGACGAGCGGCGCAGCGCGACCAACTGCGGCAGGGTGCCGATTGCCACGGTTTTCCGTCGTGCAGAACGGGGAGACGGACCCTTGCCGCACGAACCGTTGCGAGTGGTCGCAATGCGGTATTCCGGGAGCCGGCTGCCAGCATGCGGCAGCGCCCCGCCGTGAAGCGATTGCAGGAGCCAGCGCACCACTCTGAGGCAGAAAAGGAACGTCGGTCATCGGGCAGTCTTCCCCTGCGGCCGGATGCCGTCTTGGCACGACGATTGCTTCGTCCAGGAGGAACGTCACCGCCCGGCGCCAGCCGATGCCTTCGACCAGTTGCCGACAAGGCGGCCGGATCAAGCATAATGCGCTACTTTCGGCAACGCGCGTGGCGGAGCGGCGACGGATGATCGACCATCGCAGGAGCTGGGCCGGCCGCGCGCCAACGGCCCGACGATGACGGGAGTGGGAATGGATTTTGCGCTTTTCATCAGGGAAATAGGGCGTGGCGCAACAGGCGCGCGCGACATGTCGTGCGGTGAGGCGCAACAGCTCTACGCGGCGATGCTGGCCGGCGAGGTCCCCGACCTGGAGCTCGGCGCCATCGCCATTGCACTGCGCATGAAAACCGAGACGGTGGACGAAATGGTCGGCTTTCTCGCTGCCGCCAGCGCCAACCTGCAGCCTCTGCGCCGGCCGCGTGGCGACATCCGGCCGGTGGTCATCCCCAGCTACAACGGCGCCCGCCGCACGGCCAATCTGACGCCGCTGCTGGCCCTGCTGCTGCAACGCTACGCCGTGCCGGTGCTGGTGCATGGCCTGAGCGACGATTACGGACGGGTGACCAGCGAGCAGGTATTCCGCGAGTATGGCCTGCCGCCGAGCAGCAGCCTGCAACAGGCACAGCTCGTCATCGACGAGCACGGCCTTGCCTACCTGCCGCTACCCCTGCTCTCGCCCGGTCTCGAGCGCCAGCTCGCCTTGCGCAGCCGCCTTGGCCTGCGCAATAGTGCGCACAGCCTGGTCAAGATGCTCGATCCTTTCCAGGGCGAGGCGCTGCTCCTCGCCGCGGCCACCCACCCCGACTACATCGGCAGCATGCGCAGCGTGCTGACCACGGTCGGTGCCCACGCCCTGCTGCTGCGCGGCACCGAAGGTGAGCCTTTCGCCAATCCGAAACGCCGGCCGACGATCGAGCATGTGCACGATGGCGTGAGCAACGTCCTCTTCGAGGCCGAACACGACAGCCTGCGCAACCTGCCGCAACTGCCCAGCGGCTGCGATGCACCGGCGACCGTCGGCTGGATGCGCCGCGTTCTCGCCGGCGAAGTCCCGTTGCCCCTGCCGATCGCCAACCAGCTGGCCTGCTGCCTCTACGCCTGTGGTCGCGCCAGGGATTTCCATCAGGCAAAGGCTCTGGTCGCGGTTGACTGCAACCGGCTGGCGCTCGCTTCGTAAGCCGCAAGGGCCAGAATGCGGTAAGGTCTCGGCTTGATGACCAGCGGCAACGGGCAGAACCGTTGGCCAGGTCGCCTGCAACGCAACGGACAACGGACATGAAACGACAGAGAGCGACGGTCATCGTCGAGATCGACCAGCGCATCCTGCTGGTGGAAAACCGTGGTGGGCTCCTGCTGCTGCCCGGCGGCGGCATCCAGCCCGGGGAATCCAGCCTGCAGGCGGCCTCCCGCGAGTTGTTCGAGGAGACGCGGCTGGTCGCCCGTTCGATGTTGTTCCTCTTCGACCACGAGTCGCCAAGCAACTGTCACGCGGTCTTCTGGGCAGCGGCATCCGGCACACTGCTGGCCGGTGATGACGCCACTGCGCTGCACCTTTTCGTGCACGACGACCCCGACCTGACCCAGCGCATGTCGTTGGCCAGCCGGCTGATCATCGACCGCTTCCTCGGCCTACGCCGGGACGCCGCGACACTTCGCTGGCCATTCGCCAGGATATTGGCGCAATGTTGAGCCGCGGGGCACTGAACACCCGCGCAAGGGAGAAGAAGATGAAGACACCAATCATGGCGATGCTCTCGCCCGTCGTCGGCGGACTGCTGCTCGCCTGCAACAGCCCCGGCTCTGCCGACGGCGACGATGGGCTCGGCGACACTGACTGGAAGTTGTCCTCCCTGGCCGGACACGCGGTGTCCGGCGGCCCGTCGGCGACACTGCATTTCGCCGACGGCAAGCTGTACGGCAGCGATGGCTGCAATCGTTTCCACGGCAGCTATGCGGCCACGGAAGACCACCTGCAGATCACCGGCAAACTGGCCTCCACCATGATGGCCTGCCCCGAACCCGTCATGCGCCAGGCGACTGCCTTTAGCAACGCGTTGCGCCGGGCCACGGGCTTCCGCCGGGACGGCCGGCAACTCCTCCTGCTCGATGGCGCCGGCAATCCGCTGGCGACCTTCAACGCGCAGGCACACGGGATCAGCGGCAGCGCCTGGCGGGTCACTGCCTACAACAACGGCAAACAGGCTGTGGTCAGCCTGCTCGCCGGTTCCACGCTGACGCTGGGTTTCGCCGACGACGGCCGGGTTTCCGGCTCGGCCGGCTGCAACAACTACACTGCTTCGTACGCCACCCAGGGCCAGAGCATCACGATCAGCCCGCCGGCCGCCACCCGCAAGAGGTGTCCACAACCTGCCGGACTGATGGAACAGGAAGCGCTTTTCCTGCAGGCTCTGGCCAGTGGCGCGACCTGGCGTCGCGCTGGCGACCGCCTGGAACTGCGCACCGCAGCCGGAGCGCTGGCGCTCAGCCTGTCGGCCGAGCCAGGCGCAGAAGACCGCCCCTAGCACCTGGCGAATCGGCCGCCCCGGAGCAGGTACACGCAGCATCCGCCTGCCGTCGCCGGGCGGGCCTGACCCGGCGCAGCCGGGCCGCCGCGACTTCTCCTTACTTGCTGCGCCCATATTTGCCGGTCAGGGTAGCCTTGCCCAGGCTGTTGGCGTTGACCAGGAAGCCGACCAGCGCGGCACTGGCGCCCGGCGGCACCTCGAGCTTATCCACCTTGAGCGCATGGACGGTGAAGTGATAGCGATGCGGTTTGTCGCCGACGGGTGGACAGGGACCACCCCAGCCCGGCCCACCGAAGTCGGTATTGATCTGCATGGCGCCGGTGGGCAAAGCCGCACCGTCGGACTTGCCGGCACCCAGCGGCAGCGCCGTGGTCGTCGCCGGCAGGTTGATCACCAGCCAGTGCCACCAGCCGCTGCCACCGGTGGGGGCGTCCGGATCATGGACCAGCACGGCGAAGCTCCGGGCATCCTTGGGTGGGTTCTTCCATTCCAGCGCCGGCGAGACATTGCCACCACTGCAGCCGAAGCCGTTGAACACCTGCTCGTTGGCGATCGTGCCGTGCGGCCTGATCTCGGGAGATTCGAGCCGGAAACCGCCGGCATGAGCGGCGAGGCCTGCACTGGCCAGGCAAAGGGCGAGAATGGTCTGCTTCATCGGTGCACTCCGTCGGGTCGGGGAAAGAAGATTTCCGGCGCATTGTAACCGGTGCCGGGCGAGCGCCGTCCGGCGTATATAATGCGAGCCTCATTCATCCAGCGGGCAGGGCCACCATGGAAGCAGAACAACTCAACATCATCGAAAACCGGCTCGCCGACCTCGGTCAGCGCGCCACCGAACTGCGGAGGTATCTTTGACTACGATCAGAAAGCCGATCAGTTAAAGGCTGTCGCGCGCGAACTGGAAGACCCCAGGATCTGGGATAACGCCGAGCGCGCGCAGGAACTTGGCCGCGAGAAGCGGTCGCTGGAAAACGTCGTGCTGACCCTGAACCGGGTCGTCGACGGGCTGCGCGATGCCGCCGAGCTGTTCGTCATGGCACGTGAGGAAGACGACGACGAAACGCTGCAGGCGGTCGTCGCCGATGTCGACGGCATCGAGCAGGAAGTGGCGAGACTCGAGTTCCGCCGCATGTTCAACAACCCCGCCGACCCGCTCAACTGCTTCGTCGACATCCAGGCCGGCGCCGGTGGCACCGAAGCGCAGGACTGGGCGGCCATGCTGCTGCGCATGTACCTGCGCTACGCCGAACGCAAGGGCTACGCGGTCGAGGTGCTGGAGGAATCCGAAGGCGAGGTCGCCGGCATCAAGACGGCGAGCCTCAAGATCTCCGGCGACTACGCCTACGGCATGCTGCGTTCGGAGACCGGTATCCATCGCCTGGTGCGCAAGTCGCCGTTCGATTCGAACGCCCGCCGCCACACCAGCTTCTGCTCGGTGTCGGCCTACCCGGAGATCGACGATTCCTTCGAAGTCGAGATCAA
>NZ_JAEUOL010000138.1 GCF_016789985.1 Accumulibacter sp.
CGCTTCAGCGCCAGTGCCGACAGACCCGTCTTGGCCTGGCTGATGAGGTAGATCGCCAGGAACCACACGGTCAGCGGCAGCTTGGTGCCCTGAAACACCGTCCCGGCGATCAGCGAGGTTTGATGCCGACAGGCCTGACACTGAAACACCTTGCACGACCCCCCGCGCAGCACACAGTGAGCGCGCTCACCGCAGCGCGGACAGGAAAACCCTTTCGGCCACCGCGCCGCCTCCAAAGCGGCGGCGCACTGCGACTCGCTTCCAAAGCGTTGGGTGAACTCCGGCATCGACAAACCGGGTTGAAACTGAATTCGATTCATGGCCATGGCGGTGCTCCCTGTGGTGACAGAGTGCAGGATAAGCCTCGCCGGGCTCACCCAGCGCGCCCGGCTGACGATCATTGCTAATCAGGTCTGCAATTGACTGACGAGGTAAGCCAGCACGGGCGGGTTCAGGACAATGGCCTCGTTGGCCGGGAAGATCGTCGGGTAATCCTTCTTCACTTCGCCAAACAGTTTGTCGAGGCGGGCCTTGACCTTGAGCGGGCCATTGATGCCGCTGCGCTCGTTGGCGGCGGCAAAGAATTCGACCTCGGGGGAATCGCGCTCGTCGTGAATCTTGCAGAAGATCAGTTTCAGTAGTTCCCAAAAGGCTTCGGGTTTCTGCAAGCCCTGGTTGCCGGCGATGTAGTTGTGGCAACGCCGGAAGGCAAACAGCAGCGCATCGGAAGTTGCGGGTTTCAACTGGTCGAAGCGGGGCCGCTCTGCATCTTCATCGGTCTGGCCGTGGCTGGGCAGGTCGGGGATTTCCTCATAGACGATCTGGCCAGTCTTGACGGCCTTGCGGTAGCAGAAGCGTTCGAGGCCGTTGGTCCACATGCCGTAGGCGGTATTCGGGCAGGCGGATAGGTAGCTGTGCAACTGGCCAACCCCTTCTTTGCGGTCGCTGGATTTGACGCTCTGCGCCTTGCATTCGACGATGATGTAGCCGGCCTCCTGTGCGTGCTCGGCATCAGCGGCAAAGATGACCAGATCGGCACGCGGCTTGCGGCTGCCGAGCCGCAAGGTGAATTCGACGGCGATGTCCTTCTTCGGGTAGCCGTATTCGCGCACCAAGGACTTGGCGATCTCCTGCCTGACGTATTCCTCTGGGGTTTCCTCGCGCTGAGTCTGGCCGTCGATGAAATCCAGCACTTTGCCTTGCTGGACGATGACGGCGGCGGGTTGTGAAATGCTGCTCATGATTTTGACTTGGTTCTCAGTGCTTTCTGTTGTCCCATCTTGACGCCTGTACCGCCAGCCTCAAGCGGCGGCTGGTCCGCAACAGCTATGCCGTTGCGCCCGCAATACTCCCGAATCATCACCTCCACCCTATTGGCGAGGCTGCGGTGTTCCTGCCCGGCGGCGGCGCGCAGCATCTCCTTCAGGCCGCGATGCGAAAGCTCAAGGTGGCGGTCTTGCCGGTGGCCATTCTTTTCTCCAGGAGTTTAGTCCATATCGCGCTCGTACTGCGGAGGTGCGGTAATCTACCGGGAAATCCTGCATGATCCAAATGCATGACGCCCGGAACGCTCGTGCAAAGGGCAAGCCCTGTCGTGCCACTGCGCGACCGGCGGTGCGCGACAGGGCGGCGAATGGCGTGCCTTCCTGGCTTGTGCCCGGTCGATCGCCTCGGAGGAGTTCGTCAGCGCTCTTCCGGACGGTCGCTGACTTGCTCCCAAGGCAGATTTCGGGTCAGCAGCACGTTCAGCAGATTGTCCTGGAAATTGACGTTGCCGGTGAGCTGGTCATGCTGTTCGCAGAGGAAGAAGAAGTAGGCTATCGGCAGGACACTTTCCTCATGCTGCGGGGCGGTCGGGTCAAGCGTCTCGCGGGCGAGCAGCGAGGGCTTGGTGACACGTCCGTCACCGGGTTCCAGCATGACTTCCGCCAGCATGGCCGCCGCTGCGTGGTCGCTGACATCTGCCGCTCTAAGGCGTGTGCGAGGCACGCCGCCGTCGTCCTCGAGCGCGATGCGTGCCGGTGTGAGCGCGCAATCGCCGCCGAACAGGACGTAGCGGATCGGCGTGGCCGGCTCGGGAGTGGACAGCATCCACATGAAGCGGCGGGCGCGCTCGAGGCGGAGCGCGAAATACCTCTGCAGGGCAAGGCGGTAATCCGGGCCATCGGTGCCCCGCTGCGCATCGATGCGCGCCCGGGCAGCAGGGTCGTAGACATTCCAGCCATACCGTTCCCAGGTTCCGGGGTCGAACAGGTCGTCCGGCAGGGCGCGTCCCGCCGTGTCGATCAGCCAGTCGGCGAGAGGATGCGGAAAGAGCTGATAGCCGCTCGGCATCGTGGCGAGCACTTCCGGGCGCAGGCGCCGGAAGCCGACCGGCTCGCCTTCGAGGTAGGCGTGCAGCGCCGAGACGGCTCCGAAGTTCGGCGTCCCGAGCAGGATCAGCTTGCGTACGCGCTGCGCGCCATACAAGGTGATCAGCGACGGGGTGCCGTCGAGGACGTCGACCGGACCGAAGCGCAGATAGTAGCGCGCGATCAGTCCACCCATGCTGTGCGCCACGATATCGACGCGCAGTTCGGGATTGCCGTAGTCCGCACGTATGGTGTCGATCAGCCGGTCGAGTCCCCTGGACTGCTCCACGTTGTCCTGTCGCCAATCGTAGGGGAACAGATAATAGTGCCGCTGTCCCTTCTTCGCTGGCGTTCCCGGGCGCGCTCGCACATTGCCGCCGAAACGTACGAGCATGTCCACGATGGGGCGATAGAAGTCCCTGCCCAGGACTTCCTCGGCAATGTCGGGCTTCCAGGTCGTCCGCCTGGACCGCCAGTGTGGTCGGGTCGAATCTGACTGCCAGATCGCTGTAGTCGGCGAAGAGCACGCGGTTCCAGGCGCCGGGCCAGACTTCGGTGCCGCTTGAGCGCTGCCGGAGTTTCGAGCCGAACAAGCCGGGAATCAGAATCACCGGCGTGTCGTCCGGCGAGATGGCGGCAACACGGTACATGCGCGCCAGGTCGGGTCGCAACGGCACGCTGCAGCCGGCGAGCAGAACGGCGAGCGCGAGCAGGCGGATGCCTCGGCAGATGCAGGGAAAGCTCATGGCAGTCCAGTTTGGCGCAGCGGATGGCGGGCCAACCCGGAGATCATAGGGGAAGTCAGGAGAACAGGCCAGACCCGGCCCCGCCGGGAAGCGCGACATCGGATGAACGGCCCGAATCCTGCCCAAGGCAGTGGCCCGGTGACCGAATCATGCGCCAGCTAGGCGCTTCAGCGGCGAGCCCGGCGTCGTGGCGGCAGTTGCCGACGGTCTTGTCATGCGCGGGTAACACTCTTGCCTTATTCCTTCGGCCCACCTGCGGAACGAGCCGACAATTCTCCATCGCCCCGGGCTTTGTCATCACCCGGCCGCTAATGGCCGCATTGACCCCGGCCATCATGCTCGGACATACTTCCGGCGGTGGCAATGGGTGACCGGCTCCGCGCCAAGGACCCGGACGACGCAGTGGCTGCTGCTGTTGATGGCGGGCTGCGCAACGAAATGGATTTCGACAACTGAACATGCAAGGGCGCACACGCGGCTTCGGCTGGCTCATCCGTCACTGGTTCGCGACCTACGTGCTGATGACCGTTTCCTTTGTGGCCTTCGGCGGACTCTCGCTGGATCTGGTCCAGTATCTTGCCGCCAACGCCAGCTTTCTGCTCGAATACGGCCTGCTGGCCCTGATGGAAGGTGGCCTGTGGCAGTTTGTCGAACTGTGGCTCAAGGCATTGCTGGCGATCGCCGCCTATCTTGTCTTCAAGCTATGCGAGCAGGCGCTGATCCAACGCCTGGCAAATCAGCAAGACGATCGGCGGGACAAGGGGACGATCGAAAAGGCTGAGTAGGGCAAGGGCGTCGCAGCAGGGATCGCTTATCCGGTCGTTCCGGACCCCCGCGGCGTACAATCGCCTTCGACCATCCCGGTCCGTCATGCGGGTGGGCCTTCACTCCCGCCAGTCGGCCGCCTTGCGCTCCGGCGGCGCAGCGCTGGCTGACAGCGCCGAGTGGCAAGGAGATTCCCCGGCGCGTCCGACCAACCCTGCAGGAGGAGCGGAAGTCACCTGTGCCGGACGGTGCAGGAGGGTGTAAGGAAATCCCGGTGCCTGCCGACCAAATCACGGGACACGTTTTCCCGCCAGTCTTGATCAATGATCACCCATGCACCCATGCTTTCAAGGAGAAACCGGATGACCAGAACCATCGCTCACGGCATCGCCAGTGCCGCCATCGCTTCCCTGCTCACGCTCGGCGCTTCGGATACCGTTATCGCTGCCGAAAAGGAAAAGTGCTACGGCATCGCCAAGGCCGGTCAGAACGACTGTGGCGGCAAGTACTCCAAGCATTCCTGCGCCGGCCAGTCGAAGATCGACAACGACCCCAACTCCTGGAAATACGTCGATAAGGGAAGCTGCGAGAAATTGGGCGGCAAGCTGCAGGCGGCAGGAGAGATGATGAAGGATAGGAAGGGTTAAGCCGCGCCAACGGACCCGAGTCAGCCATGCATCGCCCGCTTCCCTCCGCGTTGCCCTGCTGTGCCGGCATCGGCCTGCGCGCACCGCACCACGCCGAGCTGCTGGAAAGACGGCCGACTGCCGGCTGGCTCGAGGTCCATTCGGAAAACTTTTTCGCCTGCGGCGGTGCTGCCTTGCGTTTCCTGGAAACCGTCCGCGCGCACTACCCGCTCAGTCTGCACGGGGTCGGCCTGTCGCTCGGTTCGGGCGACGATGCCGGACGGCATCTCGCCAAACTGAAAGCGCTGGTCGAGCGGGTCGATCCGGTCGCGGTGTCGGAGCACCTGTGCTGGTCGTCGGTCGACGGCCGGCACCTCAATGACCTGCTGCCGCTGCCCTGCAGCGAGGCGGCGCTGGACCTTGTCTGCGCGCGCCTCGACGCGGTGCAGAACACCCTGCGGCGAACCATTCTGGTCGAGAATGTTGCGAGCTACGTCGAGTTTGCCGACTCGACGATGCCCGAATGGGAGTTCATTTCCGAAGTGGCTCGCCGCTCCGGCTGCGGCATCCTGCTCGACGTCAACAACGTCTACGTTTCGGCGTGCAACCACGCCTTCGCTGCGCGCCGCTACCTGGACGCCATCCCGGCTGCCGCAGTGGGGGAAATCCACCTCGCCGGATATGAGCATTGCGACGACTTCCTGATCGACACCCACGGCCGGCCGGTGCAGCCGCCGGTATGGCAGCTCTACGAAGCCGCCCTGGCGCGCTTCGGCCCGCGTCCGACCCTGATCGAGTGGGATACCGACATCCCGCCACTGGCAGTTCTGCTGGCCGAGGCCGCCCGCGCCAACGCCTGTCTCGGAGCGTGTCATGCCCGCGTCGTCTGAGATCGCCGGCCTGCTGGCCGTCCAGCGGGCTTTTGCCGCCGCCGTTCTCGGCGGTCCCGCTGCCGCGGCGCCGCTGCTCGATCAACTCAGGGGCCCGCCTGAGCAGAGCCTGCGACGGCTTGCCGCCTACCACCGCAACGTCGTCGGTAACCGGATCGCCGCCTTGCGCGCCACCTATCCGGGACTGGTTGCCCGGCTGGCCACAAGTGACGGTGAAGCCGCCTTCGACGAACTCGCCTGCCGTTTCGCGCTGTCCCATGATGGCAGATGCGGCGACCTCAACGACTACGGTGAAGGCTTTGCGGACTGGCTGCAGAGCACGCCGGCTGCCGCTGCCAACCCCTGGCTGCCCGAACTGGCGCGGCTGGAATGGGAGGTTCAGACGGCATGGTCTGCGGCCGATTGCGCACCGTTCGATTTTGCCGCGTTGGCTGCCGTCCCGGCGGAACGGCACGGTGAACTGCGCTTCCGGCTGGCGCCTGCCTTCCGCATGCGCGGCTCGCCCTGGCCGCTCGCCGAGCTTTGGTCGGGTGTCGCGCCGGCCAGTTTGGCGCCGCAGCAACAGTGGTTGTGGGTCGTCCGCCCCGCCGATCTGGTCAACGTCGTGACGGTCAGTGCGGCCGAGTTTGCCTTCATCGCTGCCCTGACGACTCAGGCCACGCTGGCAGAGGCCATTGAAAAAGCCCTGTTGACGGACGAACGGTTCGACGTCGGCAATACCCTTGTCCGTGTTGCCGGTCTCGGTCTGCTCGCCACTTTCACCATTTCAGGAGAGTCCGCATGAATCCCAGCCCGCAAGCCGAGTTCGGCAATCCCGTCCATCCCCGCCCGAGCACGCCGAACCGGCTGATCGGTTTCGCCAGGCAGGCCATCGACCAGTTCGATTGCCGGCTGGCGCCGCTTTTTGACCTGTGCCTCCGCTTCTACGTCGGCTGGCAATTCCTCAAGTCAGGCTGGCTGAAACTCAGTGACTGGGAGTCGACGCTGGTGCTGTTCGAAAACGAGTACCATGTGCCGGTCGTGTCGCCGCAGGTGGCTGCCATCATGGGCACGGGTGGCGAACTTCTGCTGCCGCTGCTCCTCTGCCTCGGCCTCGCCGCACGCTTCGGCGCCGCCGGCCTGTTCGTGGTCAATGCGATGGCGGTGATCGCCTACCCGGAACTCTCCGAGCTCGGCCTTGCCGACCATGTCCTCTGGGGTTGCCTGCTGCTGGTGACGATCTTCCACGGACCGGGTCGATGGTCGCTCGACCACTGGCTGCAGCCGCTTTGGCGGCGCTGACAGCCCGGGCTGCGGCAGGGACGCTGCTGTCACCGTGTCTCATCCAGGTTGCCTTGCGCTGCGGTGCTTGTCTCTTCTCCCGGCACGCTCCCGATGTGCAGGGTTTGCGTCGGGAAGGCAAACTGCACGCCCCTGGCCTCGGCCAAAGCCACAATGGCCAGCAGGATACGCTGGCGGGCGACGAGTTCCGTTGCCCGGTTCGGCACCTTGAGAAACAGGTTCACCAGAATATCCAGGCTGTGTGGTCCCAGTTCGTACAGGAATACCTGGAGGTTGTCCTTGCGGGTGTCCGGGTCGGCCTTGAGGAGTCCTCTCACCCCATCGACGAAACCTTCTACCGTCTCAAGCGGTGTGTCGTAGGTGAGGTTGAGCAGGGTTTTGAGCTGCCGATACTCGCGTAGCGCCATGTTGTCCACGATGCTGTTCACCAGTTGGCTGCTCGGAATGGTTACCAGCGAATTCTGGACCGTTCTGATCCGGGTGCTGCGAAAGCCCACGTTTTCGACCGTGCCCTCGACCCCCTGAACCTTGATCATGTGTCCAATGGCGAAGGGCTTCTCGAACATGATGATCAGGGAGCCGAGCAGGTTGGCGAGGGTTTGCTGTGCCGCCAGGGCAACCGCAAGGCCACCGACGCCGAGACCGGCGAGCACCGAATAAGCGGGCAGGCCGATCCGGTCTGCACCGG
>NZ_JAEUOL010000146.1 GCF_016789985.1 Accumulibacter sp.
ACCATTGGAGTGTCCGCAAAGCCTATCGCAGTGCCCTTTCCTGGTTCAAACGCGGCATCCGCCTTCTCTTGAGACGCGCTGCCAGCGCACTGCCTCTTCCCAAGTTCTTTCAGGGGGCCGAAACATGATAGGTGGTAAGCGGGTCTCCCCTCGATGTCGCGGGCGATTGAAACTTTCCTGGCGTTTGGTTAGTCTTAGGCCCATAGTCGCATTTCCATATCCAGGAGGAACACGATGCAACCCCAGTTTCAGATGACAGGCCAGCCGACCGACGTGATGACCGTGCAGCAGAACAAGGTGCTGCGCAATACGTTCATGTTGCTTGCGCTGACCATGGTACCGACGGTCCTCGGCGCGCTGGTCGGCGTGCAGATGGAGTTTTCTTTCATGGCGGGCAGTCCCCTGATGTCGTTCCTGCTATTCCTTGGTATCGCCTTCGGCTTCATGTGGGGCATCGAGCGAACCAAGAACAGTGGCATGGGGGTGGTGCTGCTGCTTGCCTTCACCTTCTTCATGGGGCTGATGCTGTCGCGCATTCTGCAGGTGGCGCTGGGCTTCAGCAACGGTGGTTCGCTGATTGCCATGGCGGCCGGCGGTACGGGTGTCATCTTCTTCTCGCTGGCCGGTGTGGCGTCGGTGACCAAGAAGGACTTCAGCTTCATGGGCAAGTTCCTGTTCATCGGCATGATCGTCGTGCTGCTGGCGGCGCTGGGCAACATCTTTTTCCAGATTCCGGCCTTGTCGCTGACCATTTCGGCGGTCGCGGTGATGATCTTCTCGGCCTACATCCTCTATGACATCAGCCGGATCGTCACCGGGGGCGAGGACAACTACATCTCGGCGACGCTGGCGGTCTACCTCGATATCTACAACGTCTTCGTCAGCCTGCTCAACCTGCTGATGGCCTTCAGCGGCGATCGCGACTGAGAGGCCTGTTCGGGTAAAAACCCTGGGCGGCTGCGGCCGCCCTTTTCATGCCGGCTGCAGGAAAGCGGGTCCTTGCTGCATGTAGCGGCCGGAGCGCCCGGCCAGCTCGGTGAAGACGACCTCGTGGCGTGGCAGGGTGGCGATGTTGCGCGAGGCAATCTGGTTGCGCAGAGCGACCAGCTGATAGCCGCGCTGCTTCCACTCGAGCAGCAAGTGTTCAAATGCGGCGAGGAATCTCATCCCCTCCAGTTCGGCGCGCAGCGTGAACACGTGATCACCGGCGTCGCACGTCGACCGTTCGAGAATCTGTTCGATCGCCAGTTCGGCCGAAGCGGTTCCGCTGGTGAGCAGTTCATCCAGTGTTGGCAGGGTTGTCGGTAGCTGCGGACAGTGGACCAGTTCGCCGTCAATGACCGGCAGGAAGGGAAATCGTCCCCGGCAATCGCTGGCGTAAGAGAATCCCAGGCGTTGCGTGAGGCGCAGGGCGTGGCGGTTGGTCCGCCAACCGGCTGCCCCGTGGGCATGCGGCGGCTGGCCGAAGATGCCCGTGAAGCGTCGGTAGGCAAGGGTCATCTGGACTTCGATCCAGGCACTGTCGGCTGTCGGCGCGGTGCTTTGCCAGCGGACCCGATTCCAGGCGTGTACGCCGACTTCGAAACCGCTGTCGCTTGCCCGTCGCATCTGGTCGGCACAGCGCGCGCCGATGTCCGGTGCCGGCAGCAGCAGTCCGTAGAGGCGCGTCGCAAGGTCGTAGTATCGGCTCGGCGAGAGTCGACGTGATTCCCGTCCGCTGTGGTCGGGGCCGAGCGAGAAAAAAAAGCTGGCCGACGCCTCGTGTCGCTGCAGCAGATCGATCAGAGCCGGGACACCGGTCAAGGTGCCGCGGTAGGTGTCCACATCAATTTTGAGGGCGATACGTTTCATCACGGTGGGGACGACGGCAGCCGGCGGCAACAGCCGGCGACGGGTAGGGCACATCAGACAAGGAGGAGACCGGCGGCGACCTTCCGTCCTTCGCCCATGAGAACGTTATACGTACGACAGGCTGCCGGCAGATCCATCACCTCGAGCCCCTTCTGCAGCCGGACCAGCGGGTGCAACAGATCGGGACTCGGGAAACGCAGGCGTCTGCCGGTGCCGAGCAGAATGATATCGGCATCAAGTGTGGCGAGCAGTTCGAAGTCGGCGATGCTTAGCGTCTCGAAGGTGGCCAGCGTCCAGTCGGGCAGCAGACGATCGGGCAGGACGGCCAAGTTGCGCGTGTGGCGCACACCGTTCACGCTGACGTAGCCGTCACCGTAAGCGGTAAAGGTGTTCAGGCCCTCGCTGCTGTCGAGCTGCAGTTTCATGAAAATTGCGGTGTACCAGACGTTGAAGTAGGATTATAGCTTTTTTGTCGCCCACCTTCCGAGCTTGCCGGCGCTATCGGGCACGCTATGCAGATGGCGATCGAAGATCAGGCGCCAACTGCACCGAACATTTTCCGAGCTTCGACCATGAGAGAGTTTTCCCGCATCAAGCGTCTGCCACCCTACGTTTTCAGCATCACTGGTGAACTGAAAATGGCCGCCCGTCGGCGCGGTGAAGACATTATCGACATGAGCATGGGTAACCCGGATGGTCCGACGCCACAGCATATTACCGACAAGCTGGTTGAAGCGGCGTTGCGCGAGAATACGCATGGCTACTCGATCTCCAAGGGAATTCCCCGTCTGCGACGGGCGATTTGCGACTGGTATCAGCGTCGCTATGAGGTGAGTTTCGACCCGGAAACCGAGGCGGTGGTGACCATCGGTTCGAAGGAGGGCCTCGCCCATCTGATGCTCGCGACACTCGACCGTGGCGATACGGTTTTGGTTCCCAATCCTTCGTATCCGATCCACATCTACGGCGCGATCATCGCCGGAGCCGACATCCGCTCCGTTCGCATGACGCCCGAGGTCGATTTCTTCGAGGAGGTGGAGCGCGCCATTCGCGAGTCGATTCCGAAGCCGAAGATGATGATTCTCGGGTTTCCGAGCAATCCGACCGCGCGCTGTGTCGATCTCGAATTCTTCGAACGGATCGTCGCCCTCGCCCGGCTGAACGATATTCTGGTGGTGCATGATCTGGCCTATGCCGACATCGTCTTCGACGGCTACCAGGCGCCGTCGATCATGCAGGTCTCCGGTGCGCGTGAAGTGGCGGTCGAGTTCTTCACCATGTCCAAGAGCTACAACATGGCGGGCTGGCGGGTCGGCTACATGGTCGGCAACCAGGAACTGTGCAACGCTCTGGTGCGTATCAAGAGCTATCATGACTACGGTACCTTCACGCCGATCCAGGTTGCTTCGGTGATTGCGTTGGATGGTCCGCAGCAGTGCGTCGAAGAGGTGCGCCAGCTCTATCAGGGGCGCCGCAACGTGCTGGCCAAGGGCCTGCACGAAGCCGGATGGATGGTCGATGTACCGAAGGCATCGATGTACATCTGGGCCAGGATCCCCGAACCGTATCGAAATCTGGGTTCGCTCGATTTTGCCAAGAAACTGCTTGGCGAAGCGCGCGTGGCGGTGTCGCCCGGAGTTGGTTTCGGCGAGTACGGCGACGATCACGTGCGCTTCGCGCTGATCGAAAACGAAGAGCGTACACGGCAGGCGGTGCGCGGCATCAAGGACATGTTCAGGAAGGACGGCCTACTCTAGGCGAGGACGATGAAGCCGGTACTCAAATCGAACAAGCTGGACAACGTCTGTTATGACATTCGCGGCGCCGTGCTGCAGAAAGCCAAACAGATGGAGGACGAAGGCCACCATATCGTCAAGCTCAACATCGGTAATCTTGCCGCTTTCGGTTTCGACGCACCCGAGGAAATCCAGCTCGACATGATCCGCAACCTGCCGAACGCGGCGGGGTACTCGGACTCGAAGGGGATCTTCTCGGCGCGCAAGGCGGTGATGCATTACACGCAGCAGAAACACATCAAGGGCGTCACCCTCGAGGACATCTATATTGGCAACGGTGTCTCCGAGTTGATCGTGATGGCGATGAATGCCCTGCTGAACATTGGCGACGAGGTGCTGGTTCCAGCACCCGATTACCCTTTGTGGACGGCTGCAGTCAGCTTGTCGAGCGGCACACCGCGTCACTATCTTTGCGATGAGGCGAACGACTGGCTGCCCGATCTTGATGACCTGAGGGCGAAGATCACACCGCGTACGCGCGCGCTGGTAGTCATCAACCCGAACAACCCGACTGGTGCACTGTATCCGGAAAGCGTGCTGCGTGGCCTGGTCGCCATCGCGCGCGAGCACGGCCTGATCATCTACGCCGACGAGGTCTATGACAAGGTCCTGTACGACGGCGCGACGCATACGGCGATCGCTTCACTGGCGGATGACTTGCTGACCGTGACCTTCAATGGCCTTTCCAAGAACTACCGCTCCTGCGGCTATCGGGCTGGCTGGATGGTCGTTTCCGGTGACCTGCGCGGGGCCCGCGACTACATCGAGGGTCTCGACATGCTCGCCTCGATGCGTCTGTGTGCCAACGTGCCGGCGCAGCATGCGATCCAGACCGCGCTGGGTGGTTACCAGAGCATCGACGATCTGGTGGCGCCAGGTGGTCGAATGTGTCGTCAGCGCGATCTGGCCTACGAACTGATCACGGCGATCCCGGGGGTGGGCTGCGTCAAACCCAAGGCAGCGCTGTACATGTTTCCGCGCCTCGATCCACAGATCTACCCGATAGCCGACGACCAGGATTTCATTGCCGAATTGCTGGCCGAAGAGCGCGTTCTGCTGGTCCAGGGCAGCGGTTTCAACTGGCCGGAGCCCGACCACTTCCGACTCGTCTTCCTGCCGCATGAAGACGATTTGCGTGACGCCATCGGCCGCATCGCGCGTTTCCTGGCCGGTTACCGCAAACGGGCCGGCACTACGGCCTAGCCTGCCCTGTGCAGGCAGGTAGCCGGCTGGTGCAGCTTTCCCTCCTTTTCCAACCCTCACTTCTTCTGGCTGTCTATGAAACCTATCAACGTTGGACTTCTCGGGATCGGCACTGTCGGTGGTGGAACTTTTGCGGTACTTCAGCGCAACGCGGAAGAGATTTCCCGCCGCGCCGGTCGCCCGATCCAGATCAGCGTGGTTGCCGACAAGGATACGGAACGGGCGCGGCAGCTGACCGCTGGCCGTTGCCGGCTGACCGATGACGCCTTTGCCGTGGTCAGCGACCCGGATATCGACATCGTTGTCGAGTTGATTGGTGGTTACGGTGTGGCCCGGGAACTGGTGCTGCAAGCGATCGACCATGGCAAGCACGTAGTGACGGCAAACAAGGCTCTGCTGGCCAAGCATGGCAACGAGATTTTCGCGGCTGCCCGGCAATGCGGGGTGATGGTTGCCTTCGAGGCTGCCGTCGCTGGTGGCATCCCGATCATCAAGGCCTTGCGCGAAGGTCTGACGGCCAACCGCATCGAGTGGATTGCCGGCATCATTAATGGCACGACCAACTTCATCCTTTCCGAGATGCGCGACAAGGGGTTGTCGTTCGCAGCGGTGCTTGCCGAGGCGCAGCGTCTCGGTTACGCCGAGGCCGATCCAACCTTCGACGTCGAGGGTGTGGACGCGGCACACAAGCTGTCGATCATGTCGGCCATTGCCTTCGGCAACTCGATGAGCTTCGACCAGGCGTACATCGAGGGGATCAGCCGGCTCGACGCGGCCGACATCAAGTACGCTGAACAACTCGGCTATCGTATCAAGCTGCTCGGCATCACCAAACGCACCGCCGGGGGCGTCGAACTGCGCGTTCACCCGACGCTGATCCCGGCCAAGCGCTTGATTGCCAATGTCGAAGGCGCCATGAACGCGGTGCTGGTCAAGGGCGATGCCGTCGGCGCGACGCTTTACTACGGCAAAGGAGCCGGCGCCGAGCCGACTGCCTCGGCGGTCATCGCCGACCTGGTCGACGTGACGCGCATGCACACCGCCGACCCCGAGCACCGTGTGCCACACCTCGCCTTCCAACCGGATGCAATGGTCGATCTGCCGATTCTGCCGATCTCCGAGGTGGTCAGCAGCTACTATCTCCGTTTGCGGGTCGAAGACCGGCCAGGCGTTCTGGCCGATGTGACACGCATTCTGGCCGACGACGGCATTTCCATCGTCGCCATGATCCAGCGCGAGCCGAGCGAGGGTGAAGAGCAGACCGACATCATCATGCTGACGCACAAGACGCGCGAGCAAAACATCGATACGGCGATTGCCGGCATAGAATCACTGCCCGCGGTCAGAGGGCAGGTCATCCGCCTGCGGCTGGAGGAACTGCTCTAGTCCGGCGGACGACCGTGCAGTGGTGAATCGCTGTCCCATCAACCAGCGCCCGGAGCCGCAGGCAATGAAGCAATTGCCGCACAGCCGGGCTGGCCACGCCCACTCTGGCCAATGCTGAGTCGACTGCTTGTCGGGTTGCTCTGGCTGCTGCATTTCCTGCCGTTAACGGTGCTGGCCCGCTGTGGCAGCGGCTTGGGCAGCGCTTTCTTTCGCCTCGGTCGCCGACGCCGGCACATCGTCCTGGTGAATCTCCGGTTGTGTTTCCCGGAACTCGACGAAGCACAACGTCAGGACATGGCGCGCGCCCATTTCAGGGTGCTGGGCCGCAGCATGCTCGAACGCAGTCTCCTGTGGTGGGCGAGTCGCGCCAGGCTGTCGCGTTTGCTGCGTGTCGAAGGCGAGGAGCGGATGCGGACATTGCTGGCAGCCGGTCGGCCGGTCCTGATGCTGACGCCCCACTTCGTCGGGCTGGATGTCGGCGGTGCCGCGATTGCCATGCGCTTCGACTGCGCGAGCATCTACGCCGTGCAGTCGAACCGCGTCTTCGACCGGCTTCTGCTGCGTGGTCGCCAACGCTTTGGCGACCAGTTGCTGCTCTCGCGCCAGGAATCCGTGCGTGCCAGTGTCAGGGCGATGAAGGCGGGGCGCCCGCTTTACTACCTGCCGGATATGGACTTCGGCCGGCGCGATTCGATTTTCGTCCCCTTCTTCGGCGTCCCGGCGGCGACCGTCCCTGGACTGGCGCGGCTGGCGCGGCTGGCCGGGGCGGTGGTCGTTCCATGCCTGACGCGCATCCTGCCCGGCGGCGCAGGTTATGTGGTGACGGTCGGCGAACCGTGGCAGGACTTTCCGACCGACGACGTCGAGGCCGACACAAGCAGGATGAATGCCTGGATCGAAGCGGCCATCCGCACCATGCCGGAGCAGTATTACTGGGTGCATAGGCGTTTCAAGACCCGACCAGAGGGTGAGCCGCGCCCTTACTGATTAGCTGCGCCGGTCGGCAACTCGGGTCACAGCCGTGCGGCGAGCGAACCGAAGCGGGACCGGGGCGGGTATACTGGGGGCCTTGGTCGGTTTGCCGCAGCCTGTTCGTCAGCCGGCCCGATAAACCGATCCTCTGAGACCTGAACCTTGGCACTGACCCTACTCGGACTGTCCGGCGCGCTTACCCACGATCCCTCGGCGGCGCTCTATATCGACGGCAAGCTCGTCGCCGCAGCGGAGGAGGAGCGCTTCGTGCGCGACAAGCACGCCAAGAACCGCATGCCCTACGAGGCCGCCAAGTTCTGCCTCGATTTTGCCGGCATCAAGCCGGCCGCGGTCGATGCGGTGGCCATTCCGTTTGCTCCGATCAGCCTCTCGGAACCGGCACGCTGGCATTACGCACGGCGTTACTGGTACGCGCCGGAGCGTGCGCTGGATGCGCTGCTGACCGGCAACCGGCGCTTCCACCGCTACCGGAGACGCATCGAGTGGTGCCTGCAGCAGCTTGGCTTCGACCTGAAGAGAACCGAGATCGTGCCGGTCGAGCACCACCTGGCACATGCCGCGAGTGCTTATCATTGCGCGGCTTTCCAGGAGAAGACTGCAATCCTCGGTATCGACGGCAAGGGGGAATACGCCACCACCTTCTTCGGCTACGGCGAGAACGGCAGGATTCACAAGATCAAGGAGTTCTACGATCCGGATTCTCTGGGTGGCCTGTACGGCGCCCTGACCGAGTACCTGGGTTTCGAGATGCTCGACGGCGAGTACAAGGTGATGGGCATGGCGCCCTACGGTGACGCCGACCGCTATGATTTCTCGCGGCTGGCCAGTTTCGAAAACGGCGAACTCAGGATCAATACCGATTACGCCAACGTGATCGGCTTCCGCCGCTACAAGGAGAACGGCAAGGGTTACTATTTCTCGCCGAAGTTGGTCGAGTGGTTGGGACCGCGGCGTTCGGGCGACGTGGCCGATGATCCCTACATCCACTACGCGGCGAGCATGCAACGGCTGTTCGAGGACCTGTCGTTGCGGATGCTCGAGCACTACCTTGGCGACATCCTGCGGGAAACCGGGCACCTCGCCTTTTCCGGGGGGGGGGCACTGAACGTCAAGCTCAACCAGAAGATCATTGCCCGTCCGGATGTGCGCCAGCTCTTCGTCCAGCCGGCATCGGGCGACGCCGGTACGGCGGTCGGTGCTGCGGCCTACGTGTCGGTGCAGCGAGGCGTTGCGGTCGAGAGAATGGAGCATGTCTACCTCGGGCCGGCATACAGCAACGAGGACGTTGCCGCCGCCTGTGCGCGCCACCCTGCACGACCGGCGTGGCAGCGGCTGGACGACGTACCGCGCTGGATCGCCCGTCTGCTGGCGGCAGGAAATCCCGTCGCCTGGTTTCAGGGGCGGATGGAGTTCGGGCCACGCGCGCTTGGCGGGCGCTCCATCCTTGGCTGTCCGAGCGTCGCCGGGGTTGCCGACCGGATCAATGCACAGATCAAGTTTCGCGAGCGCTGGCGCCCTTTCTGCCCGAGCATGCTCGACACCGTCGGGCCGCAGATGCTCGGCAGCACACACCCGGCCCCGTTCATGACCTTCACCTTCGAGGTGGCCGAGGGATGGAAGGAGCGTGTTCCGGAGGTGGTGCACGAAGACGGTACCTCGCGCGCGCAGGTGCTGCAGCGCGAGTTCAATCCACGCTATTACGACCTCATGCTTGAACTCGAAAAGCTGACCGGCAACGGTGTCGTGCTCAACACTTCGCTCAACCGGCGCGGTGAACCGATGATCTGCTCGCCGACCGACGCACTCAACATGTTCTTCGGGTCCGACCTGCAGTATCTGGTGATGGAGGACCTGCTGGTGGTCAAGGAAGGCGCCAGCACAAACACCGATTCGACGTGGGAAAAATGAACAAGATCAGTCTGCTCTACGCGAAAAACATCATCAGCAGAAAAGCGGCACAGCAGGAGTTGTCGTTTCTCCTGCAGGTCGAGAACATTGCTTTCGGCAAGAGTGTCACCATCGTATGGACCGGCGAGGACGGAGTCTGGCATGAGCTGCCGGCGGCCTATCACGGTTCGATCGATAACGCCAGGGAATACTGGTTTGCCCACCGCACCTTTCCTCTGTCCGCTGACCAGTCGCTGCCCGGCAACGTCCAGTTCGCGCTGCGCTATCGGGTGGCGGGTGTCGAGTACTGGGATAACCACCAGGGCGAGAATTTTTCGATTCAGGCCGACTCGGGGGTCCTGCTGGCGCCGGACCGTCCGCTGCTGAGGGTGGAGTGCGCACGTCGCCTGGCCGATCAGCAGCTGCTCCTGCCGGTCGTTGTGGCGGTCAACAGCGGGCTGAAGGCGGGCCGGGTGAGCATCGAGTGGACCACCGACGACTGGAAGACGAGCCGGCAGACGGTTGCCCGTTACCGCCGGAACTACTGGGACAGCGAGTTTGCCAGCAACGCAAGGAATCCAAACCACTACGGCTGCAAGATCTGGGATGCGTTGCTCAAGGTGGGCGATGCCTTTCGCGTGCAGTACCGGATTGCTTGCGAAATCGGGCGGCAGGTACGCTACGATGACAATTCCGGACAAAATCACGTTGTCGCGCGTCGGCCGCTGTCCGTCATGATCCTCAATCTTCATTGTTGCCAGGAAGAGGATCAGGATGACAAGCTGTCGCAGATCGCCCGGGCGATCGATGAGCTCGGGGTCGACATCGTCTGCCTGCAGGAAGTGGCCGAACTATGGAACGATGGCCAGGGCGACTGGCAGACGAATACCGCGAGGATCATCAACCAGCGGCTCAGGTCGCCTTACCATCTGGCGACCGACTGGTCACATCTGGGCTTTGAGCGCTACCGCGAGGGCGTCGCGGTGCTCAGCAGGTACCCGATCGAGAGGCAGCAGGCGAGGTATGTCTCGAGCAACAGCGATCCCTACAGCATTCACTCGCGCAAGGTGGTCATGGCGCGGATTAAGGTCCCCTGTTTTGGTCTGATCAACGTGTTCTCCTCCCATCTCAGCTGGTGGGATGATGGCTTCGCCGAGCAGTTCGACAAACTGCGTCGGTGGGCCACCGAAGAGCACGTCGGCGAAGTGGTGGGCAGCATGCTGTGTGGCGATTTCAACATCAAGGCGGGCTCGCGTGGCTACCAACAGGTGGTCGAGTCGGATGAATACCAGGACCAGTATCTTGCCGTCAACTCGCCGCAGGTCTTTCGCCGGGTCTTCGAGACCAGGGATGCTCGCTGGCAACGTTACCTGGACGACGATGATCGTATCGACTACATATTTCTGCGTCGGGGCAGCGCTTTGTGCGTTACCTCAGGCAGAAGCGTATTCACCGAGCAGGATTACGGAAGAGTGTCCGACCATATTGGCTATCTGATGAGCTTCGAGCCAACATGACTTGCGGGCGCGTTCGCATGGCTTGCCCGACACCTGCCGTGTCGGGTAGGCGTCACCAAAGGATGAGCAGTTCGTTTTGATATGGATAGAGCAGAGAACTATGCCGTACCGGTGCACGGAAACCTCGGCGGATCATTCGTGCGCAGCAACGACTTCAACGAGAAATTCCATCTTCGCTGGGGCAAGATCATTTTCGACGTCGCCTTTGGCGTGCAGGTCAACGTCAAGGTGGTTCTCCGGGTCTATAGTGACAACAGTATTTGCGAAACCTATATTGTCGATACCGATCCCTATGATATCCAGTGGAATCATCACAAGCGGCGTACGCGGGATTTTTACATCCATCCCGTGTCGCGTAGCTTCGGGCAGGCCAATTGTGTCAAGTTCGCCTTCGTGGTGCATCGCGACGAGCGCTCGCTTTCCTCGCAACTCGAGTATATTTTCATGGACTGGTCGCAGTTGCGGGACGAGCGGCCGCAGTACCGGCGAATCACAACGGAATGGGCAACGCCGAACAGCTATCGCACGCATGAGGTCAATGCCGGGCAGTTGCAGAGCGATGTCGATTGGTACAACCATCATTTCGGCTCGCTGCACCTGATTCCCAAGTTCACCAAGGGCCAGCAGCACCATCCCTATCATCCAAAACGCTTCATTCACGATCACATCGACAAGGTGATTCGCAGCAAGCACGAGCACCCCAATCGTTTTTGCACGATCAAGGTGAGCGTCGACTGCATCGACGACCATGACTTCACGCGCCATCTGGTGCATGCCAGTCAACAGGGAGTCTGGGTGCAGTGCATCGTGGACTGGCGCAAGATGACGCTGACCAACAGCGAGAACTATGCCCGCCTGAAACGCGCCGGGATCGAGTTGCTGGGGGTGTTCTGCACACCACATCATCACCTGATCGAGGTCGATCCCGACATGCATACCAAGTTCATCATCTTCAATGATGAGGACTGCATACTCGGCTCCTTCAACATTACGTTTGACCGCTGGTGGGCGAACTGGGAATCGGGGATGAGCTTCCATTCGAAGGGCGTCTGCCGGCTGCTCGACAACGTTTTCCAGAGCGAGCGTGGCGGGGTCAACCAGAAGTACGGCATCGACCCGCTCAGCCCGTTCAACCTGCTCTACACTTACGGCCGGCACGCCTTGCTCGATGGCCGCTATTACCGGCCGCATCAGGCGATTCTCGCCGAGATTCACCGCGCCCGGCATTCGATCAAGTTGACCCTGTTCCTGATCGGCAACCTGCTGGGCGAGCACGGAGACAGTGTCATCGATGCCCTGATCCATGCCAGGAACCGCGGCGTGCACGTGCACATCCTGCTCAATGGCCATCTGGCGCGGCAGGGGCGCGTCGGCATCGAACGTTCGATGGCCGAGGAGCTGAACCGACCGCTGCTGCCGGCAGTACAGGGATTGCGCACGGCGGGCGTCGCGGTCGGTCTGGTGTACGGGCAGACGGATCATCCGGTGCCCTATTCACCGATTCACTCCAAGTACTGCATCATCGACGAGAGGACGGTCATCGAGGGCAGTTTCAACTGGTACAACACCTCGGTGTTCTCGCACGACCTGACCGTTCTGGCGACCAGTCGCGAGGTGGCGAACGCTTATCTGCACGAGTTTGAGCAGATCCAGCGCCTGTTCAGAATCTATTACTGAAAGCCGTGGCTACCCCTTGACAACAGACAATTGACTCCGGGAGCAGCGCCAAGGATACTTCGTCTGCGTGGTTGAAACGCCTTCCCCCAAGTTTCATTTTCTCAACGCAGTGGCTGAAAGACACTCTGTCAGGGAGTCGTTTTGCTGCCAATACGGAGACACCATGCCCTTTTCGATCCTGATTCCAGCTTTTCTCAACACCAACTCACTCTCGAGGAAATCATGCCCAAACTGTTCATCGAAGATCTCGCCCTCGAAGGCAAGCGCGCCCTGATTCGCGTCGATTTCAACGTCCCTCAGGACAAGGTGACCGGTGCGATCACCAATACCAAGCGTATCGAGGCCGCCCTGCCGACGATCAAGCATGCTCTGGATAAGGGAGCTGCGGTGATTCTGATGTCGCATCTCGGCCGTCCCGACGGGAAAGCCAACCCGCAATACAGTCTGGCGCCGGTCGCCAGCGCGCTCGAAGGTCTGCTGGGACGTCCCGTGAAGTTTCTGCCCGACTGTGTCGGCCCCGAGGTCGAGGCAGCCTGCGCGCAGATCAAGCCCGGCGAAGTGATCCTGCTGGAGAACCTTCGCTTCCACATCGAGGAAGAAGGCAAGGCCAGTGTCACCAACGCCGACGGCAGCATCACCAAGCTCAAGGCCAACCCGGAAGATGTCAAAGCCTTCCGCGCTTCGCTGACCAGGCTGGCCGACGTCTACATCAACGACGCATTCGGTACGGCCCACCGTGACCACTCGTCGATGACCGGTGTGCAGTTGCCCGAACGTGCAGCCGGCTACCTGATGAACAAGGAACTGGATGCCTTCTCGGCGGTGCTCGAATCGCCCCGGCGGCCGTTGCTGGCCATCCTCGGCGGGGCCAAGGTGGCCGACAAGATCCAGCTGATCAACAATCTGCTTGATAAGGCCGATCAGATCATCATCGGCGGTGGCATGGCCTTCACCTTCAAGAAGGTACTCTCGGCAATGCCGATCGGCAACTCGCTGTTTGACGAGGAGGGTGCCAGACTGGTGCCCGGTCTGATGGAAAAAGCCCGCGAAAAGGGTAAGGAAATCCTCTTGCCGGTCGATTTCGTGATTGCCGACAAGTTCGACGCCAACGCCAATACGAGGACCACCAACGATGTCGACGGCGTCCCCGATGGCTGGCTGGGTCTTGACTGCGGTCCCGAATCGACGCGCCTCTTCAGCGAGGCGATCCTCAAGGCGAGGACCATCATCTGGAACGGTCCGGCGGGTGTTTTCGAGTTCGGGAAGTTCGAGGCCGGCACGCGGGCGATGGCCGACGCAGTCGTCCAGGCCACCGCAGCCGGTGCGATCACCGTCATCGGCGGTGGTGACACCGCAACTGCTGCCAAGAAATACGGTGCCGACAGGAAAGTGACCCATAGCTCGACCGGTGGCGGTGCTTCGCTCGAGTACCTGGAGGGCAAGATCCTGCCCGGCGTTGCCGCCCTTTCCGAGAAGTGAGGCACCGCGCTCCCCGGCGATGCCGGGAACCGGTCGTTTGCCAACTCGTCACAGCAATTCAACATCGAGGAATACCATGCGTAAGATCGTTATCGCCGGCAACTGGAAAATGAACAAGACGGTTGCCGAGTCAGTGCAGCTCGCTACCGAGGTGGTGACTGCCGCCAGGGATGTCAGCAAGGTGGTGGTCGCCATCGCTCCGACCTACCTCGCTCTGGCCAAGGTGGCCGAAGTGGTCAAGGGCAGCAACGTCAAGCTGGCCGCACAGGACGTGCATTGGGAGAACCAGGGCGCATTCACCGGCAAGGTCAGTGCCGACATGCTCAAGGAGATCGGCGTTGACTTCGTCATCATCGGCCATTCGGAGCAGCGGAGCTATTTCGGCGAGACCGACGAAACCGTCAACAAGAAGGTCAAGAAGGTGCAGTCACTCGACATGACGCCGATCATCTGCATCGGCGAAACCCTTGCCGAGCGCAAGGACGGCCGCCTTGAAGGCGTGCTCACGATGCAGGTGAACGGGGCCTATGCGGGCCTGTCGGCCGACCAGGCATTGCGTACGGTGATCGCCTACGAACCCGTGTGGGCCATCGGTACGGGCGTCACGGCGACCGACCAAGAGGCACAGGAGGCACACGCCTTCGTCCGCGGACTGTTGACCAAGCTCTATGGCGACCATGTTGCCCAGTCGATCAGCATTCAGTACGGCGGTTCGATGAAACCGGAAAACGCCGCCGGGCTGCTGGCACAGAAGGACATCGATGGTGGTCTGATCGGTGGTGCAGCGCTCAAGGCCGACAGCTTTCTCGGTATCGTCACCCCGGGCGAGTCGCTGAACAAGTAAGCGTTAGCGACAAGGGCGCCGCGCCGGATGGTGCGGCGCCCTTTTTGCTGACGGCGATCAATCGGTCTGTTTCGGGATCAGGAACCCGATTGATCGGGAGTGAACGCCGCGCATGGCGGCAACTTTTCCTTGTCCTGCTTTAGTTCGAGCAGGCTCTCGTCCCACTTGGCGTGTTTCTCGAGCCCAAGCAGGTGGGTGATCGTCGCGGCGATGTTCGAAAGGCCGGCGGTCGCAGTCTGTTTGAGGCCCAGCTTGCCCCCTGTCACGTTGTCGTAGAGGATCAGTGGTACCGGGTTGAGCGTATGCGAGGTCTTGGCCTTGAAGGATCCGTCGGGATTCTGAGCCGGTTGCCGGGTCTTCTTGTCGATCTCGTACATCTCGTCGGCATTGCCATGATCGGCCGTGATCAGCGCCACGCCACCGAGCGCGTCAATGACCGGCAGAAGGCGTGCCAGTTGCAGGTCCAGCGCTTCGATCGCCATCGTCGCGGCGCGGAAGTGTCCGGTATGACCGACCATGTCGCCATTTGCGAAGTTGCAGCGCAAGGTCCTGTACTGCCCGCTCTTCAGCGCATCGATCATGGCGTCGGCGATCTCCGCAGCTTTCATCCAGGGGCGTTGTTCGAAAGGCACCACGTCGCTCGGCACCTCCTGGTAGGTTTCCCCATCAAACTTGTTCGAGCGGTTGCCGTTCCAGAAATAGGTCACGTGCCCGAACTTCTGTGTTTCCGAGCAGGCGAACTGGGTGATGCCGGACTTGGCGAACCACTCGCCCATGGTGTCCAGGATGGCTGGCGGATCGACCAGGAAGCGCCGGGGAAGTTTGAGGTCACCGTCGTATTGCAGCATTCCGGCATAGGTGACCCGTGGTACACGGATGCGGTCGAACTTGTCAAAGCTGGTTTCCTCGAAGGCGCGAGTGATTTCGATCGCGCGGTCGCCGCGGAAGTTGAAAAACACGACCGAGTCACCGTCCTCTATGGTGCCGACGGCGCGACCGTCACTGGCGATCACGAAGGGCGGCAGATCCTGGTCGATCGTTCCCGGGTACTGGACGCGCAGTGCCTTGATTGCTGCCGAAGCACTGTCGTATTGTGTGCCATCGCCGAGCACGTGGGTTTGCCAGCCTTTCTCGACCATCCTCCAGTTGGCTTCGTAGCGGTCCATGGTGATGTTCATCCGGCCGCCACCCGAGGCGATGCGTGCGTCAAAGCCGTTGCCGCTGGTTTCCGTCAGGAAGGCTTCGAAGGGTAGCACGTAGTCCAGTGCGCTGGTTTCGGGAACGTCGCGTCCATCGAGCAGGATATGAACACGCACTGCCGGTACGCCTTCTTCCCTGGCACGCAGAATCATGGCCCGCAGGTGATCGATGTGACTGTGCACATTGCCATCGGAGAACAGACCGATGAAGTGAATGATGCCACGGCCCGCCTTGGCGCCGGCGACGATCTGCTGCCAGGCGGCGCCCTGCCAGATCGAGCCGGTGGCAATGGCATCGGCGACCAGGGCGGCGCCTTGGCTGTACACCTGGCCGGCGCCGATGGCATTGTGACCGACCTCGGAGTTGCCCATGTCTTCGTCAGAAGGCATGCCGACGGCGGTGCCGTGGGCGCGCAAGACGATGTTCGGGTACCTGGCAAGAAGACGGTCGAGGGTCGGCTTTCTGGCCGCAGCGATGGCACTGCCGACTTCCGACTTGGCGATACCGTAGCCGTCCATGACGATGGTGACGATGGGACCCTGAATTCCAGGGAAAGAGGCAGATCTCTGCAACATGATGGATTCCTGGGGAAGTGAAGCGTTGGGAACGAAGGCCGCCAAGTATCGGGAAGCAGCGGCGTCAGCAGCAGTATACCGCAAGCCGTGAGTCCCCCGTGACGATCGACAAGAGCGTTTAGAAACAGTCTATTATGTGTCATTGACTAGAGCTTGGACGGGGAGTCCGGGGCGCTGATCGACGTCTGTCGTCATGGCTTTACCGACGACCGCACCAGCACCCTTGCTTGCTCGATCGGCGGCGGTCTCGGCTTACGGGTCCGTTCGCTGTCGCCAGGGGGATCCTTCGGCATTGCCGTGACGCGTGCCCATGCCGGCCCACAGGGACGGGCCCGGTTGTCAAGCGGCACCGGAGGCAGGCTGTCGTCGTGCGATGAGACCGTCGTCGAAGTGACTTGCCAATCCCGACTCTGGCCGGGGTTGACGATGTGGCCGGTGGTGCAGCGTATCTTCAACCCCGGTTATTACCTGACCAACGCCACCATCGCCGGCGTTGGTCAGCAACCCGGATTCCGACCAGCCGGCCTGAGCCGGGTCGATTGCGAGACGCTCAGCGGTTGGTCGGGCCGACCAACCTAGCGGGGTTGCTGCAGGCCGACCGTCGTCGGCTGGCGCTTGATCCTGAAGCGGATGCGTCGCCGGATCCGCTT
>NZ_JAEUOL010000190.1 GCF_016789985.1 Accumulibacter sp.
AAACTGCCAACGACAACCGAGAACCCTCCGAAAGGGATTAGATCGACGGCAACACATTCCACGACCGCGACGTCGAGCACGTCACCAGTCCGTATGCCATCAGGGCCGTGATCAGGATTGGGTGGGGCGCCGAGACCAACACGATCGCTTCGACGCCGAAGGCGAGGTAGTTCTGATTCTCCTCTCTGGCTCCAGTGATCACGACGTCTGTATGGAAAGTCAGCGAGATGCAGATCAACGGAATCTGGAATTTGGGCCGTAATGACTACAGTCACGAGGGTGACCAATTGGAAAGCGGCGTCGGCTACAAGTTACGTTCCAACGGCAACCTCGAAATGCTCCACCCGATCCTTGACGACAAGCAGGTTCTGAAGTGGCGTCGGCGCCGCCGGAGATTCCACAAGGACACGGATGGCTGCGACAAGAGGCACAAGAACCACCGCTCGTCCGGCAGTGGGAGGCTGCCACGCAACAGTCGGTGTCCGTCAGCACAGGATGGCCGCGTCCCACGACCTCGCAGGCATGGCCAGCCTTGGATGGTTGTCTGGCAGTCCCTCGCAAATTCACGCCGCCAAGGTCTATCTGGCTGAACCAAGACTCAGCTGAAAGCACAGCTTGACACACTGAAAAAACCATGACATCCGAAGAACATATCCTCGACCTGAGGCAAATCGCGGAGTTGCTCCGCTGCTCTGAAGAACAGGCTGCCAGTCAGCTAGCAAGCGGCAACCTCCCCGGCGTCAAGTTTGGCAAAGCCTGGATAGCTCCCGCTGACGCTCTGTTCTCCCGGCTGAACGAGATCGCCATTGAGCAGGCGAACGAACGGCGAACACGGGACAGACTAGTGCCAGTGGCCGCTACAGTCGACGCATCCAGAGTTGCGAAGAAACGGCCGCCAGCGCTGCCATCGTGTTGAGACCCAACTAACCCAGCCGTGACGACAGATCCTCGCCGCGCAAACTGGCGTAGCGCAGCGCCATGCGCGGATCCGTCCACCCCATGATACGGCAGATCTCCGTGTCGCTGAACACCCATCGTCCATCCTGATGGCGCAGCTCGAACCACCGGCATGCCGCCTCGTGCCGCAAATCGTGCTCGGTAAAGTCCTCCACGCCCGCATACGCGAAGAGCCCACGAAAGCGCTGTGATAGCCGATTGGTAGCCCCAGCCCTGCCCTGCTCCGTACCATCCCAGTACGGAAAAACCAACCCGGACCGACCCTCGCACCAACTGCGCAGGGGTTGACGCAAGGCCACCTTGATCGGTACCACGCGTGGCTTGCGTGCACCCCGTGCGCCCTTGCTACCCTCGACGCGGATCACGTTGTACTGAAAGTCGATCCGTTCTACAGTCAGGCGATACGCCTCGAAGAGACGCAGCCCGGTATCAACGATCAGCCCGTATAGCAAACAGAATGCAGTGTCGTCAGTGAATTGGCGCTCGCGGTCGCGTCGTTTTCGTCCATCCAGGGCAGCCAGAACTCTCTCGGCCTCTTCCCTAGACAACCTGCGATCCCGCTCGATATCCTGCTTTGGCGTGACAAGGGATGAGTCCTCCCGCGAGTAGGTGCTGTAGCCGGCAGGCAACAGACGGAACGGATTCGCTATGGCCGCGCCCGACGAATGTACGCGCCTGGAATGCCAGTCGAAAACGCGACCCAGCAGGCCGATCCGCTTGCGAATGGTTCCTGGGGCCAAGTTGCGCTTGCGCTTGAGTTCGCTCACGTACTGCTCGACCCATCGATATGTGACACCGGACAGGCGGACGCCGACAATTTCCAATAGCACGACGGAAAGCAGAGCGCTGTCGGAACGGGTCACCGGGAATTGTGCGGAGTAGTCGCTTGCAACACGAGTGAGCAGGGGATCGTCGGCACGCTCTGGCTTCGTCAGCAACTCCTGAGGAACGATCGACCGTTTGAGGAGTGCTTCGAGCTGGCTGCCGTAACTCCGCGCTTCGTCCTCGGTGTCGAAGGTGAAGAAGAAAGGGCGCGGGAGCAGCTTGTGCTTCACGCGCAGTTGGAACCGCTCGCCACGTTGTTGAATGGACGCCATGGGAGCGATTCTACTCGCCTACACGCCCTGCACGATCCGTTGTTGGGTAGCGCTGCTACCATTTTGAGGTAGCATGAACCGGGTTCTGGCCGGTTTGAGCCGCCCAACCAAGCCGATTGAGCCGATCGACTAGATTGCATCCGATTGATTCTAATGAGATTTCTTTGAGGCGCGAGCGGGAGTCGAACCCACCTACACGGATTTGCAATCCGGTGCATAACCGCTTTGCTATCGCGCCGTGCCTACCTGAAGATAGGTGCTGTAGCTGACCCGGAGACGCCAGCCTGGACTACGGAGAACTTGGAGCGGGAAAAGAGTCTCGAACTCTCGACCTATACCTTGGCAAGGTATCGCTCTACCAACTGAGCTATTCCCGCGTGAAGCGAGTGCGCATTATAAAGACCTGCCCGGTGCTGTCAACGCATTCTTCCGGCGCCCAGTCCAGCCCACGCCGCCACTTGCCCAGCGCTACCGCTGACGGTCCTCCTCGATCAGGTGCGGCCACGCCATACGCATGTAGTAGCCCATCGACCACAAGGTGAGCACGGCGGCCACGTAGATCAGCCAGGTGCCGACCTCGAAGAGGTCGATGCCGTGCAGCGGAGCGTAAAAGAGCAGCAGCGGGATGGCGACCATCTGCGCCGTCGTCTTGATCTTGCCGATCATCGATACGGCCACACTGCGGTGCGCGCCAATACGCGCCATCCACTCGCGCAAGGCGGAAATCGTGATCTCGCGGCCGATGATGATCATGGCCAGGATGGCGTCGAGCCGACCGAGCTGAACGAGGACGATCAGCGCTGCGGCGACCATCAACTTGTCGGCGACCGGATCGAGAAAGGCGCCGAAGGCCGAAGTCTGCCGCCAGCGCCGCGCGAGATAGCCGTCCAGCCAGTCGGTCACGGCAGCCACTACGAAGATCAGCGTGGCGGCCAGGTCGCGGCCGACGAACTGCAGCCACGAGTCCGGCAGGTAGTACACGGCGATCAGCAGGGGAATCAGGATGATCCGCAGCCAGGTCAGGAGAATAGGTATGTTCAGTGGCATCAATGCAAAGCCGTATAGATTTTCTCGGCCAGTTCCCGGCTGATTCCGGGGACTGCTGCCAGTTGGTCAACCCCGGCATCCGAAATTCCCTGCAAACCGCCGAAGCGCGCGATCAGCGCCTTGCGCCGCTGCGGTCCGATACCGCTGATCTCTTCCAGACGGGAACTCCGGCCGGCCTTGCCACGCCGGGCAC
The DNA here is from genome assembly GCF_016789985.1 of Accumulibacter sp. Lineage (GTDB taxonomy): Bacteria > Pseudomonadota > Gammaproteobacteria > Burkholderiales > Rhodocyclaceae > Accumulibacter. Next base: position 3,295 of record NZ_JAEUOL010000190.1, read on the forward strand.
GATGTCCGGCCACCGCAAAACGGTGCGCCTCGTCGCGAACCTCCTGAATCAGATGTAGTGCCGGATCTTCGGGAGACAATTGTAACGGCTCGCGACCATCGGCGAACACCAGGTTCTCCAGCCCGGGTTTGCGCGCCTCTCCCTTGGCGACGCCAAGCAGCGGCAAGTGCAGCAGACCAAGTTCCTCCAGAACCGAAGCTGCCGCGTTCACCTGGCCACTGCCTCCGTCGATCAGCACCAGGCTGGGGAGCACCCCTTCGCCAGCCGACAGCTTTTCGTAGCGGCGCTGTACCGCCTGCCTGATGGCCGCGCAATCGTCTCCCGGCTGAATGTCGGCAATGTTGAACCGGCGGTACTCCGAACGGCGCATCCCGCTCCCCTGATAGACGACGCATGCCGCCACCGTCGCCTCGCCTTGGGTATGGCTGATGTCGAAACATTCGATGCGCGCCTCCTGGCCTTCCTCGAGGTCGAGGGCGAGCCTGCAGCGGAGGGCCTCCAGCCGCTCCTCCTGCCGCGAGAATGCGGTGCGCCGTGCGGTGATCGCCAGTCGGGCGTTCTGCTCGGCCATCTCGACCCAGACGCGCTGCAGCGTGAACCGGGCCTCGCCAAGCCGCACCGGCAGAGCAGCCATACTGCTCAGGGCCCGTCCCACCTCGCCATCGGGCAGCGGCTGGTTGAGCAGGATGCGCGGCGGAATCGGGTGAGCGAGATAGTGCTGGCAGAGGAAGGCAATCAGTACCTCGAGTGGTGATGAATCGGCCGCATTGGCCGGAAACTGCGGCCGGTCGCCGAGATGCCGGCCGCCGCGGACCATCGCCAGGTTCACGCACACCAGACCGCCCTCCTCGACCGCCGCAACGATGTCGACGTCGCCTGCCTTGCCACTCTCGACATATTGCTTTTCCTGCACCTGCCGCAAGGACTGGATCTGGTCGCGATAGACCGCCGCCTGCTCGAAGGCGAGTCGCGCCGCCGCCTCGTCCATGGCTTGCGAGAGGCTGCCGATGACATCCTGCTGTCGGCCCTGCAGGAACATCGTCGCCAGCCTGACGTCCTCGGCGTAGCGCTCCGCCTCGATCAGTCCAACGCAGGGTCCGGAACAGCGCCTGATCTGGTAGAGCAGGCAGGGCCGCGAACGGTTATTGAACACCGAGTTCTCGCAGGTGCGCAAACGAAACATCTTCTGCAACAGATGGATGCTCTCGCGTACCGCAACCGACGACGGAAAGGGGCCAAAGTAGTCAGCTCGCCGGTCCGTGGCGCCGCGGAAGAAAGCCAGCCGCGGATAGCTGTCGTGCGTCAGGACGATGTATGGATAGGACTTGTCGTCGCGAAACAGGATGTTGTAACGCGGAGCAAGACTCTTGATCAGATTGTTTTCGAGCAGTAGCGCTTCCGCCTCGGAGCGCGTCACCGTCGTTTCGACGCTGGCGATCTGCGTCACCATCAGTCCGATGCGCGGGCTCGGATGCCGCTCCCGGAAGTAGGAAGCCACCCGTTTGCGGAGATTCTTGGCCTTGCCGACATAGAGTACCTGTCCGGCAGCGTCGAGCATCCGGTACACGCCAGGCAACTCGGTGAGGCCGGCAAGCAGGGCTTTGGCGTTGAAAGCTTCGGTCATCGGAACTTGGCAGGTTCGCCGCCGGCCGGACGCTGCGTCTTGATCAGGTGCTGCAATATGGCCAGCAGGGCCGCCCCGCTCATGCCGAGCATGACAATGCCGTTGAGCGACTCGAGAGGCCCCAGGAGTTTGCGCTCCTTGCTCATGACCACGTCGCCATAGCCCAGCGAAGTGAAGTTGACTGCCGAATGGTAAACCGCCTCATAGAACTCGCTGAACTCCGCAAGCCAGAGGAACAATGCACCCCAGAGCATGATCTGGATAAAGTTGCCCAGCATCATGACCGTCATCGCGATCAACAGGACGCGAATGCCGCTCCATGGCCCATCACCCGACGGTTCTTCAGCCAGCGGCCGCAGCGAGTAACGGACGCTCCAGAAAGTGAAGGTGACCTGCAGCACCAGACACAGCATCATGAGCAGCAGGCCGATTGCCAGATTTATCGCGATCATGCCGTGTCCCTTCCTCAGCCACGGTTGAAGAACAGCGCCTCGCTCCGCGAAGCGCGCCAACGTTCGAGCGCCCAGACGGTCACCCAGGCGTAGAGGGCCACCCCGACATAAAGGCCGATGCGGCTGATCGACGCGACGAACACGCCGGTGCCGCTGGCACTGTCCTCGATGGCCGGCCCGAGAAGGACCAGCATGGTGGTCAAGGACGTCTTCCAGAAGGTCGGCGGGAACGCCGTGGCCTTCACCGCGAAGAGGCGCGCGCCGACCCAGAAGGCAGCCGCCATCATCCACAACATCAACATCCAGAGGCTCGGCCAGAGCGACAGACCGAACCAGACGACGATGGCCATCAAGGCTCCCATCAAGGTCGAGCCGACCAGTTCCCGACCGGCCGAACCGGTGTCCGTGGAGCACGCCTGCTGACCCAGCGTCACCGTGTTCATGATCGCCGCCAGATAGAAAGAAGGGTCGGTCAGTGCCAGGACGAATACCGGCAGGACGACCAGCGTGCCGCGCAGGGCGATCCAGCCAGCCGTCTCGCGACTCGCACCGGGTGTCTTTGCTTCCTTGTTGCCCGACCGCTCATGATCCGGAAAAAAGGCATGCGAAATACTGCTGACCAAACCGCCAACCCCGATCCCAAGCGCCATGGTCAGGCTGATCAGCGTCACCAGTGCCTGCTCCGCCACCCCGGCCACCGGGATCAGGGTGAAGGTCACCACCAGCAACACGGTCAGCGGGTTGCCGCTGCGCATGCCCAGGAAGAACAGCGCATAGAGGATGGCACCGGTCAGCACCACACCGCTCAGCGGGTAGTTCTCGAGCAGGGGAACCATCAGCACCCCTGCCACCAGCAACACCGCCAGCAGCAACGCAATGATAGCCGCCTTGGCCAGCGGGATCGGCGGACCCGGCTTGCAGAGCACCATGACGACCACCAGGAGAACCAGGTAGGGCATCGACAGCGCCAAGCCACCGTAGGCAATCAGGACGGCGAGTCCCAATCCGATGGCCAGTCGGAGTACCGCCTTGTCCGCCCGGTTCATCGGCGACCGCTCAGTAGAGATAGGAGAACAGGCTCATCAACCGCAGGTAAGCGGCGCCGAGCAGGTTCATCAGGGTATGGTCGCCGGTGTAGACCATCACCTCGGCCTGCCCGCCGATGCGCACGCGCTGCAAGCGCTCGCGTTCGGATGCCTCGAACTCGACCGCCACCGGGAAACGCTGCGCCTGACGCAGCCAGTCGCGGCTGTTCTGGATCGTCGGCAGGCTGCCGGCCTGGGTCTGCTGCCCCGAACTGACGCCGCTGCCAACGCTGCGCACCCGGCCTTTCAACACTTCGCCGGGCAGCACATCGAGGACGATCGCCACCTCGTCGCCCGGGTCGATGTTGCCGAGGTTGTTTTCGGTCATGTCGGCGTTGATCCACAGGTCGTGGATCGCAATCAGGGTCATCGCCGGTGCACCGGCCTGGGTGAAATGGCCGACGTCGGTGCGCAGGTCGGTGACCAGGCCGCGTGCCGGGGCAAGCACACGCGTACGCGACAGATCGAGTTCGGCCTTCTCGATCGCGGCGCGGGCGCTGAGCAATTGGGCGTTGTTGTCACCGCTCTCCCCGGCCGCCTCCTGCGCCTTGCGCAAGTCGGCCTCAGCCGCCTTCTCCCGGCTGCGTGCCTCGATCCGCGTGGACTGCGCCACCTCCAGACGGCGCACGGAAATGGTGCCGGGATCTTCGGCATACAGCCGCTCCTGCCTTGCCGCATCCTGGTCGGCCTTGACGTGATTGGCCTGCGCCGCCTGCAGTGCGGCACGGGCCGATTCCACGGTGGCCGCCGAGGCGTTGACCGAACGGCGCACCGACTCGTAATCCGAGCGGCTGCGTTGCAGCGCGATCCGGTATTGGCTGGGGTCGATATCGAACAGCGGCTGTCCGCGCTGCACCTGATCGTTGTTCTTGACGTGCACCGCCAGCACCTTGCCCGCCACCTCGGCGGCCACCGGTACGACAAAGGCCTGGACTCGCGCCTGGGAAGTGTACGGAGTGAGGCGGTCGGCCGCAAAATACCAGAGCAGGCTGACGAAGATCAGCGTCAGGACGACGGTCGCGCCGATGCGAGTGCCCTTCCCTGGCTGTGCTGAGAGGGTTTCCCCTACCACTCCTGGCACTGCGTCCTGCTCTTCGGGTTGTTGACTCATGGCTCTTCCGTCCTCGGCTTGATCAGTTGGGGGCCGGCCTCGGCCGCCGGCAGCGGCACTTGCAGCAGGTCCTTCCAGTCACTGCGCTCACCCATGGTTTCACGGGTCGCGTCGTCGACCAGGGGACGCTGACGTCCCGCCTGCCAGCCACCACCCATCGCCTTGTAGAGGCCGATCAGGCTTTGCGCGACATTGCCCAGGTTGGACACCTGCCGCTCCTGCTGGCTGAACAGGGTGCGCTGCGAGTCGAGCACGCGCTCGAAACTGGCCAGGCCTTCACGATACTGAATGCTGGCAATCTCCAGCGAACGCCGCGCCGCCTTCACCGCTTCCTCCAGTATGCCGATCTGTTCGCGGTTCCTGGCAAAACCCACCGCCGCGTCGTCGACCTCACGCGCCGCCTGCAACACGGTCCCCTGATACTGTTCGTACAACTGCTGGAAGCGGGCGTCCTGCGCCAGCACCTCGCCGCTCAGCCGGCCGTGGTCGAAGACGTTCCAGACCAGGCTGGGGCCAACGCCCCAGGCAAGAATCCGCGGCGCGCCGGAGAGCGAAGTGGACGACAGTCCGAGCGAGCCGAGCAGCGCAATCGATGGATAGAGGTCGGCCAGGCTGACCCCGATCAGCGCCGATTGAGCGGCCAGTTGCATCTCGGCCGCGCGGACGTCAGGACGGCGGCGCAGCAATTCCGCCGGCAGATCCACGATGATCGCCAGCTCCGCTTGCGGAATGCGATCCGGGCCCGTGGCCATTTCCGGCAACGGTCCGGGTGGCCGGGCAAGCAGCGCGCCAAGCGCGTTCTGCGTCTGGCGCAGGCTGCCCGCGAGCTGCGGGATGGTCGCCAGGGTGCTCAGGTACTGGGCTTTGGCCTGTTGCACGTCGAGTTCCGAGTCGTTGCCATGCTTGAACAGGCGCTCGGTGATCTCGAGGCTGCGTTTTTGCAGCGCCGCGTTCTCGTGGGCGATCCTGAGCCGCAGTTCGATGGTCCGAATCGACGCATAGAAGGTCGCCACCTGCGCCGCCATCAGCACCTGCAGATCGTCATACTGGGCGATGGTGGCGAAGTAGTTGGCATCCGCTGCCTCGATACTGCGCCGGAACCTGCCCCAGAAGTCGAGTTCCCAGCCGACCGTCAAGCCGGCGCTGTACGCCGTGAAGGCGGTGTCGCTCCCCACCGAGCGCTCCTCGCCGGTACGCAACACCTTGCCGCTGAGCTGCTGTTGCTGCGGATAGAGCGTGCTGCCGGCGATCAGGAGTTGGGCACGTGCTTCGAGGATGCGCATCCCGGCCGTGCGTACGTTCGGATTGACGCGCTGCGCTTCGGCAATCAGGCGATCGAGCACGGAATCGTCGAAGTTGCGCCACCACTCGTCGCTCCGCGTTCCCGCCTTGCCGCGCTGCTCCACCGCCAGCGGCTCGAGCGAGCCACCCGACCAGGCGGCCAGCCAGGGCACTTCGGGGCGTCTGAAGTTGGGGCCGACCGCCGTGCAGGCACCGAGCAGCAGCGCCCCCGCCAGGACCACCGGCGACATACCCGGCCAGCCCGGCAGATGGCGGCGCATCGACTCAGGCGGGCGAATCACGCTCCGCCTTCTCCGGACTGGCCTCCGGATTCTCGGCCACCCAGCGCATGAAGATCTGGTAACCCAGAGCCAGCAGGGTCGCGCCGACGAACATGCCGAGGATGCCGCTGGTTGCCATCCCGCCGAGCGCCCCGAGCAGAATCACCGGCATCGGTGCATCGACGCCGCGCCCGAGCATCAGCGGCTTCAGCACGTTGTCGGAGAACCCGCTGACGATCAGCAGAACCGTATAGGCGATGGCCGGGACGCCACCGTAGTCGCCGCTGGTCCAGATGTAGCCGATCGCCGGCAAGGTGACCAGCAGCGCCGGAAGCTGGGCAACTCCCAGCACCAGCACGATCAGCGACAGCACGCCGGCCCACGGAATGTCGGCAATGAGCAGCGCCAGGCCGATGAGTAGCGCCTGGATGCAGGCTACTCCGATGACCCCCGAGGCGACGGCGCGAATGGTCGCGGTGGACAGCATGGTGAACTCTTTGCCGCGCGCCGTGCCGGCGATACGCTCGAAGATTGCCAGCATCGCCCTGGCCCCCGACTCGCCGAAGGCCATGATGATTCCGGCGACGATGAAGGAGCACAGGAACTGCAGCAGTCCGCCGCCGATGCCGGCGACCATGCCCAGGCCATCCTTGGCCAGCTCGCCGATCTTCGGCTGCATGCTGCGCACCACCGCCGGCAGATCGGCATGGGCCCGCGCCCAGAAGCCATGCACCTTCTTGCCGACAATCGGCCATTCGGCGACGCCCGGCGACGGCGGGGGCACCTGCAGCGCATTCTGCTTCACGTTATGGACCAGATCCTGGATCGAGTCGCCCAGCGAACCGACCAGCAGCGCCGTCGGCACCACGATCAGCATGATGCCCATCAGCACCAGCAGGGTCGCCGCCAGTCCCTGCCGGCCACCGATCTTGCTGGCCAGCATCTGATGGAGCGGGTAGATCGTCACCGCCAGAATCAGCGCCCACAACATCAGGGTCAGAAAGGGGGAGAAGATCCGGTAGCACAGCATGACCAGCGCGAGGATCAGCCCGGCCCGGATCAAAACGTCGAGCAAGCGGGCGGCCAGTCGTTTCTCCAGTGCGTGATCGGGGTCAGGGGTTGCATTCATCGGGGGACTCCTTCTGCAAGGCACGCACACCGACCACTGCCCGGCGCACCTCATCTGATTGCCGAGCTCCGTGGAGCAGGCAAGAAAAGAGCCTGCAATCTAGCACAGAAGCGCCGGCATGCAAGCGGGTGAGGCACAGCCCGCCATGCCGGACAGACATGATGCCCCTCTCCGCGCGGCCCGTCCGGCGCCGCTTGCGGCAGCGCCCGTTCGCCGTTTGCTCCCCGCACCAGTCAGGTCGAGGTTGCAGCGAATGCTTTCGGAACACTCCCACTCCCGGCGGTATCGTTGCAGCGGCTTGGGTGTGTGCCTGGATGATCAAACTGTGACCGGGCACCCTGACGGCAAAGGGTAAAATGATGCTTCACCTTGCCAGGAGTCCGTCATGAGCGTTTCCCTCGTCCTGACCGTGATCGGAGATGATCGTCCCGGTCTTGTCGAACAACTTGCCGCAGCCATCAGCCAACACCAGGGCAACTGGCTGGAATCGTCGATGTCCAATCTGTCCGGCAAGTTCGCCGGCATTGTCTGCGTCAGCCTCCCCGAGGTGCGGCTCACCGCGCTGCAGGAGGCACTCGCCGTGCTGCCGGGTCTGCGCATCACTGCGGAGATCTCGCACGCACCGCAAACCCGAAGCGCCAGCCGGCGGCTGAAGCTCTCGCTGGTCGGACACGACCGCATCGGCATCGTGCGCGAGGTCTCGCAGGTGCTTGCCCGGCACGCCATCAACGTCGAGGACCTCAGCACCTACACGGCCAGCGCTCCGATGTCCGCCGGCATCCTGTTCCACGCCAGCGCCGAGCTGACCGCCTCGCCAGCGCTCGATGTGCGCGAACTGACCAGTGACCTGGAAAATCTGTCGAACGACCTGATGGTGGATATCACGCTGGACGAAACCATCCACACCTGAGCCATTGGCAGGCCCAAGGGGAGAACCCCCTAGCGGAGCCCTTCTCCTCGAAACGGCAAGCAGGGCGCATCTGCCGGCCATGACGTTTGACAAGGCCGGCGCGGACTGGACATACTCGCAACCTGCGGCACGCCAATGCCGCATGATGTCGTCTCCGTCGCCGCCCTGCCGGACCGGCCCAGCGACCCGACGGAAAAACCCGGAGCACGTGTCGGCCCGCACACCTCCTGCCGACATGCCGATTCCTGATTAGCAATGATCGTCAGCCGGGCGCGCTGGGTGAGCCCGGCGAGGCTTATCCTGCACTCTGTCACCACAGGGAGCACCGCCATGGCCATGAATCGAATTCAGTTTCAACCCGGTTTGTCGATGCTGGAGTTCACCCAACGCTTTGGAAGCGAGTCGCAGTGCGCCGCCGCTTTGGAGGCGGCGCGGTGGCCGAAAGGGTTTTCCTGTCCGCGCTGCGGTGAGCGCGCTCACTGTGTGCTGCGCGGGGGGTCGTGCAAGGTGTTTC
>NZ_JAEUOL010000193.1 GCF_016789985.1 Accumulibacter sp.
TTCGGAGGGTTCTCGGTTGTCGTTGGCAGTTTTCGCCGCCACATCACCATTCTCCACGACTGGAGCATCCGCGCCCGCACCACCCGTCTCCCCCGCCTCCTTCCTCCGCGCCGCCAGCACCGCCCGACTCGCGATCTGCCGGATCTGCCCCGCCAGTCTGAGAATCCGCCGCTTCCAATCGTACACCCCGCGCGCGTACTGGCTGTCCGTGACGACGGATGACAGCCAGAGCGCATCCATCAGGGCCAGCATGCCGTCGAACTCGCCGATGATCGCCAGGTACCGGATTGCCCGTGGCGAGGTGATCTGCACCTCCACCGTCTTGGCACTGGTGTAGCCAATGGTGGCTTCGATCCCGTTGCTCTCGGCGACTTCCCGGAGCCGCCGGGATTCCTGGCGCAGATCTCCCAGTCCTTGGTCGATCAACGCATCGACGAGGGCGTCGACTTCCTGCGCCTGCGCTTCCGAACCAATGAAGCGCAGCACCACGCTCAGCGAGAACAGCGCGTTCGCGCACATCTCGTAGCCGCGGTCGAAGACCTGCTGCGCATGCAGCGAACTCAGCACGACCTTCTGCGTCAGGAATGGCCGGCTGTTGTCCGGTCTGACCGACGGAATCTGCGTCGATGCGCTGCGCTGCCTCTGCACCATGGCGTGTCTCCGGTGGGGTTGCCCAACCGCAGCGTAGCGATCGCGTCGCGGCGGCGATCTTCGAAATGCGATCCCAAGCGGTGCTTTTCGTCCTCCGGCGATGCCGACGACGACACAGAATCAGCCATCTCTCGTTCCGCTTAGGCCGATCGAAGTGAAGGTAGCTGGCCTTCTTCACAAACAGCATCTTCTCCCAACCCCGGCGGGGTCGCCCCGTCAGGACACGGCGGCATCCCTGCCTTCATGATCAGGAGGCACCATGCCCTCGTTGAACCGAGTCACGCTCATCGGCCATCTTGGCGCCGATCCCGAGCTTCGCACGACCCCGAACCGCGAGACGATCGCCACGATCCGGCTCGCCACGACCGAGACCAGCCGCGACAAGTCCACCGGTACGCGCAGGGAAACCACCGAATGGCACCGGGTGATCTTCTTCGGCCGCCTGGCCGAAGTCGTTGGCGAGTATCTCCGGAAGGGCGCGCCGATCTACATCGAGGGGCGCATCCAGACCCGCAAATGGCAGGACCAGGCGGGTCAGGACCGCTACACCATCGAGATCATCGCCAGCGAAATGCAGATGCTCGGCGCTCGCCCGTCCGCGAACGATGCCCCAGCAGGTCAGGCCCAGCGTCGGACCCCGAGTACGCCAGCCGATGCGCTAACCACACCGACGTTCGACGAAGTCGCGCCGATCGAGCCGTTCTGATCCGCGCATGACTTCTTTCACCCACCGGGTGGTCCGTCTCCCCGGCCGGGAGCAGACCCCCATCCCACTGCAGGAGTGCTGCTGATGGAGCGCGTCATTCTCGTTCTCGCCCTCTTGGCGGGGTTGCATCTGGTTCTCTCCTTTCTCCGCTGGGTGGTGCAGATCTTCCAGGACTGGCTTCTCCAGAAGCCCGGACCGACGGTCACCCCAGAGCCGGTGCAGGAGAACACGACCGACTGGCAGCCGTACCACCGGCCGGCCTGTCAGCGCCGGAGTCGGACTGACCCCGGTCCGGCAAAGAAGGGCGATGCGTCGTTCGAAGTCATCGCCTGACCTCTCATCCCCGTGCGGGGGCATCGTCCCCGTTGCCGGGGAGGTTGCCCCCTCTTTTTTTCTGGAGGCATCTCATGACACTCGTTCTTGTTGCTTGTTGCATCTCCGGCTGGATCCTCAGCCGTCCGATCGTCCGGGCTCTGGGGCTCTGACCATGGCGCTCGATCCCGCACTGGACGAAATCGTCAAGTCCAACCCCATGCTCGTTCGTCTCTTCAGGGCGCTGCCGATCGCTCCGGCCTGTGATCTCCACCAGAGACTCCAGGCCGGCCGCACCGATCCGGAAACCCGCAAGCTGCTGCGCAGGGGACTGGCCCTTTCGCAGCAGGGACGAACAGCAACCTGAACCCCGCCCCGGCTCGCCGGGGCTTTCCCGAGCGCGTTCGTCGAGCGCCTTCCGGAAAGCAGCCTTTGAGCGAGCGCCGTGGATTCCCATGCGCCCGAGCAAGCTGCGGTAGCTGGCCGCACGAAACAAGCAGCAGTTCATCCACCCTGCCGGGGACGCTTTCCCCGGCAGGGGCAGGTGACTCCGGCCTCTTCTTCTGGAGGCACCATGCATCCGAGACATCCCGGCCTGCTGCACATGCCGGCCAAGCAGTACCACGCCGATCAGTCGATCGGACACTCCGGCATCCTCCGGATGCTCAAGAGTCCCGCGCATCTGCGCGAAACCCTCGACCATCCGCCGCCGCCGACATTGGCGATGGCGTTTGGTAGCGCGGTTCACGCGTACGTCCTCGAGCCGGATCGCTTTACCGAGGAATTCGTGGTGGCCGAGAAGTTCGATCGGCGGACCAAGGAAGGCAAGGAAGCGGCTGCCCGGTTCGAGGAGGCCAATCAGGGCAAGACGGTGATCACCCCCGAGGATCGGGCGACCCTGAGCCGGATGCGCGCTGCCGTGCTCGCCCACCAGGGCGCGGCCAGACTGCTCGAGCAGGGAGAAGCCGAGCTGTCGGCCTTCTGGACCGATGCCGCCACCGGCATCGCCTGCCGGTGTCGTCCCGACTGGTTCAACGAGACGGCCATCGTCGATCTCAAGAGCTGTCTCGATGCCAGCAGCCGGGGCTTCTCCCGTGCCATCGCCAACCTCGGCTACGACGTGCAGGCCGCGTTCTACGTCGACGGCATCAAGCACGTGACCGGCAGGGATCTGCCCTTCCTCTTCGTCGCCGTCGAGAAGGAGCCACCGCATGCCGTCGCCGTGTATCGGGCCGACCCGGAAATCATCGAGGTCGGTCGCAGAAAGTACCAGGCCGCGCTGCAGTTGCTGCAGTGGTGCCAGGAGTCCGGCAGCTGGCCGGCGTACCAGCCGGCGGGGGAGGTCGAACTGATCTCCCTGCCACGCTGGGCCGCCAACGCCGAAGCCTTCGCGTTCGACGCCGCCTGAGCGGCCATTTCCAGTCGTTCATCCACCCCGGCGGGGAACCAGTCCCCGCTCCGGGCGGCATGGTGTCTCCGCCTTTCTTCCTTGGAGAAAGCCATGTCACAAACCTTGCGCAATCTGCAGAAATCCCGTCAGGGAACGCCGGCCAACGCGGTGTCGTTTCCGGTGATGCTCGAAGAGTTCAAGGGCGAAATCGCCCGCGCCTTGCCCCGGCATCTCAGCCCGGAACGCATCGTTCGGGTGGCGCTCACCGCCTTTCGCCTGAATCCGAAACTCGCCGATGTCGATCCGCGCAGCATCTTCGCGGCCGTCATCCAGTCCAGCCAGCTCGGCCTCGAAGTCGGCCTGATGGGCGAAGCGCACCTCGTCCCGTTTGGCAGCCAGTGCCAGCTCATTCCCGGCTATCAGGGCCTGATGAAGCTCGCACGCAACAGCGGCCTCGTGCAGGATATCTACGGTCATGAGGTGCGGATCAACGACCGCTTCGACATCGTCCTCGGTCTCCACCGATCGCTGATGCATGAACCGTTGAAGCAGAACGGCTTTCCCGCTGCCGACGACGAGCGCGGCGCGATCGTCGGCTTCTATGCCGTCGCGGTCCTCAAGGATGGCACACGAACTTTCTACGCCTTGTCCAGGGAGCAGGTCGAGCAGGTTCGTGACCACTCCCGCGGCTACCAGATGGCCAGGAAGCTCCGCAAGGAGAGTCCGTGGGACACGCACTTCGTCTCGATGGGCCTCAAGACGGTGATTCGCCGCTTGTGCAATCTGCTGCCGAAATCACCCGAACTGGCGATGGCGTTGGCGATGGATGAGCTGAACGAGCGCGGTGAGACCCAGAATCTCGGGGTCGCCGAGGCCATCGATGGATCCTGGGCACCAGTTCTTGACGAGCAACCGGATGATCCCGGCCAGGCGTCCGATCCGGCGCGCGCGTCGACCCGCAAACCACTCGCCGATCTACTGACGGGCATTGGGCAGGCGTTATCGCTCGAGGCTCTGGACGAGGCGTACGCGCAGGCGGAGGACGCTGTCGCCGGCGACGATCTCGAACGGCTGCTGCGCGCCTACCGCAGCCGCAAGGCTGCGTTGACGCCGCCATCGTCACCATCGTCGCCGATCCGTGGCGTGGTGAACAACGCGTCGGCCTGACCATCTCGTCCGAGGTGCTCACCGTTCCCGGTGAGCACCTTTGGACGCTCACAGCGGAGACGGCCATGCACGCGGACGACGAGACGATGCCGCGGCCAGCGGCGTCGGGACGGAGAGAAGGAGTGCGAGCCGAGAGACATGTCGTGTGGTCCGACGAAGACCTCGTCCGTCTGCACGGACATCTCCTGGAGAAGTCCTTGCACGATCTCTTCGATGCGCGGGTGTCCGTCGCCACACGGCGGGAGATTCTCGCCTGGCTGCGCGCGCCCAAGGAGCGCTCGGGCGCCTTCTCGTACCGCACGTGCTGCGCGTTGTTTGGCCTCGACTCCGACGAGATTCGCGAGCGGGTGCTGGCGTGGCATGCGGATTGCCCTTCTGGCTGATCAACCCGTTGCACCAGACCACCTCGCGGCACACGGGAAGCGCGGCACGCCCTGGGGACTCCAGCCTGACCAGGCAGGGGGTCGCCGGGGCATTTTTTTCAGCTCACTGAAGGGCCAGGCGGTTGGTGCCATCCGCTCGCCAGCGGACAGCCGTGCGAATCAACCGGCTTCGACGCGCGCGCCGGTGCCTGATTCCGGCTGGTCAGCGTGGCGTAGTATCCTTGTCGGACAGAAGCCTTGCCGCTCCGACCACAACGGGCTGCAGCCGTGAAAGGCGCGCCTTGACTCTGGGTGTGTCCATTCAGGCTGGTCGCGGCAACTCCCGAGGATCCTTGATGACCCGTGTTCACCATCTGGCCGCCTGCATCCTGCTGGCGGCATGGAGCCTTGCCATGGCCGTTGAAGAGCCGCGATACCAGTTGGTCCGCGCGTACGAGGCGTTCGAGTTGCGGCGCTATGAGCCCTATCTGGTAGCGGAAACGGTCGTCAGCGCAGCACCGGACGAGGCGGGGAACCAGGGTTTCCGGATTCTGGCCGGATACATCTTCGGACAGAACAAGGGGGCGCGCAGGATCGAGATGACGGCGCCGGTGGCTCAGGCTCCGAGCCGGATCGCCATGACGGCACCGGTGGCACAAAGCCCCAGTCCCGGTGGCTACGTCATCCAGTTCACCATGCCGCAGGAATGGACACTGGAAACGCTGCCGGAGCCGCTCGATTCGCGAATTGCCCTGCGCGCGATGCCCGTCCGAACGTTTGCCGTCATCGGCTACTCTGGGACTTGGTCACAGAGCCGCTACGAGGAGAATCTGAGGAGGCTTCAGGATGCCCTGTCAGAGGCTGGCCTGCCGTGGCATGGTGAGCCGATCTGGGCTCGTTACGACCCACCCTGGAAGCCGTGGTTCTGGCGACGCAACGAGATCTGGCTCGAGGTGGACTGAGCGAGGTCGACTGCCGACGGTGCCCTGGATCGTCGCGGCGCAGTCGATGTGTCGCACCGGGGCGCGATCGTTGTCGGTATCGATGCCTCAGCGGTAGGGCGTGACCACCACGCCTTCCGGGTCTGCGCGGCCCTTCAGTTCGCCGACCAGCTTGGCCTGGCGCCCTTGATCTCGTAGATCCCCACGTGGTCGCTGCCGGTGTCGGCGACGAGCCGTCGTCTGGTGTGGTCGAACTCGGCGTCGTGCGGATAGGACAACTCGCCGACACCGACGCTGCCAAGCGGTTCGTGACGAGGTGCGTGGTGTCCACCTCTTCATGGAGCCGCTTGCCTACCACACCGCGGCGATACTCGTCACCGACGGAACCGGCGCGCGACTGGTGCGCCTCTCAAACCGGAGAGCCCGAAGCGAGTTCTCTGCGCTTGGCTTCGGCTCGGTCGACCACATGGGGTTTCAGGTGCGTAAGCAGGTCCGGAAGGTCGCGATACTCGTACGCGGGCAATAGCCAATGGGCTCTGCGCCGCAGGTCCGGGAACATCGCCCACGGTTCCTGCCCCGACAGGATGATCGGCTGGATCGCCACCACCACGGCCGGTGCGATCAGCGTGAGTTCTTGCTGGACGCTCCTGGGGTCGGTGAGGTCGGCGATGATGAAGCGCGCCATGCGGGCCAGCAAGGTGACGGTATCGCTGATGTCCTGGTTGGCCGCAGGCTCGAAATCGAACACCACGGGTACCAGGTCGAACCGGCGTAGCTCGTCACGCACGGCATCGAGCACACGCTTTCGTTCCGCCGTAAACCGGCCAAGGATCAGCACCACCTTCGATGTCACCGCGTCGATGACGTTGCGGATCTTGCGATAGTTGAAAAGCAGGTAGACGAACTGGGCGACTTCGAGGTCATCGACGGTGACTGTCGGATCGCCGTAGTTGGCGATTCGCAGCGAGTGCTGCCGAGTCGCCGGGTCGACCCTCACGTTCCAGGCCGAGATGCCATAGATGTTGGCGTTCTCCAGGTTGGCACCACCGAGGTCAGCGCCATTGAACTGGGCGTACATCAGGTTGGCGTCGCCGAGGCTGGTCCCTCGCAGCGACGCGCGGCGCAGGTTCGTGTCGCGCAGGTTCGCCTGGTCCAGCCGGGCCCCATCGAGGACGGCGTCCGTCAGGATTGCGGCTTCGAGATCAGCACCCGTGAGGTCCGCACCCGCAAGGTCCGCAAACTCGAGGAAGCAGCCGCGAAGCGACGCGCCGCGAAGATCAATACCGGCCAGTTGCGCTCTGGCGCCTTTGACCAATGACGGCGTGTCGAAGTCGGAGAACAGACCATAGAGGCTCAGGCGGTTGAAGTCCGGCCGCTCCTCAGGATGTTCCCGCCGCCAGTCGTTCCAGGCTTCGACGCTCCCCAAGCTCGACAGCAACGCAAGTGATTCTCTCATCGTACTCTCGTTCGGCGGCGACCCCGCCTTCAGCCTGTTCAGGGCTCGTTGCCAGCGCCGCACCGTCCCACGGCAAAGCCGGTCTTCGCCATCAAGGATAGGAAATCAAGCGGACTATCTAAAAAGTATGGCTGACGCCGGGCGCAGCTGTCAATCGCCGACTTGGGCCGGCAGGCGTCGCGATTTGCAGAAAGTACCGCCGAATCGCCCCCCGACTGCGCAGCATTGCTGACGTTGAACTGGAAAGCCGGACTGACCCCGGTCGACTCCACGCCGGACTGCCGAAATCGATCCGTTCCGGCCACATCTTGGCGCTCACGATTGACGGCGACTGCGTACCATCATCCCCGTTCTCTCCCCGCAAGCTTTCCCCGGCGCACCCGCCGGGGCTTTTCGGAGGGGGTCCGCCGGGCCTCCTGCGACAAGCCGATCGAGTTTCGTTCCCGCACCGTAAGGGCAGGACCGACGCGTGGTAGCTGACCACGAGGAAACAACCAGCAGCATTCACCCCGCCGGGGAGCGTATCCCGGCAGGGATACCTCCAGTCTGCGCGGAGATTTCCCACCCACCCGGCCGGCCGGGACCTTGCGAAGGCTCCCGGTCTGGGGTGCTTCGGAAGGCCCGGTCGGGACATTCCATGGAGGCACCAATGATGAATTACGAGTACGACGCGGCACGCGTCAAGGACGACGCCCGCGGGCGTTGGGCGTCGATCCTGCAGGACCTCGCGCCGACGCTGACGGACGCCGTGGGTCGGCAAGGGAGACATGTTCCTTGTCCGGTGCACGGCGGTCGCGACGGTTTTCGGGTCTTTCGCGACGTCGACGAAACCGGCGGCGGGGTCTGCAATACCTGCGGCTACTTCGCCGACGGCTTTTCCCTGCTGATGTGGGTGAACGGCTGGGAGTTCGGCAAGACCATTCGCGCCGTCGCCAGCCACCTCGCAGGAGTGCGAGTTCCCCACGTCGTGCCGCGCGCATCGCTCGTCGCGCACCACTCTGGTCCGGCGGATGATGCGGTCCAGCGTGACCAGCTCAACCGAACCTGGCGAGAGTCGCTGCCACTCACCCATCGGGAGGCCGAGCCGGCCCGTCTGTATCTCGCGCGACGCGGCCTCGCGGTTCGCGTGCCTCCGGCCCTGCGTTTTCACCCCGAGCTGGGGTACTACGCCGACAACGGTCTCGTCGGGCGCTATCCGGCGATTCTGGCGCAGCTGAGCGGGCAGGACGGCGATGCGCTCACCCTGCATCGCACCTACCTCACGGTCGATGGCCAGAAAGCGCCGGTCGAGGCACCAAGGAAGCTGATGCGCCCACCGCTGGCGCGAGAGCTGGCCGGCGGCGCGATTCGCCTCGTCGATCCCGGCAGTCGCCTGGCAGTGACCGAAGGCATCGAGACGGCGCTGGCGGTGCTCGAGGCCACCGGCATACCCGCCTGGGCCACTGGCAACGCGCATCTCCTGGAGACCTTCGTTCCGCCACCCGGCGTGCATCAGGTCTTGGTGTTTGCTGACAAGGATCGGCCGTCTCGAGAGCATCCTCTCGGTCATGGACAGGAAGCGGCGCGGAGCCTCGTGACTCGCCTCTGGGCCATGGGGATTCGCGCCGGTGCCATCGCGCCCGCAGCCGATATTCCCGAAGGCAGAAAGGGTGTCGACTGGCTCGATGTCTTCAACCACCTGGGCACGGCAGGGTTTCCTGCCCTCGGCAGCGTCGAGCGGGCGTTGACCCGGGCCGCCTGAACCGGAGGACCCCATGTACGGAGTCATCGACTTCAGCCGGATCGATACCCTGCCGGGCGGCTGCGGACCCTTCGCTCCGCCAGCCGGATGGCAGGGCGACTACCGGCAATACCTGCAGGCGCGTTTCGATGACGACATCGGCGTGCGCCAGCAGATCACCGTCGTGAGCCGCATCCTCGTGTGCCCGGCGGGCAGGACCGCGACCCGGTTTCTTGGGCCGCACGCCGTCGCAGCACGCGAGTTTGCCCGGTCCGTCTGGCCGTCGATTCAGCGCAACTGACGCAGGACCCATCGCCGGCCGCGGCCGGCTTCTTCATCCCACGGGGAGTGTATCGATCCCCGAAGGGGACGGTGCCTTCCCGCTTTTCACAGGAGGTACCATGTACGACCAATTCGCACCGTTGCTCGAACGGGCCCTTACCGAGCCGGGAATCATCAGCGCGGCCTACCGCCGCTTCCACCGCTTCAGCATCGGCAACCAGATTCTGGCAGCCATCCAGCTCGATCGAAGAGGGCTACCGCTGTCACCGATCGCGAGCTTCGGCCGCTGGAAGATGCTCGGCCGCTCGGTGCGCAGGGGCGAGAAAGCCCTGTCGCTGTGGATGCCGATCGCGGTCAGGCGCCGGCCGGAAGAGCCCTCGGGCGAATCCGGCGATGCTGACGAAGTCTGCATGCACTTCCGGCTGGCGCCACGCTGGTTCAGCCTCGAGCAGACCGAAGGCGAGGACTACAGCGAGCCGGTGGAATCACCGGAGTGGCACGCCGAAACGGCGCTGGCCGCCCTGGACATCACGCTGGAGCACTTCGACTGCCTGGACGGCAACGTCCTGGGCTATGCGGTCAGTCGCCGCATCGCCGTCAGCCGTCTCGCCGAGTATCCCCACGCGACCCGGTTTCACGAGATGGCGCACGTGCTGCTTGGCCATACTCTCGCCGGCGACTGCCAGGATGCGACAGCCATGCCGAGAGATCTCCGGGAGGTCGAAGCCGAAGGCGTGGCCTACCTGCTGTGTTCGATCCTCGATCTGCCGGGGCGCGAGGAGTCGCGAGGCTACATCCAGCACTGGTTCCAGGGCGACAAGCTGCCGGAGAAAGCGGCGCAGCGAATCTTCAAGGTCAGCCAGCAGATCCTCGCAGCCGGCCGGCCGCAGGCCGACCAGCCGTAAGCCAGCCAGTCAACCGATTGACCCCGCGGGGCGTGCCATCGTCCCGCAAGGGGAGGGTGCCGTCCCGCTTTTCCCATTGGAGGCACCCAAGATGAAACAGACCAGCGACCGCGAACTGCTCACCATCCTGCTTGGTGAAGAAGCGCAAGTACATGAAACACACTCCCTCGCCGAGTTGTTCGGCTTGCGCCGGATTCGGCCGGGCAAGACGTTGCGGGTGGCGGAAGAGCCTTTCTCCTATGCGCTGCCGAGTCGGTTAATGGCGGCGCGCGAACTCCTTCGCCGCGCATTGGCCGAAAGCCTTGCCGACGCGCCCGGGATGCTGGCTTCACCTGGAGCGGTGCGCGACTACCTGCGGCTGTTCCTGGCGGGGCAGGAGTACGAGAGCTTCCTCGCGCTTTGGCTCGATGCCCAGAACCGGCTGATTGCCGGCATGGAGCTCTTTCGCGGAACGACCACTCAGACCTCGGTCCATCCCAGGGAAGTGGTTCGTGCCGGGCTGAAGCTCAACGCGTCGGCGGTGATTCTGGCGCACAATCATCCCTCGGGGGTTGCCGAACCGTCACGAGCGGACGAGCTGCTCACGAGTGACCTGAAGAACGCGCTGGCGCTCATCGACATCCGCGTACTCGACCACTTCATCGTGGCCGACACGACCGTGATGTCGTTCGCGGAAAGAGGCCTGATCTGACCGCAGGAAAAATACCCGCCCTCGTGCGGGTATTTTTTTGGCCGATCACGGGATCGCTGGGCCTGTCCAGATGTAATAGACCATTACGTTTCTGCGCGGTAAACGTAATCCTCAGCGAATTCGGCCGGAGAAGATCACCGTCCCATAGAAGACCGCGTCGTGGGGCAGTTGAATGATCGGTGTCGGCCAGGCGGGGTTGAGGGTCGTGAGAAAACGGCCCTCGGACGTCACCACCAGGCGCCGGAAGAGGGCGGTCGTCCCGTTGAGAACCACGACATCCTTGCCGTGCGCAGGGGGAGCGGCCGGGTCGATGAACAGGATCTCGCCTTCGCGGTAACCGTCGTCGGCCCGCATGGCGTCGCCGAGCACAGGGAGTGCGAAGGTCTCGTCGCTGTGCTCGATCGGGCACGCCAGCCAGCCCCTCTGGTCCGGTTTGTCCGATGAGTCGGCGGGCAGCAGATCTTCCCAGGCCCGAACCGGTACCACGTTGCGGTTGAGCATGCGCGCGGGGATGGGCTCGTGACCCGCCAGCTGGTCGGGCGTGACACCGAGGACGGCCGCGATCTTCTCGAGCGTTTCCCTCCGCGGCTGCTTGGCCTTCGATCGCTCCTTGAGGATCCGATTGATCCCGGGTTGCGAGACGCCCGAGCGATTGGCGAGATCGGTTTGGTTCAGACGATGTTTGCGCATCAGCGCTTCGAGGATTTCCGCCACCGGGTTGAGGCCGGCGGTGCTCCCGTCATCCATGTGGGTCATGAATCATGCTCCAAAAGGTTGCATTTCGGTATTATTGTAATATACAATTCTCCGGTGTGTCCATCTTTCTGATTTCTGATCATGGAAATGCGCGACGTGCAGAAGATCAACCGGCAGTTCCTGTTGCTCACGCGACAACTGGCACGGGAGGGGAGAGCAGCCGAAGTCATGACGGGCTTGCCGCGCGCGGTCATCGACCGCATCGGCTCCCTCGATCTGGATGAGATCGACGAGCTGGCCGAGGCGGTTCCCGTATCGCTCTACACTTTTCGGCTGACGGATGCCGTGCTGATTCGCCTGCTTCAGATGCCGAAGGATGTGAAGGGCACCTACGCCGAAGCGACTCTGGTCTAGCGATCATGCCGGCGCTCCTGGCTCCCGACCAGTTGGAGAACAGCCGCGTGGCTCATGAACTGCTGCGGTTGAAGCTGCGGGTGCCGATCGTTCACTACCTGACGGACATTCATCCGAAGCCGCTCCGCCTGCGCTGGCGGCAGCTTCACGGCGAGAGTCCCCCGAACGGCAAGCTACCGGATTCCGTTCGGCCGTTCATCACCAGCGCCAGGAAGCTCGCCGATCTCTCCACCTTCGTCGCGCTCTACAATCGGCTCGACGAGGGCGATGGCCGGATCGTCACGGCCGCGATGCTCCTGGCGGTGTGGGAGGTGCATGCTCGGCTTGCTCAGGATTGCCTGGACATCAACGCGGCGTGGTACGCGATCCGGGACGTCCGCTCCCGGATCGTCAGCTGGCAGCGGTGCGCGAGGTGTCAGGCGATGTTCATCTACGAGCCGGATGTGTCGCAGGCCCGGTCTTGTCCGTTCTGTCGTCTGGCGAGGGCCTGCGGCTGAAAGGTGGGGGAAAGGAGAGGATTCTACTTGGCCGTTTGCCGGTTCAGCGTTGCCAGCGGCGTCCAGTTTGCCGTGGAATACACACCCTTCGACTGGGCCGCCCTTTTTCTTTCGGGGTCTACGACGGAAGAAATCCGCTGAACGAGCACGCTGTTGCGGGTGACCGGCCAACCGCGACGTTTCCCGTTGACCAGTATGCCGCAGGCTCTGTCCCCGAACTGGCGCCTCGTTGCTGGAAGACGCTTCGTCGCCCTGTTGGCGGCGGTGAGAAACTGCGGAAATCTGGCGGCGGAAAGCGCGGGTCGGCATGGCTGTAAGCGCGAAGATGCCGCGCTTACAGCCATGACCCAGCGTACCCGTGTCAGCGATCGGCACATTGGAGCCACTTGAGGATCGGCGTATAGGGCCCAGCGCATGATCGGCGTAATGGAGCCAGGCCATGATCGGCATATAGGATCCACACGATGATCGGCGTATTGGGGCCACGGGCTCTGAAGAAGTAAGCAACGGGCATTTCGGATTTCACCGATTCAACGCTACCCTCGGCGACTTTTTTCCGAGGGAAGTGATGAGTAAAAGGAAGATCGAAATGCACCACTATCGACAAGCCCTGCTGCGTATGCGGCAAGGCGACTCTGATCGCGACATTTCCCGAAGTGGCCTCATGGGGCGGCGGACAGCAGCCAGTCTACGAACCCTGGCCAGCGCACGGGGTTGGCTCGCCGGCGACTTGGCCGCCCCCGACGATGCGACGATTGCCGAAGGGCTGGCGCCCGCCAAGCGCGCGGCCACCACCGTTTCCAGTCTCGAAGCGCATCGAGAGCGCATCGCGGCTTGGCTGGGTCAAGGCGTTTCCGGCGTCGTCATTCACACGGTGCTCAAGCGCGAACACGACTATACCGGCAGCTACTCGGCGGTACGCCGGATGCTCGGCACGTTGAAACGGGCGATCTCGCCACAGACCACCGTCCGCCTGAGCTTCGCCCCCGGCGAAGCGGCCCAGGTCGATTTCGGTGCCGGCCCGTTCCTGGAGCACCCGGCCGGTGGGCCACGCCGCACCTGGGCCTTCGTCATGACGCTTTGCTTCTCGCGGCACCAGTACGTCGAGTTTGTTTGGGACCAGACGGTGGCGACCTGGCTCGGCTGTCATCGTCGCGCCTTCGAATGGTTCGCCGCCGTTCCGGCACGACTCATCATCGACAACGCCAAGTGCGCCATCATCAAGGCGTGCATCCATGACCCGCAGGTTCAACGCTCGTATGCCGATTGCGCCGAGGGCTACGGCTTCAAGATCGATGCCTGCCCGCCACATGATCCGCAAAAAAAAGGCATCGTCGAGTCGGGGGTGAAATACCTCAAGGGCAACTTTCTGCCGCTCAAGACCTTCCTCGATCTGGCCGATCTCAATCGCCAAGCCAAAGCCTGGGTCATGGACGAAGCCGGCACCCGCCGGCATGGCACCACCGGCGAGGCGCCGATCGATCTCTTCGCGCTTGAGCGTGCGGTCCTTCTGCCGCTTCCCGGCGTGGCGCCGGACCTCGGCGTCTGGTCGCAGGCGACCGTTCACCCCGACTGCCATATCCAGTTCGAGCGCGCCTACTATTCCGTCTCGTTCACCTTGGTCGGCAAGCGTCTCTGGTTCAAGGCCAGCGACGGCATGGTGACGATTTATCATGAGTTCAAGCCCGTCGCCGCACATGCCCGAGCGTTCAAGGCCGGTGAGCGGCGGACCGTCAAGGATCATCTGCCGCCCGACGCCCGAGCCTTCTTTGCCCATGACCGAGCGTGGTGCGTGGAGCAGGCAGTACGGATTGGGCCGGCCTGCGCCGCGTTGATCGAGCGTCTGCTCGCCGACCGCATCGTTGAACGGCTGCGTGCGGCACAAGGAGTCCTGCATTTGCAGAAATCCTACCCCGCCACCCGCCTGGACGCCGCGTGCGCCCGGGCCCTGGCGCATGAGTCGCCGTTCTACCGCACGGTGAAGACGATTCTGGCCGGCGGTCATGACTTGCAGGCCGACACCTGGGCGGCAACCGCGCCCGAGCCCACTCCGCATTCGGGGCGCTTTGCCCGCAATGCCGCCAGTTTGTTTGCGGCATCGACCACGGTGCAGTGAGCGCCGCGCTGTTCTCCATGGCTGAATCCGGCACTCTGCCGTCTTCAGCCACGGCGAAGCGTATCTCCCGCGTCCG
>NZ_JAEUOL010000251.1 GCF_016789985.1 Accumulibacter sp.
TGATTCCCCAGAGTCTTGCCTACGCCTTGCTCGCCGGTCTGCCGCCACAGATTGGACTGTATGTCAGTATCTTCCCGGTGCTTGTCTATGCCCTGCTGGGCAGCAGCATGGTACAGGCGGTTGGGCCGGTGGCCATCACTGCGCTCATGACCTATGCGGCGCTGACCCCCCTTGCGGCACCCGCTTCACCCGAATATCTCGTGCTGGCAGCCAGCCTGGCCCTCATCTCCGGCCTCATGCTGCTGACTTGCGGCGTCCTGCGCCTGGGATTTCTCTCGCAGTTGCTGAGCCGGCCGGTGATCAGTGGCTTCATTTCCGGTTCCGCGATCCTGATCGTCATCAGCCAGATCAAGCACCTGGTTGGCCTGTCGCCACACGGCACCAGCACTTGGCGGGTGCTGGCCGAGCTCTTGCGACAACTGCCGCACAGTCACTGGCCGACCCTGGCGATCGGTTTACCGGCGCTCCTGATGCTCGTTTTCGTCCGGGCCGGCTTGGGGAGGACGCTTCTGGCGCTGGGCATCGGGGCCGGCAAGGCGGCGGCGATGGTTCGGCTGATGCCGTTGCTGGTCGTGTTGCTGGCAACTCTGGCGGTGATCGCCTTCGATCTGGATCATGGGCGAGGTGTCGCCGTTGTCGGCGCGGTCGCCGAAGGCCTGCCGCCTTTCAGGTTTTTCATCCCGGCGTACGATACTGTGCAGGCTTTGATCGTGCCGGCCGCCGTGTTGGCTCTGATCGGCATGGTACAAGGGCTGAGTATGGCCCAGGCGCTGGCGATCAAGCGTCGCGAGCGGGTCGACGCCAATGCAGAGCTACTCGGGCTGGGCGCTGCCAACGCTGTTGCCGCCTTCTACGGTGGTATGCCGGTGGGCGGTGGCTTGTCGCGCTCTGCGGTCAATGTTGCCGCCGGGGCGCAGACACCCCTGGCCAGCATCGTGTCGGCCGTCGCGATGATCGTCGTCGTGGCGGAGGCGGCACACTGCTTCGCTCGCCTGCCGCTGGCGGTTCTCGCGGCTACGATTGTCATCGCAGCCGGCAGCATGGTCGATCTCGGCGGCCTGCGCCGAGCCTGGGCCTACGACCGCGCCGACGGCCTGGCGTGGTTGGGTACTGCCGGCGGGGTGCTGCTCTGCGGCCTCGAGATCGGGATCGGCTTGGGTGTACTCCTGTCGATGGGCACGCTCCTGTTGCGGGCGAGTTCTCCCCATATCGCGCTGATCGGCCGTATTCCCGGCAGCGAGCATTTTCGCAATGTCGAGCGGCATCACGTCGACACGATCCCCGGCGTCCTGTTCGTGCGTATCGACGAGAGCCTTTTTTTCGGTAACCTGGGAGCGGTCGAGTTGCGACTTGACCAGGCACTCGCCCTGCTGCCCGAAACGCGCCACGTGGTGCTGGTGATGAGCGCGGTCAATCGTCTGGACGCCACCGCGGTGGAGGTTCTTGGCGAACTCAATCGTGACCTCGTTGAACGGGGTAGCAGACTCCACCTTGCCGAGGTCAAAGGGCCCGTCCAGGATCGGTTGAAACGTTCCGATTTCTGGGTCGCATTGTCCGGCGAGGTTTTTCTGTCGGCCAACGATGCTTTCGAGAGGCTGGGCCACTGCTCATGATGACCCTGGTGTGCGGGTTTCGGTCGGTCAGCAACGGCTCAGCGGTGCTGTCTGATTTCGCCGTTGCGCCATGGAGGGATGGCATGCGTTGGCTTTTGTGCCGTCTTCGGGCGAGACAGGAAACCAGCCGGAGGCATGCTCGCGCTGCCAGCAGGCTTCCCCAATCATTGGCGACAGAGGATCTGGACGCTGCGCGCAGCTACCGGAGTCACCTTTTCGCGCTCACGGGTCGCGAAGCCCGTCTCGGCGCAGCTATCGCAGACCTGTAACCAGGTTCCGGCGGGCAGCAGAAAGGAAACCGGGATGTCGTCCCGGTTGAACAGGCAAAGCAGGGTAGGCTGCTGGTCGCTGCCGGCTCCGGGGGGCGCCAGCTGCATGCCGAAGGCGCCCAGTTTCCTCGATTGCCAGTCGGTGACACGCATCGGCCGGCCCGCCGGGTGCCACCAGAGCACGTCAGGCTGACCATCGGCATTCTCCTGGCCGGTGAGCCAGTGGCGTTGTCTTAGGTGGGGGAAGCGTCGGCGCAGCGCGAGCAGTCCGGCGACGAATTCGACCAGGTCTTCATCCGGCTGGCGCCAGTCGAGCCAGGTCATTGCGTTGTCCTGGCAATAGGCGTTGTTGTTCCCCCGCTGGGTTCGTCCCAGTTCATCACCGCCCTGCAACATGGGCACACCCTGGGCGAGCAGCAGCGTCGCCAATAGCGCGCGCTGCAGACGACGGCGTCTTCCGAGTACCGCGGGATCGTCGCTTTGACCTTCCTCGCCGCAGTTCCAGGAGCAGTTGTGACCGTGTCCGTCGCGGTTGTCCTCACCGTTGAGTTCATTGTGCTTGTTCTGGTAGCTGACCAGGTCGCGTAGCGTGAATCCGTCATGGGCGGTGACGAAGTTGATGCCCGCCTGTGGCGCACGTCCCGCGATCTGAAAGATTTCGCTCGATCCGGCGAGGCGCTGCGCCAGTTGCCCGACGCCGGCTTCGGCAGTCAGCCAGAAAGCACGCAGGTCGTCGCGGAAACGGTCGTTCCATTCGCCCCAGCCGGGGAGGAAGCGGCCCAGACGGTAACCGTCGGGGCCGACGTCCCACGGCTCGGCGATCAGCTTGACCCGCTGCAGCACGGGATCCTGTCGCAATGCAGCGAGGAAGGCACTATCCCGGGTCAAGGCAGCCGCCAGGTCGAAGCGGAAGCCGTCGACGTGCATCACCTCAATCCAATAGCGCAGCGCATCCATGACCAGTTGCAGTACGCGCGGGTGCGCCAGATTGACGGTGTTGCCGCAGCCACTGAAATTCTCGTAGCCGGCCAGATTGCCTGCTGGCAGACGGTAGTAGCTGCGGTTGTCGATGCCGCGGAAGGAAAGTGTCGGGCCCCATTCGTCGGTTTCGGCGGTGTGGTTGAAGACCACGTCGAGGATGACTTCGAGACCGGCTGCGTGCAGCGAGCGGACCATTCCCTTGAATTCGGCGATGACCGACTGGCCACCAATGCGCGCCGCGTAACGCGGTTCGAGGGCGAAGAAGGCAAGCGTGTTGTAGCCCCAATAGTTGACACGACCCTCGTTGACCAGGCGCTGCTCGTCGAGAAAGTAATGTACCGGGAGCAGATTGATGGCGGTGACGCCGAGACGCTGGAAATGTTCGATCATTGCCGGGGTCGCGAGACCCGCGTAGGTTCCGCGCAGGACTTCGGGAACCCCGGGATGCTGGCGGCTCATACCCTTCACGTGAGCCTCGTAGAGTACCGTATCGTTCCAGACGGTCGCCGGCGGCGCATCGTCACCCCAGTCGAACCGGTCGTCGACCACCGCTGCGGTCAGCGCATGCACCGGATCTTCGCGAGCTGGCCAGGAGAAACGCCCGACCACTTCACGTGCGTAGGGATCAAGCAGCAGCCGCTGCCCGGCGAAACGGTGCCCCTGGTCGGGCGCGTTGGGGCCATGCACGCGGTACGCGTAGCGCAGCCCGGGTGCGGCGTCGGCGAGGTAGCCGTGCCAGACTTGGTCGGTCGATTCGCGCAAGGCCAGCACGCGCATCCGACGACCCTCGAAAACGCACAATTCGACGCTTTCCGCATGAGCCGAGAAGAGCGCGAAGTTGACGCCCCGACCGTCCCAGTGGGCGCCGAGTGGCCAGGGCCGTCCGGCGGTGAGCGGATGACCGTCGCTCAGGCTTGCCATTCGAGATACAGCGCCGCCAGTGGCGGCAGGGTCAGGTTGAGCGACCATTCACGACCATGCGCCGAAACCTGCTCGGTGAACAGGGGCTCCAGCCCGTTGCCGACGTTGCTCCCGCCGTAGAACTGTGAGTCGGTATTGAGCCGCTCGCGGTACATGCCGGGTACCGGTACCCCGATGCGATAGCCGTGGCGGACAACCGGCGTGAAGTTGCCGACATAGAGGAGGGCGCGCGAACGATCGCGGGTCCAGCGCACGAAGGCCACCACCGAACATTCGGCATCGTCGGCAGCGACCCATTCGAAACCTGCTGGCTCGAAATCGACCTCGTGCAGTGCCGGGTTGGCACGATAGATGCCGTTGAGATCGCGGATCAGGTCATGCACGCCGGCGTGCAGCGGGAACTCCAGCAGTCCCCAGTCGAGCGAAGTGTCATGATTCCACTCGTTCCACTGGCCGATCTCGCCGCCCATGAAGAGCAGTTTCTTGCCTGGATGTGCCCACATGAAGGCATACAGGGAGCGCAGGTTGGCGAACTTCTGCCAGTAATCGCCGGCCATCTTGCTGATCAGGGAACCCTTGCCGTGTACCACTTCGTCATGCGACAGCGGCAACACGAAGTTTTCGGTGAAGGCGTACATCAGCCCGAAACTGAGCTGGTTGTGGTGGTATTTGCGATGCACCGGATCGCGGGTCATGTAATCGAGGACATCATGCATCCAGCCCATGTTCCACTTGTAATGGAAGCCGAGCCCTCCCATTTCGGGCGGGCGGCTGACCATCGGCCAGGCGGTGGACTCCTCGGCATGGGTCGAAGCAGCCGGGTGCTCCTGGCCGAGGACTTCGTTCATGCGACGCAGGAAAGCCACCGCCTCGAGGTTTTCGCGGCCGCCGTGCACGTTCGGCAGCCACTGGCCATCTTCCCGGCTGTAGTCGCGGTAGAGCATCGAGGCGACGGCATCGACCCGCAAGCCGTCTATCCCGTAACGTTCGATCCAGAAAAGTGCGTTGCCGATCAGATAGTTGCTGACTTCCCTGCGGCCGAAGTTATAGATCAGCGTACCCCAGTCCTGGTGCATGCCTTCGCGCGGGTCGGCATGCTCGTAAAGGGCCGTTCCGTCGAAGCGACCGAGCCCGTGTTCGTCGGTCGGGAAGTGCGCCGGTACCCAGTCGACGATCACGCGCAGTCCGGCAGCGTGGCAGGAGCGAACGAAGTCGCGAAAGCCGGTCGGGTTGCCATGCCGGGCGGTGGGCGAGTAGAGGCCGAGCGGTTGGTAGCCCCAGGAGCCATCGAAGGGGTGTTCGGAAATCGGCAGCAGCTCGAGGTGGGAAAAGCCCAGATCGACCACGTAGGGGATGAGTGTGTCGGCAATCCGCTGCCAGTCTGGAAAGCCCCCATCGTCGGCACGCCGCCAGGAAGCCAGGTGTACTTCGTAGATCGATATCGGTTTGTCGAGCTGGTCACCGGCGGGAATCGACGAAGGTTCGACGGATTCCGGCAGGGCGCAGACGATCGAGGCGGTTGACGGCCTCATTTCGGCCTGGAAGCCGTAGGGGTCGGCCTTGAGCGGCAGAAGATCGCCGTTGCGGGAACGGATTTCGAACTTGTAGTGGGCGCCGGCGGCAACGCCCGGCAGGAAGATTTCCCAGACGCCGCATTCGCGGCGCAGGCGCATCGGGTGGCGGCGACCGTCCCAGGTATTGAAATCGCCGACCACGCTGACCCTCTGCGCGTCAGGTGCCCATACCGCGAAGGAGGTCCCGGCGACTCCATCGATCTCGCAGAGGTGCGCACCGAGACGTTCGAAAGGCCGCAGATGCGAACCCTCGGCGAGCAACCAGACGTCCATTTCGCCGAGTACCGTCCAGAAGCGATAGGGATCGTCGGTTTCCTGCACGCCCTGTTCCCAGGTGATGCGCAGGCGATAAGGGAAGTAGTTGCGGCGACGGGGTATCAGACCCTCGAAAAAGCCTTCCACTCCCTCGATCTCACGGTGTTGCAGTTCGGCAATCTGCCGGCCGGTTTTTGCGTCGATTACGGCAACCGCACGGGCACCGGGTTGCAGGCTGCGCACCCAGAGCCCGCCGTCGGTGTCGGTGTGCATTCCCAGGACCGCATAGGGGTCACCGTGTTGTGCCCCGTAGAGGGCAACGATGTCAGCAGTGTCAAGCATTTGAGACGTCCTTACTTAAAGTGTGCGTATGTGCCAGGTGTCGTTGGCGTAGTCACGGATCGTCCGGTCGGCCGAAAATGGGCCCATCCCGGCGACGTTGATGATTGCTTTGCGCTGCCACTCGTCGGGAGTCAGATAGAGCGCGTCGACCCGTCCCTGTGCGGCTATGTAGTCTGCATAGTCGGCGAGCAGCAGGTAGTGATCGCCGTAATGCAGCAGGCTGTTGAAAATGTCGTGGTAGCGCGGCCGTTCGCCGGGCGAGAAGAAGCCGCCGTCAATCCGGTCGAGCGCTTCCTTGAGGGCAGGATCGTTCTGGTAGAGAGCCATCGGCTGATGGCCTGCCTGTCTGATTGCGCTGACCTGCGCCGTGTTGTTGCCGAAAATGAAGATGTTCTCGGCTCCGACGTTGTCGCGGATCTCGATATTCGCACCGTCCTCGGTACCGATGGTCAGTGCCCCGTTGAGCGACAGCTTCATGTTGCCGGTGCCGGATGCTTCGGTACCGGCGGTTGAAATCTGTTCCGACAGGTTGGCCGCCGGCATGATCAGCTCGGCGACGGAAACGCCATAGTTGGGGATGAAGACGACCTGCAGCAGGTCGCGTGTGCGCGGATCGTTGTTGACCACCGCCGCGACGTCATGGATCAGGCGAATCACCTGCTTGGCCATGTGATACGAGGATGCCGCCTTGCCAGCGAAGATCACGCTGCGCGGGGCGTAATCCTTCGCCGAGCCGTCGAGCAACGCGTTGTAGCGCGTGATGACGTGCAGCACGTTGAGCAGCTGGCGTTTGTACTCGTGAATCCGCTTCACCTGCACATCGAACAGGCTGTCCGGGTCGAGGGTGATTCCCAGTTCGCGGCTGACGTAATTGGCGAGGCGCAGCTTGTTGCCCCGTTTGGCGGTCGCGAAGGCGGTACGGAAAGCAGCGTCGTCGGCGCATTGGCGCAGCCCTTGCAGGCGGTCGAGGTTGAGCCGCCATTCCCTGCCGCCGAGTTGCTCGTCAAGCAGCGTCGCCAGGGCGGGGTTGGCTTGCGCCAGCCAGCGCCGTGGGGTGACGCCGTTCGTCTTGTTGTGGAAACGCTCCGGATACAGGCAGGCAAAATCGGCAAAGATGGTCTGTACCATGAGGTCCGAATGCAGCTGCGAGACACCATTGACCCGGTGGCTGCCGACGATGCACAGGTGTGCCATGCGGACGCGTTTGTCCTTTTCGTGGCCACCCCCGTCGTCGATCAGCGACACCCGGCGCATCAGGTCGATATCCCCGGGGTAAAGGCGCACCACCTCGTCGAGGAACTCCTGATTGATGCGGTAGATGATCAGGATATGACGCGGCAGCACGCGCTGAATCAGAGTCACCTTCCAGGTCTCCAGGGCCTCCGGCATCAACGTATGGTTGGTGTAGGAGAAAATCCGCCGGCACTGATTCCAGGCAGTTGCCCAAGGCATTCCATGCTGGTCGACCAGGAGGCGCATCAGCTCGGCGACACCGATTGCCGGGTGGGTGTCGTTGAGGTGGATGGCCACGTGTTCGGCCAGATTGCTGAAGGTGCCGTGTTCGGCCTGGTGGCGGACCAGAATGTCCTGCAGCGATGCCGAGACAAAGAAGAATTCCTGGCGCAGGCGGAGTTCGCGGCCGGCAGAAGTGCTGTCGTTCGGATAGAGGACCCAGGAGATGTTTTCGAAACGGTTCTTGAAATCGGCCGCCCGCTGGTAGTCACCGGTGTTGAAGGCACCGAGGTCGATTTCCGATGGAGCGGCCGCCTTCCACAGACGCAGGGTGCTGACCCGATCCGTACCGTGGCCGGGGATCACGTAGTCGAATGCCTTGGCTTCGACCGAGTCGGCGGCGTGCCATTCGGCCCATTCTTCGTGATGCTCGCAGGTGCCGCCGAAATGCACGGTGTAATGTTTGTTGGCGCGCGGAAACTCCCACGGCGAGCGGTCCTGCAGCCAGGCTTCCGGTTTCTCGACCTGTTGTCCATTAAGGATCGACTGGGCAAACATCCCATACTCATAGCGTACCCCGTAACCCCAGGAGGGCAGCCCGAGAGTGGCCATGGCATCCAGGAAGCAGGCGGCCAGTCGTCCCAGACCGCCATTGCCGAGTGCCGCATCCGGCTCACATTCCACCACCTCGTCGAGCAAGGGCCCGGGCGCGGCAAATACCGCTGCAGCCCGGTCGCGCAGATCGAGCGCCGCGAGGGCATTGTTCATTGCGCGTCCGATCAGGAATTCCATCGACAGGTAGTAGACACGTCGTGCCTTGTTGTCACGGTCGGTGTTTTGCGTGTTGACCCAGCGTTCGGCCAACTGCTCGCGTGCCACCTGAGAAAGTGCCTGGTAGAGATCGGCCTTGCTGGCGCGAGTTGGTTCGGCAGCGACCGTGCAGACGAGTTTGCGCTCTATTTCGCAGCGCAGGTCTTCGCTTTCGGGACGGGATTGAGCGGCATCGGACATCAGGCTGATACTCCGGTAAGGTTCATGGATGACCCTCGCTGTCGGCCAGGGCATGGGCAGCGCCCAGCAGGGCCGGCGTAGGAGAAAGCACTACATAGGTGGGAATGGCGGCCAGGTAGGACGCAAACCGTCCCTTGGCCTCGAAACGAGCACGAAAAGACGAGCGGTCAAACAGTTCCCCCAACCGGGGAATGATACCACCGCCGACATACACGCCACCCTGGGCGCCCAGGGTCAGCGCCAGATTTCCTGCCACGGAACCAAGCATGGCGCAGAAGGTGTCGACCACCGCGCTACATTGGGCGTCCTGACCGCCTACCGCGCGTGCCACGATCTCAGCGGTCGACAGTGGCTCCTCCGGCTGCCCGTCCACCGCGGCGACCAGACGATGCAGCAGCGGCAAGCCACTGCCGGACAGGAGACGCTCGGCGGAAACATGCGGGAACTCCCGCCAGGCCAGAGCAAGAATGCTCGCCTCACGCCCGTCTGCCGGGGCCAGCGAGCAGTGGCCACCCTCGGTAGCCAGAGCCAGCCAGCGTCCGCCGTGGTAAAGCACTCCCGAGACACCCAGGCCAGTGCCGGGACCGAGCACCGCCTTGGTTGCCCGATCCACCGGGGCGCCGTGCCCGATCTGTCGCAACTGATTGTTACCCAGGTGCGGCAATGACAGGGCAAGGGCGGTGAAATCGTTGAGCAGGAGCACCTGCTGCAGGCCGAGCCGCGACTTGATGTCGTCACTCGTGAAGGTCCAGGTGGCATTGGTCAGCCGGATTGGTTCCTGGTGTACCGGTGCCGCGATGGCAAGCGCGGCGGCGTGGAGAGAAGGGTCATCAAGTTCCGCCAGGTAGGCCTGAATTGCCTCCACCGGCCCGGCGAAGCCGGCCACAGGAAGAATGCGCACCATTTCCGGTGCGCCGGTCTCGCCGAGCAGGGCGAAGCGGGCGTGCGTGCCCCCGATGTCGGCAACGAGCCTGGTGTTCTTGCTCATCGGTTCCGGCACGACGGCGTCCGGCCCGACGGCCGTCGGGCCAGGCAGGTCTGCGGTTGGGAGAGGGAGTCTGGATGAAAGGTCGTCATGGCGATCGAGGCAACGGTATTGCGGCCTGCCGTGCGCACGATGGCACTGCCAGGGAGGCATCAAATGCCCGTGGGCCGGAAAGGGATTGGCATGGGCTGAATCTTCGCATCAAACGCGTTTTTTATCAAAGACCCTGCTACCATGGGTCATTGTCCGCCGTATCAACCGGCGCCGGCTGTACGCGAGTCTCTCCGGTCCGGGCGGTTCCTGTCAAGGCAGCGCGGCGGCGCTGCGCTGCACCACCGCATTGCAGGTTCGAACACCCGTGGATGATGCCCATCTGATCAGTCAGCTCAGCGAACTGCTGGGCGCGGAAAACGTGCTGACTTCCGCCGACCTCATGGCAGCCCATCTGGCCGACTGGCGAGGTCGCTACCGTGGTACGGCGATCTGCATTGCGCGGCCGGCCAGCACGGCTGCCGTAGCGGCCGTCGTCCGGGTTTGTGGGCGGGCGCGGGTGGCCATGGTGCCGCAGGGTGGCAACACCAGTCTCTGTGGCGCGGCGACTCCCGGACCGGTGGGCCGCTCGGTGGTGATCAGTCTTTCCCGGCTCAAGCGCGTTCGGGCAATCGATCCGGCCAACAATACAATGACCGTCGAGGCGGGTTGTGTGCTGCAGGCGCTGCAGGAGGCAGCGGCTGGTGCCGGGCGTCTGTTCCCTCTCGCGCTGGCCGCCGAAGGGAGCTGCCAGATCGGTGGCAATCTGTCCACCAATGCGGGCGGCGTGCAGGTGCTGCGTTACGGCAATGCACGCGAACTGACCCTCGGGCTCGAAGTCGTGTTGCCCAGCGGCGAGATCTGGAATGGTCTGCGTGGCCTGCGCAAGGACAATACCGGCTACGATTTGAAACACCTCTTTATCGGCGCCGAGGGAACGCTCGGCATCATCACGGCCGCGGTGTTGAAGCTCTTTCCCTTGCCACGGGCGAAGGCCACGGGTTGGCTGGCGATTGCTTCGCCAGCGATGGCGGTGCGCTTGCTGGGCGAACTGCAGGGGCGTTTCGGTCCGGCGCTCAGCGCTTGCGAACTGGTTTCCGGTAAGGCGCTCGACCTGGTGCGCAAGCATATCCCGGGCGCACACCCGGCGCTGCCGGCCAGTTCCTGGCATTTGCTGGTCGAGCTTTCGACCGGCGGCGATGACGCGGATCTGCGTGAAGCGCTGACATCATTTCTGGGCGCGGCGCTCGATCAGTCGATGATCGACGATGCGCTGCTGGCGCAGAGTGGCGAGCAGGCCAGGCGTCTGTGGGTCTTGCGCGAGAGTATCGGTGAGGCGCAGAAGAGCGAGGGGCTGAGCATCAAGCACGATGTCTCGCTGCCCATCTCGCGCATTCCGGAGTTCGTCGAGCGTGCCGATCAAGCACTCAGCCGTGCCTTTCCCGAGATCCGCATCGTCACCTTCGGCCATATCGGCGATGGCAACCTGCACTACAATCAGTCAAAATCGGGTGCCGGCGAAAACGCGACGTTTTTGGCGGCGCAGCCCGAGGTCAACCGCCTGGTGCATGACCTGGTCCATGAACTGGGCGGCAGCATCAGTGCCGAGCACGGCATCGGTCAGTTGAAACGTGCGGAGTTGCTGCGCTACAAGAGCCCGATCGAGATCGAAATGATGCGTGCCATCAAGCGGACGCTGGATCCCCTGGGTTTGATGAATCCCGGCAAGCTGCTGTAAATGAGGAGTTCCGTTTGCTTTTCCGGTGGCTCAGTGCAGCGTCCGGGGTGGCGTCGCTGACGTGTCGCGAAACAGTTCGTCGATCGCCGGTGCGTCGAATCGGTATTCGCGATTGCAGATGTCGTCCTGGATGACGACTGCACCGTGTTCCCGCAGGATGGCATACACTTCGCCGGGGCCGAGCGAACGCAGTAGCGCGCGCACCTTGTGCCAATCCTCGGGGCAGTTGTGGACCACAGTCGTGGGCGGGAACAGGCGCACGGTTTCCTGTGGGAAGAGCTGGCCCAGGAGTTCGGCGGCCGGCAGGGCAAGCAGCTCGGATTGCTTTACCGTAGCGGCAAGCGCTTCGACGCGTGCCCAGCCATCCGTGTCGTGCTGGTCGGCAGCCGGCAGTTTCTGCAGCATGAGACCGGCGATTGCCTTGCCCGAGGCCGCCAAAAAAAAGCGCGCCGGCGACTGAACCGACTGCATTAGGTAGTGCTCGAAGACCGTGGCGATGCTGTCGCCGTCAAGCGGCACGATGCTCTGATACGGCTCCCGCATCGACGGCATGTCGAGCGAGAGCAACAACTGCCCGTCACCAAACAGTTTCTGGACGGAGCCGTCCACGACCTGGCTGGGGCATCTGGCCATGCCGCGAATCTGCAGGTTTTCGTCGCAGTCGATGATCAGCAGCGAGACCGGGCCGTTGCCACGCAACTGGATGGTCAGTCGGCCGGGTTGCTTGAGATTGCCTCCGAGGAGCAGGCAGGTGACACTCATTTCTCCGAGGAGTCTGGCCACCGCCGCCGGATAGTCGCGATTTTCCAGCAGCTTCCCCCATACCGGACCAAGACTGACGAAGGCGCCGACAATGTCGAGGTCATCGAACAGGAAGCGCCATACGCAGTCGGCGTTCATGCGTTGCCCGTCACGAAGTGGGCAGCATAGTGCAGGGGCTCGAAACCGATCAGCAAGGCGCTGCCGGTATCGATGACCGGTCGTCTGATCAGGCTTGGTTGTGCCGCCATCAGTTTCAGCGCTTTGTGTTCGTCGATGTTGCTGCGCTCTTCCATGGTCAGACGGCGCCAGGTGGTGCCGCGCGTATTGAGCAGGCATTGCCAGCCGACCCGACGGCTCCAGTCAGCCAGTCGCTCGACGGATACTCCCACTTGTCCATAGTCCATGAAGTTGTAAGGCACGGCATGAGCGGCCAGCCAAGCGAAAGCCTTCTTCATGGTGTCGCAGTTGCGAATTCCGTAAACGTGACAGGTTGGCGGTTGCGGTGGGTGGTTCATGTCGTGCTTCAGGAGACGGCGAGCATTCGCTCCAGCGCCAGCTTGGCGAGTTGCCGTTCGTGCTCGGGTACCTGAATCTGATTGACGATCGTTCCGTCGGCCAGGTTCTCCAGGGTCCAGGCGAGGTGCTGCGGATCGATGCGCTGCATCGTCGAGCACATGCATACCGTGGGTGCCATGAACTGGACGATCTTGCCCTCGTGCCGAACTTCCTCGGCGAGGCGGTTCACCAGGTTGAGCTCGGTGCCTACCAGCCAGCGCGTATTGGCCTTGGCATCCTTGATCGTCCTGACGATGTGTTCGGTCGAACCGACAAAGTCCGACTGCCGGCAGACTTCGAAGCTGCATTCGGGATGCGCGATGACCAGGCCGTCCGGATGTTGATTGCGAAAACGCAGAATGTGTGCCGGCTGAAACATCTGGTGCACCGAGCAATGACCTTTCCAGAGCAGGAGCCGGGCACGCCGGATCTGCCCGGCCGTCAGGCCTCCCATCTCGAGATCGGGATCCCAGACCATCATTTCGTCGAGCGGGATACCCATCTTGAACCCGGTCCAGCGGCCCAGGTGCTGGTCGGGAAAGAAAAGGATCTTGGCGCGACGGGCAAAGGCCCATTCAGCAATCGTTCCGGCATTCGACGAGGTACAGACGATACCGCCATGTTCTCCGCAGAACGCCTTGAGGTCGGCAGCCGAGTTGATGTAGGTCACCGGCGTGACCTCCTGCTCCACCGCGAGCACCTCGGCGAGCTCGCGCCAGCAGCGTTCGACCTTGGCCAAGTTGGCCATATCGGCCATCGAGCAGCCGGCTGCCAGGTCGGGCAGGATGGCGATCTGTTCCGGCTTGGACATGATGTCGGCGACCTCCGCCATGAAATGCACTCCGCAGAATACGATCAGGCGCGAATCGGTTTGCGATGCCAGGCGCGACAGCTTGAGCGAGTCACCTGTCAGATCGGCATATTGATAGACGTCGGCGCGCTGATAATGGTGGCAGAGCAGGACGACTTCCCTGCCCAGTCGGTCGCGGGCGGCCCGGATGCGCAGATGACAGTCGTCGTCCTGCAGTTGGTTGAACTTGTCAAAGCTGATGGTGGCGGTTTGCATGGGGGTGATGGTGTCGAATCAATGTCAATGCAGCCTGGACCGGCTGGCTCAGGGAGGGTTCAGCTACGCCATGGCAGGCCGGCGTGGCGCCAGCCGCCAACATGGCCGCGCTGGTCGTTGGCGTCCAGCGCACCTTCAAAGCCCTCGAGCACGTTATAGCATTCGCGCTGCACGGTTTCGCTGACCAGTGCTGCGGCGTGGTGAGAGCGTGCGCCGCTGCGGCAGATGAACATCAGCAGCGCTTCGCGATCGACCTGTTGCTTCAGTTGGGCGAGGAAATGGCTGTTTGGCCGGTTCTCGGGGTAGCCCATCCACTCGATCTCGACGGCGCCAGGGATGCGCCCAACCCAATCCCATTCGGCGCGCGTGCGGACATCGACCAGCTTGGCGCCCGGCGCCAGCTGCCAGACCGCATACGCTTCCTGCGGCGTCAGGGCTCCGGCGTAAGGAAGGCCAAGTTCTCGTCCTCGTTGCCGCGCCAGCTGCAGCAGATCAGTCAGCTTTCCCATGTCTCGTTCGAGGTCCTGTCGGAGGAAGTTCAGCAAAGCTGAGAGTATAAATCAGTTGCTTCGTTCGCTGGGTGTGACGACCCACCGTACGGCATGCACCATTTGTGTGCATGCAGTCGGAGTGCGTACCCCCCACATGGTGCATCGAAAAAGCTGGTTAAGGCATTGAACGCTTGTGGCACAATGGTCAGTCGGCAGGGCACTTGTTGGCATGTTTTCTGCTAGTACCCTCGCGCACTTAACTTTCTACTGTCGCCGCTGATAACGGCACCTGTTCAGGAGACTCTGCAATGGCAAGCCCGCAAGACGTAATCAAGATGGTCAAAGATAACGAAGCGAAATTCGTGGACTTTCGTTTCACCGACACCCGTGGCAAGGAGCAGCACGTCACCGTACCGGTCAGCGCTTTCGGTGAGGACAAGTTCGAGAATGGGCACGCCTTCGATGGTTCGTCGATCGCCGGCTGGAAGGGTATCCAGGCTTCGGACATGCAACTGATGCCCGATCCGAGCACTGCCTATGTCGACCCCTTCTTCGACGAAACGACCGTGGTCGTCACCTGCGACGTGGTCGATCCGGCCGATGGCCGTGGCTACGACCGCGATCCGCGCTCGATTGCCAAGCGTGCCGAGGCTTATCTCAAGTCCTGCGGAATCGGCGATACGGCTTACTTTGGGCCGGAACCCGAGTTCTTCATTTTCGACTCGGTGTCGTGGAGCGTCGACATGTCGGGCTGCACGCTGAAGATCTATTCGCAGGAAGCTGCGTGGACCAGTGGCGAAAAATCCGACGGCGAGGGCGGTACCGGCCACCGTCCGGGAATCAAGGGTGGCTACTTCCCTGTGCCGCCGGTCGACAGCCTGCACGATATCCGTTCGGCGATGGTCCTGACGCTCGAGTCGCTCGGTGTGCCGGTTGAAGTGCACCATCACGAAGTTGCCACTGCCGGGCAGTGCGAGATCGGCACCCTGTTCAATACGCTGGTCAAGCGTGCTGACTGGACCCAGGTTCTCAAGTATGTGGTGCATAACGTCGCTCACCAGTACGGCAAGACAGCGACCTTCATGCCGAAGCCGATCGTTGGCGACAATGGTTCAGGCATGCACGTCCACCAGTCGATCTGGAAGGATGGCAAGAACCTGTTTGCCGGTAACGGTTACGCTGGTCTGTCGGAACTGGCCCTGTTCTACATCGGGGGCATCATCAAGCATGCCAAGGCGCTCAATGCCATCACCAACCCCGGGACCAACTCGTACAAGCGCCTGGTGCCGCACTACGAGGCACCGGTCAAGCTCGCCTATTCGGCCAAGAACCGTTCGGCATCGATCCGTGTGCCGCACGTCGCTTCCGACAAGGCAAGGCGCATCGAAACCCGCTTCCCGGACCCCATCGCCAACCCCTACCTGTGCTTCTCGGCGCTGTTGATGGCCGGTCTTGACGGTATACAGAACAAGATTCACCCCGGTGACCCGGCCGACAAGAACCTCTACGATCTGCCGCCCGAAGAGGATGCGAAGATCCCGACCGTGTGTGCCAGCCTCGAGGAAGCGCTTGCTTCCCTCGACAAGGACCGCGACTTCCTGACCCGCGGTGGCGTGTTCTCGGACGACTGGATTGACGCCTATATCGAACTGAAGATGGACGAGGTCAACAAGGTTCGCATGACCACGCACCCGGTCGAGTTCGATCTGTATTACAGTTGCTGAGCAAGCGGCACAACCGCAAGGACGGGCTTGCCCGTCCTTTTTTTGTCTACCGATCGCCTTCCTTACGCGTTAGTATTGATTCTGGTTGGCCGCTACATTGCGCCTGTTCAGAGGGCGCAGGCCCACGGTGGAGGGTCTCCGGCCGCGGGTCTGTTTGCGACAAGGGAATCCCACGACAATGAGAGCGCAATACCTGTTTTGTTCGATCGTCCTGCCATTGCTTGCGGCGGCTTCCGCGCAGGCGCAGGACATCTACAAGTGTGCCGATGCCGATGGGCGCATCACTTACTCGAACGTTCCCACCAGAAGCTGCCGGAAACTGGTTCTCGACCCGGTCAATCTGGCGCCAGCCCCCAAGCTGCCGGCCACCAAGACGTCCACCCCGGCAAACTTCCCGAAAGTGGATGAACAGACGCAGAAATCACGCGATGGCGACCGCCGGCGCATTCTCGAGACCGAACTGGCGGCTGAACAGAAGAACGTCGCGCAGGCGAAAAAGGAGCTTAGCGAACAGGAGGCAATCGTGCTGCCGAACGAGCGCATGCAGGGCGGGGCGATCAGCGGCGGCAAGGTGCAGGAGCGGCTGCAGCCCTACAAGGATAAAGTCGCGCTGCATCAGCGCAATATCGAGGCCATCCAGAAGGAA
>NZ_JAEUOL010000255.1 GCF_016789985.1 Accumulibacter sp.
GGGCGCTACGCGCCCTCATCGCTGCGGGCAACTCGGCAACGCCTTTCCAGCTCGAAGGAAATTTACAGAAAGTATGTTGCACTAACCCCGAGAAATTAGAATAGAGGCAACCGAAACCTGAGGGAAATCGAGCGAATTGCAGATGGCTACCGATGACTTTTTCCGCTCCCGGCTGGATCAGATGATTGACCTTCGGCACCCATTGGCGGCACTGGCAGAGCGAATCCCGTGGTCACAACTTGAAGTGACCCTGGCCCCCCCTTCGCCCGCCGGAGCCTCGAAGGCAAGGTGATCGAAAGCGACGACCTGTTTGGGTCGGCACGGCAAGTGGCCGGCGGTGGTACCAGTTCAGCCGGCCGTCCCCGCCTGCCGATTCGGCTCATGGCCGCACTGCTCTACCTCAAACACGCCTTCAACCTCAGTGACGAAGAACTCGTTGCCCGCTGGTCCGAGAATGTCGTCTGGCAATACTTCAGCGGTCTGGACTACTACACCCCGAAGCTGCCGTGCGATGCCACCCAGATCGGTCGCTTTCGTACCGCCATCGGCGAAGCCGGCGTCGAAGAACTGCTCAAGGCGACCATCGACACCGCCGTCCAGACCAAGGCCGTGCGCCCAGCCGAGTTCGAGCGGGTCATCGTGGATACGACCGTGCAAGAAAAGGCGAGCGCGCCTCCGGTCGACAGCCGCTTGCTGGAGATCGCCCGGGCCAAGGTCGTGCAAGGTGCCAAGCAGGTGGGCCTCACTCTGAAACAGACCTTCGTCAAGGAAGGTCGGGAATTGCGCCGCAAGGCCAGCGGCTCTGCGCACGC
This sequence comes from Accumulibacter sp., assembly GCF_016789985.1. Taxonomy (GTDB): domain Bacteria; phylum Pseudomonadota; class Gammaproteobacteria; order Burkholderiales; family Rhodocyclaceae; genus Accumulibacter. The sequence goes on from NZ_JAEUOL010000255.1 coordinate 813, forward strand.
CAGGCAGTTCCTTCGCCTGCGGCGTACCGTCAAACGGCAGCGCACCCTCCTTGGCATCGTCCTGCGCGAAGTCCGGCGCAAGCTGACGACCGTCAGCAGCGACTGCGCCACGGCCATCACCCGTCTGAACACGCTGCTCGAACGCGCCGAACGCCTCCGCACGCAACAGACCCACGACAAGAACAAGCTCTACGCCCTGCCTGCCCCCGAAGTCGAGTGCATCAGCAAAGGCACAGCCCGCAAGCGCTACGAGTTCGGCGTCAAGGCCAGTATCCTCGTCACCCACAAGAGCGGTCTGGTGGTCGGCGCCCGCAGTTTCCCCGGCAATCCTTACGACGGGCACATTCTCGCGGCGCAAATGGAGCAGACCCACCTCCTGCTTGAAGACACTGGCAAATCACCCAGGCAGGTCTTCGTCGATCTGGGATACCGCGGGGTAGATCGCGACAATCCGAGCGTTGAAATCATTCACCGCGGCAAGTACCGATCGCTGACCCGACAGCAGCGCCGCTGTCTCAGGCGCCGACCAGCCGTCGAGCCGATCATTGGGCATTTGAAGTCGGACCACCGGATGGATCGCTGTTGGTTGCCAGGCCAACTCGGCGATACTCTGCACACGGTGCTGTGTGCCACCGGCTATAACCTGCGCTGGTTGTTGCGGGCGATGGTTCGCCTGGGACTGAAGGCGGCCTTTTTGCGCCTGCTGTGGCTCGCGCTGTGGGCGGTGATTTCAGGGGATGAACCTCGTCGGGCGTTGCGTCACGCGCCGGGCCTCGCGTTCCTGGGCTGGTAGGCGAATTTTGCAGGGCCGACTCTGTACAGGGCTTCAAAACATGCTCAGATCAAATGCCTTGGAGGCAATTTCCCTGACAACATATTCAGGGAAACTCTCTGCCACGGACTCTATCAACATTGATGACGTGATTGATAGTCAGGTTGTGTTGAATCCACCTGCCAACATTCCGGGGAGGGAAGGTGTCCCGGAACTAGTTCCTCATACACAACTTCGCAGGCGTTCAATGGCTACCGTCGAGGGGCGAGCCACATTGATTCATGCCTTGGCGCACATCGAACTGAATGCCATTAATCTTGGCTTGGATATCGTTTGGCGGTTTCCGGGAATGCCTGACCAGTTTTACCGTGACTGGATCAGAATTGCGAAGGAAGAGGCCTATCACTTTCGGCTGCTGAGCGAGCACCTTAACGAGTTAGGGAATAGCTATGGTGATTTTCCTGCGCACAATGGCCTTTGGGAGATGGCAGAGAAAACCCGAGATGATCTATTGGCACGACTGGCATTGGTTCCTCGGACTTTGGAGGCACGGGGGCTAGATGCCTCAGTACCGATCCGAGACAAGCTAAAGCAGGTTGGTGATGCCAAAGCGGCGGCCATTCTCGACATCATTTTGCGGGATGAGATCGGGCATGTGGCAGTTGGGAATCATTGGTACAAATATCTCTGCTCGCAACGTGGCCTAGACCCGGTATCGACGTATTCCATGTTGGCAGAGCAATACGGTGCCCCCAAATTGCGTGGCCCGTTTAATCTTGAAGCACGTAGAGCAGCAGGTTTTGATGACGCTGAACTCGCTGCACTGCAGATGCCTGGCTAAGCGACGAGCTTAAAAAATCTATCGTTACATTCATTAAATCCGAACTTGATCGCGTTGAGCTCGATATGGGCGAGCGAATGACAAAGTGCCGCACGTCCCTGGTGGCTGGTGACCGAGCGCGGCGCAAGTTGTGTCGGCGGTACCAGCAGCGGCCGGGAACTGCGGCCGGGCAGGGTTTCGGCGCACAGTCGGTGCACATCCGGGCTGGCCAGCGGGTCGTCACCTGTCGTGTGCGGGATGGCCGCGACGGCAGCGGACTTCTCGTCGGGGTCACCGATCAGCAGGGCGTCGAGAGCGAGTTGGCGCAGGTTCATGGCAGCTCTCCCGGCGCGGCGGCTTGCGGTGAGGCGACGAAACCGTAACGCCGTGCCACTTCGCTGCGACAGATGGATCGCACCGGCAGACGGGCGCTCCTCCAGGCGAGAGTCAGGGCACTGGCCTGCTTGATTCCTGGTGCCATGGCGGCGAGCACGTGGGCATCGTCGGCCGGTGTGTCGTCAGGCAGCCGGAGGCGGCCGCGCAGGGCGGGAAGATCCTGGTCGCAGAGCAGCGCCACGCCGTCGGGTATTTCGAGCAGCAGATTGCCCTCGTCGTCGAGGGCGGCAGCCAGCAGTTCGCTGATCGCTTCTCCGACGTGCGTCTCGAATTGATCCTCGCCAGTCAGGCGGATCACCCACGGGGTGTATTCGAGTTCGACAAAGACGCGCTGCGGGCCATTCTGAACGAAATAATTGCCCGCCTGGTCATGGCCGTACTGCCGGCTCAGGAAATCGTTCAGTCCACGATGAGTGACCACGTCGCCGCGCAAACGCCAGCGGCCGCGGCGGTCGAGTGACAGCCAGCCGTAGCAGGCGGGCACGTCCGGCCAGCGCAGCATGGCGCTGAGGTCAGGCGTCAGCATCGGGTTGCGCGAGCGGTGTGGGCAGCGACGAGGGCAGCGACGAGGGCAGCGACGAGGGCAGCGACGAGGGCAGCGGGCGCCGGAGGGTGCTGAGAGAGGCGATCAGAGTAGTGCCTCGATGTCGCGTTCGATGCGGTCCGGGGCGGTTGCCGGCGCATAACGCTGGATCACTTCGCCCCTGCGGTCGACCAGGAATTTGGTGAAGTTCCATTTGATTCCCGCGCTGCCGAGCAGTCCCGGGGCTGCCTGTTTCAGGTGTTGGTAGAGCGGATGGGTGTGCTCCCCGTTGACCTCGATCTTGGCAAACATCGGAAAGCTGACGCCATAGTTCTTCTGGCAGAAGCTGGCGATTTCCCCGGCGTCGCCGGGTTCCTGCGCACCGAACTGGTTGCACGGGAAGCCGAGAATCACCAGGCCACGCTCGCGGTAGCGCCGATACAGGTCTTCCAGACCGGCGTACTGTGGCGTGAAGCCACAGTTGCTCGCGGTGTTGACGATCAGCAGGACCTTGCCTGCGTAGTCGGCCAGCGACTGGCGGCTGCCGTCGAGGCGCTCGGCGGTGATCTGATGGATTGCTGTGTTCATGCTCTTGTCTCCGGGGGCGGGGTCGTGTGCGGGGCAGGCGGCAGTTTACTCAGAAACCACCGCGCCGGTTGGGATGGTCGTACCAGTTGGCGGGGTGTCGCCGGATCGATCATGTGCGACCAGCGTGCAACCCCGGCGCGCCGTGTGCTAAGGCACGTAGTCGTCGGCCGGGACGCAGGCACAGAACAGGTGACGATCGCCATAGACGTCGTCCACCCGGTTGACACTCGGCCAGAACTTGTTCTCCGCCACCCAGGGCAGCGGGAAGGCAGCCTGCCGGCGGCTGTAAGGCCGATTCCAGTTGTCGTCCGCGATATCCGCCTGGGTATGCGGCGCATGCTTGAGCGGATTGTCGTCGGCCGGCCATTGCCCGAGCTCGATCTGGCGGATCTCTTCGCGAATGCTGATCATCGCCGCGACGAAGCGGTCGAGCTCGTTCTTTGCCTCCGATTCGGTCGGCTCGACCATCATCGTTCCGGCGACCGGGAAGCTGACCGTCGGACTATGGAAACCGTAGTCCATCAGTCGCTTGGCGATGTCGATCTCGGAAATTCCGGTAGCCGCCTTGAGCGGACGGATGTCGAGGATGCATTCATGTGCGACCCGGCCATTCCGGCCGGTGTAGAGCACGGGGTAATGCGGTTGCAGGCGACGACCGAGGTAGTTTGCGTTGAGGATGGCAATTTCGGTGGCGCGTGTCAGTCCGCTGCCACCCAGCATGGCGATGTACATCCAGGAGATCGGCAGGATCGACGCCGAACCCCAGGGTGCCGCAGCGATTGCCCCTTGGCCGAGGTGCGGGCCGCTGACCGGCTGCACCCCGTGGTTGGCCATGAACGGCGCGAGATGCGCCTTGAGGCCGATGGGACCCATTCCCGGGCCGCCGCCGCCATGCGGAATGCAGAAGGTCTTGTGCAGGTTCATGTGGCTGACATCGGCGCCGATCACGGCGGGAGATGTCAGGCCGACCTGGGCGTTGAGATTGGCTCCGTCCATGTACACCTGGCCGCCGTGCTCATGAACGATGGCGCAAATGTCCCTGATCGACTCCTCGAAGACGCCATGCGTCGATGGATAGGTGACCATCAGGCAGGCGAGATTGGCCGCATGCTGCGCCGCCTTGGTTGTCAGGTCGGCGACGTCGATATTGCCGGAGTCGTCGCATTCGACCACCACCACGCGCATGCCGCACATTTGCGCAGTGGCGGGATTGGTGCCGTGCGCCGATTTCGGGATCAGACAAACGGTGCGCTGCGTCTCGCCGCGGCTGGCATGGTAGCGGGCGATGGCGACGAGACCGGCGTACTCGCCCTGTGCGCCCGAGTTGGGCTGCATGCAGACGGCGTCGAAGCCGGTGATCGCCTTGAGCCAGGTTTCCAGTTCGCTGATCATCTGCAGGTAACCCTGCGCCTGATCAAGCGGCGCAAAGGGGTGCATGTCGCTGAACTCCGGCCAGCTGATCGGGATCATTTCACTGCTGGCGTTCAGCTTCATGGTGCACGAACCGAGTGAGATCATCGAGTGATCGAGTGCCAGATCACGGTTCTGCAGCTTCTTGAGATAGCGCAGCATCTGGTGCTCGGTGTGGTGCGTGTTGAATACCGGATGGCCGAGAATCGCATCCCGGCGCAGGAAGGCGGCTGGCAGGGCGGGGTCTTCCAGGCGCAATTGCTCATCGAGCGGGCCGAAGTCGGCATGGATGCCGGCGATCAGCTTGATCAGGGTACTGATGTCGGTACGGGTGGTCTTTTCGTTGACCGCGATGCCGAGCACGCCTGGGGAGACCTGGCGGAGGTTGTAGCCTGCCTCGAGCGCCGCCTTGCCGGCGCTCAGCGCGTGGCTGCCGAGGTTTACCCGCAGGGTGTCGAAGAAATGCCGGGTGAGAACCTTGATGCCGGCCCGGCGCAAGCCTTCGG
>NZ_JAEUOL010000036.1 GCF_016789985.1 Accumulibacter sp.
CCACCAGCTCGCGATCACCGATGTCGACGTCCCACCAGCGGGTGGCGCGCCACTTGGCCGCCACATCGTGACTCTTGCGCCCCTTGCCCATATAGAAGATCAACGGCTCGCCGGATGACCCGCCCGTATTGTAACGGGTCAGCGGTCCGTGGCCCTCCGCCTTGAGTCGATCGGCATTGTCCCGAATTTCCGGTTTGCCGAGCAGCGGCAGGGCGGCCAGATCGACCGTGCCACGCACCGACTGCGGCACGAAGCCGGCGCGCTCGAACAGGTCGCGATAGTAAGGAACACGGGCCCCGATATCGACCAGGAAGTCGCGCAAACGTCGCGCCTGGTGATCCGCCAGACGATCGGCAGACCACCACTGGCTTTCCTCGAGCGCCTTGCGCCTGGCCACCGAATCGTGTCCCTTCAGGCGCTCATGCAGCGGGAACAGAAAACCCGAGCACATCCCGGTATACCAACTCAAGAGCTTCTCCTCGGAGCAATTACCCGCCGCTCGACGATCGATGGCCGGTGAATGATCCACCACCTCCGTGCCAGCACGGGCGACCGTCAAGCGACGCGACCCGGCTTGCGCAACGTCACCAGTATCCAGCCACGCAGAAAGCGCAGCCAGTCGAAACGGCTGATCAGTTTCTCGTAACAGGTCCCCAGGAAAAAGAGGCCACCATTGAACATCAGATAATTCGGATACTGGCTGAGGTATTCGAAAGACTCGACCGTCAACCGGGCCGCCATCGCCAAACCATCCACATCGCTGCGCGTATTGGTCCGGTAGGCGGTCGGAAAGGTGTCTTCCTCGGCGCGTCCTTCGACCTGCCTGACGATCTTGCCATGGAAACGATTGGGTACCAGACGCGCCACCAGGGTACCGTAATCCCACATGTTGGCAGTCAGGAACACCACCACCCCACCAGGACGCAGGATGCGCGAGAACTCCTTGTATACCGCTGCCGGATCGGTCAGGTGCTCGAAAACGCTACGCGACATGATCAGGTCTACGCTCGCATCCGGCAAGGGTATGTCCGACAGGTCGGCATTATAGGTATCGATTCCTGCCGGAACATCGGTGAAGTCGACCAGTTCGACGCCAATCAGGCGCCTGGCCCGCCCGAGGTACTTTCTCAGAACCGGCACCGTACGCCCACAGCCCGCGTCGAGCAGCACGGCCTCGGCGGTCAGCAGAGACTCGACTCGCTCTTCGTACACCCGGTAGGGGTGCGGACTATTGGTGTAGTACTTGCGCAGCAGTGTTTCGGAAAGGGCAGTCATAGCGAGGTTTTCCATAGGAACGGATAACAAGGTTCTTGCTTGTGCCGGGAGCATCGGCACGCACGGGAACCGTCAGCCAGGCAGCATACACATCAAGAGTTTCTCCCCACTGCAGCAACCCGACGATAGGCGTCGAGCCACTGCCTTTTCACCTGCGGCCAGGCATAGCGCCGGGCTTGTACCAACCCGGCCTGCCGCAGGGCAGAAGCCAGCGCGCGATCCTGCAAAACGCGCAGTGCCGCACGCGCCATCGCCTCGTGCTCACCGATCGGCACCAGCAAACCCGAAACACCCTGCTCGACCAGGTCAGGAATCCCTCCCGCACGGGTGCTTACCACCGGTACGCCACTGGCAAACGCTTCAAGAATCGAGATCGGCATGTTGTCGACCGTGCTCGGGTTGAGCAGGCAATCGGCCGACGCATAAAGACCGGGGATATCGGCATTGGCAATCCGCCCCGAGAAGTGGACGCCGTCCTGCAGCCCGAGTTCGGCCACGAGCGCCTGCAGGCGCGAAAGTTCCGGACCGCTACCGGCAACCGTCAGGCGCGCCCCCGGAAACGATGATCGAATCTGTGCCAGGGCACGGAGCGCGGTCGGTATGTCGTAGATCGGCTCGAGGTTGCGGGTCACCACCAGATGCGGCGACTGACCGAAGGATCGCGGCGCAGCCGGAGCGAAACGCGACAGGTCGATGATGTTGGGGATGACTTCGGCGCTCAGGGCATGTTGCGCAAAAACCCGCTGCAGGAAGGCTGACGGGGTCACACGCAGCGATGCCCGAGCCAGCATGTTCAGCACATAGCGCGGCCCCGTGGAAAAAAAAGAGTCGGCATTGCCGCCTCGATAATTGATGATCACCGGTGTATGGCGCAGGCGTGCAACCAGCATGGCTGGCGCCACGAGCAGGTGCCAGGCCCAACCTGAATTGGCCAGGATATGCATCAGCCCTGCCCGTCCAGCCGCCTGCCAAAGCTGGCGCAGGTAGGGCAACAGGCGGAAACCTGCGCGCAGGAATGGCAAGTGCCCGACCCAGGCCGGTCGATACGGGGCATTGGTCCGCACCAACTCCACCGCCAGACCATCCGCTCGCAGCAGGCGGACGAGCTGTTCGCACTGATTCGCCATCCCGCCGGACGGTGGCGGGAGCGGACCGACCACGCAGATCCGTGGCAGGGAGCCACCGCCCAGCGCATCGTTCGCCTCGATTGCCATCATCCCTTTACCCTGGAGATACCTGCAGCAGCGCTGCCTTCTGCCCGCAAGGCCGGACTCGCCAGCCGCAGCGAGCCACCGACATGGCGTGGCCGAGAATGAACGGCACGCGCCACAGCGCGCCCGACTACCAGCACAAACCCTCGACCCGGGCCGGGATGACTGCCCGATTGGGCAGCCGGACGAGATCGAGCAGCACCTGCTCGGAACGGCATGAACGAGCCAGAGTATCGGCGATCTCCTGCCCGGCAAGGCCGATCACCAGCACTTCCGATTCGGCGATCACCGCGTCGATCTCGGCACGCATCATCCGGCCGATGTGCGGCAGATGCTGTTCGATGAAGCTGCGGTTGGCGCCCAGCAGGCGTGCCAGATGCACCTCCGGATCGTAGATCGCGAGTTGCATTCCCTTGCCGATCAACTGCTCGGCCAGCGTCACCAATGGGCTTTCGCGCAGGTCGTCGGTACCGGTCTTGAACGAGAGGCCGACGAAACCGATTTTCCGTTTGCCCAGGGCAAGCAGCTTGCGCAACGCGAGATCGAGATGGTTGCGGTTCGACTGCATGATGCCGCCGAGCATCGGCAACTCGACATCGTGCATCTTGGCCAGGTAGGTGGTGGCCCGCAGATCCTTTGGCAGGCAGGAGCCGCCAAAGGCGAAGCCGGGCTTCAGATAGGCGGCCGAGATGTTGAGCTGCGTGTCCTGGCAGACCAGATCCATCACCTCGAAGGCATCCACGCCCAAGGCATCGCAGATCCGTGCGGTTTCGTTGGCGAAAGTGATTTTCAGCGCGTGGAAATTGTTGCAGCAGTACTTCATCATTTCGGCCGAACGCACCGACGTCTCGATGAAACGGCACGGCAGCCTGCCGAAGAGTTCGCGCAGGCGCTCGGACGGAAAAGCATGGTTGGCACCCACCACGGTGAACGGCGGCTTGTCGTAATCACGGATCGACGATCCTTCGCGCAGGAACTCGGGCTGGAAGCAGAGAAAGAAGCCCTCGCCGTCCTTCTTGCCCGACTTCGTCTCGATGATCGGACGCAACACTTCCTCGACCGTACCCGGCACCAGGGTCGAACGGAAAACCACGATATGCGGCGTGCTCTTGGCCGCAATGGCGAGTCCCATTTCCTCCGCCAGACGCAGGATCGCACCCTGGTCCTGACTGCCATTGGCCGCCGAAGGCGTGCCGACGCAAACCAGGGACAGCTCGCTGGCCAGTACCGCTTCCTGCGCATCGGTGGTCACCGTCACCCGGCCACTGGCGGCGGCGAGAGCCATCAGGTCGACCATGCCTTCCTCGACCACGGGTGTCTTGCCGGCCATGATCAGGTCGAGCTTGGCGGAATCGATGTCGACTCCGATCACCTCGTGACCGTCGCGTGACAGGCACGCCAGAGACACCGCCCCGACATAGCCCAGACCAAAAATGCTGATTTTCATGCGAGCCTTCCTTTGCTTTGCCAAAAGTTTCCGATGCAACGGTCGATTATCCGGTCCAGTCTTGCCATCGAATGCGGCCAGGCATGGTTGCTGAGCATGCGCTGCCGCCCGGCAGTTGCCAATCGCTGCCGTTCGGCGGGGTTGTCCAGGACCTTCAGGATCGCTGCAGAATATTCCTCTGCAGTATCGGCAACAAGGAAATGCGTCACGGGTTCGGCATCCACCCCACCGGCGGCAATCCGGCTGGTGACCACCGGAACGCCCATCGCCATCGCTTCGAGGATCTTGTTCTGCGTGCCGCGAGCGATGTTCAACGGCGCCACCATGAGCGCCGAGCGGCGGACGAAGGGGCGCACATCAGGTACCGAGCCGGTGACCGTGACACCCGGCAATTCGCCCAGTTTGCGCATCTCGGGCGACGGGTCGGCGCCGACGATGAGCAGCTTGAGCTGCGGGCGGTGCCCGCGGAGCATCGGCCAGATCTGCCCGCAAAAGCGCTTCATGCACTCCTGATTCGGGTAGTAATCCATGCGTCCGATGAAACTTAGCGTATCCGGATCGTGGGGCTCGGCCGACGGACAAAAGAAGTCGGCGTCTACACCGTTCGGGAACCAGTCCGTCGCCACAGCAGTGCGATAGTCCTCCAATGTCTCCCACTCGGCCCGTGTGGTTGCCGTACACAGGTCGAAAAGTCTGGCCAGGCGTTTCTCTGCCGCCAGCACCTTGTTGCCTTCGAGGCGGTAGCCAAGGGACAGCGGAAAGGGCTTGTAGTTGGCATACTCGAGCCATTTCTGCGAATCCATGTCGCCAAAATCGAGAATCTTCGGGACATGGCGCACCTGCTCGACATACTGCGCAACCGATGAGCAATGGACGAAGATCAGATCCCACTTTTCCGCCTTGAGCAATGTGCCGATGTGCTGCTTGAGCGACGGTGAGTAAAAGTAGCCCATCGACGAAGGTGTCATCAGCGGCAAGCGTGCCACCATGCGCAGCGTCTGCACCGGGTCGGACACCTGCGCCATCTCGAAACGCGCGCAATGCGGTGCAATCCCCCGCCCCTCCTCCGCTTCCTCGGTCGAGCGGGCGAGCGAGCAGACAGTGACGCGGTGTCCACTGGCCGACAGATGGCGGATCATGTTGAAGGGGCGGATCTTGCCGCCGCGCTTGGGGGGAAACGGAAAACGGTGGCAGACGTAAAGAATGTTCATGCAACGTAGCTCTTCAGTTCTTCGGCAACGTCCCCCGGGTCACGCCGGTCGAGGTAGATGCGGCTCCATACCTCGAGGTTCATCAAGGCCAGCAGAACGTCGGTGCCGTCGATCCGGTTGGCCTCGTGGTCGGCCACCAGTTGCTCGATCCGGGCGTGATGGAACAGACCACGCGCACTCACCATCTCGACAGACAGCAAACGCCTCAACAGGGGAGCCAGCTCACGCTTGAGCCAGGCGCCCATCGGCGTGCCGAAACCGCGCTTCTTGCGATTGAGAATGTCGTCCGGCAGCAAATCGGCCAGCGACGTCTTCATCAGGTGCTTGAGCCGGCCGTCGCGCACCTTGATCGATGCCGGCATGGCCGCCGCCAGCTCGACCAGTTCGTGGTCCAGCAGCGGCACCCGACATTCGAGTGACACGGCCATGCTCATCTTGTCGGTGAGCAGCAACAGATCGTCAGGCAATTGCGTTTCGGCGTCCACGGCGAACATCCGATTCAGCTCGTCATCGTTGCCGGCAGCCGCAAAGGCCCGCGTCAAGGGGTCGGAGGCCCACACCGCCGGTTCGATCAGCAAGGCCGCGACGGCCTGCCGGTCGAGCACCTGCAGGTAACTGCGATAGCGCTCGTCCGCCGTCATTTCTGCCGAGGCCAGGAAACCCTTGGCCAGGCGCAGTGTGTTCAACCAGCCCGAGTGCCGGTCGGCTGGCAGACGGGCGGCGGCAAAGCTCGCCGAGCGCCGCAGCCACGCTGGCAGGCGACCATAGCTCCTGGCGTAATGGCCACCCAGGTAACGCCGGTAACCACCGAAGAGTTCGTCACCGCCCACCCCGGAGAGAATCACCTTGACATCCTGGCGGGCGAATTCGGAAACCAGGAAGGTGGTAATGAAGGCCGTATCGGACAGTGGCTCGTCCATGTGCCAGAGCAGCTTCGGCAGCAGAGCGACGACATCGGGACGGACGAGAATCTCGCGATGCTCGGTGGAGAACAACTCGGCCACCCGGCGGGCGTAAGGTAGCTCGTTATACAGGGCCTCCGCTTCACCACCGGCAAAGCCGATGGCGTAGGTGCGAATGGGTTGCTGCGAGTGCCGCGCCATCAGGCCGACCACCGCGCTCGAATCGACCCCGCCGGACAGGAAGGCTCCGATCGGTACGTCACTGACCATCTGCATGCGCACCGACTCATCGAGTTGCGCCCGCACGCGCGCGCGCCACTCGCCTTCGGCCAAGCCCTGCATGCTGCGCTCGGGGAGCCGCCAGTAGCGCCATTCGCGTACCTGACCATCTTCGACCGCCAGCAGGGTGGCCGGCGGCAGTTTGCGTATGCCCTTGAAGATGCAGCCGGGAGCTGCCACGTAGCCAAGATGAAGGTAATCGGCGACCACCTGCCGATCGAGTTCGGCAGTAATGCCCGGCAGAGCCAGCAGGGCCTTCGCCTCGCTGGCAAAAGCCAGCCGCTGCCAGTCGTGCAAGACATACAGCGGCTTGATGCCAAGCCGGTCGCGGCCGATCAGCAGGCGGCGCCGGCGCGCGTCCCACAGCGCGAAGTCGAACATGCCGTTCAGCCTGAGAACGAAGTCGTCACCCTCGGCAGCATAGAGATGCAGGATCACTTCGCAATCGGAGCCGGTCTTGAAATGGTAGCCCTTGCCCTGCAGTTCGCTGCGCAGCTCGCGGAAATTGTAGATCTCGCCGTTGCACACCAGCCACAGTGTTTCGTCGGCATTCGACAGGGGCTGGTGACCGCCGGCGAGGTCGATGATCGACAAGCGACGCATGGCAATGCCGCAGGGTCCATCAAGATGACTGCCTTCGTCGTCGGGGCCACGATGCCGCGTGCGGTCGCCCATGGCCGAGAGAATTCCGGGCTCGACGCTCAGCCCGTCAAAACGATAAATGCCGTGAATACCGCACACGTTGAAACCTCGGAATCAGTTGGGTGAACTGCGGCCGTAGCCGGCCAGGGCGCGGCGGTAAACCTCGCGATAGCGCGCCACACTGCTCGCCCAGGTTCGTTCGACCTCGACAAAGCGACGCGCCCGCTGCCGGATCTGTGGCCATAGCGGACGCCTGGCGAGAACCTCCTCGATCGCCGCGGCAAGAGCGACGGCATCACCGGCCCGGAACAGGAATCCTGTCTCACCGTGTCGGATCAGCTCCCGATGTCCGCCGACGTCGGAGGCGACCAGCATCCGTCCCTGCGCCATCGCCTCGAGCGGCTTGAGCGGGGTGACCAGCTCGGTCAGCCGGATTGGCAGACGCGGGTAAGCCAGCACGTCGATCAGTTCATAATACCGCTGCACTTCGGAGTGCGGCACCCGGCCGGTAAAGATGACCTGCTGCTCGATCCCGGCGGCGGCCGCCTGCGCTTTCAGACTGCTCTCCTGCGGCCCGCCACCGACCAGCAGAACACGCAACTGCGGGTGCCGAGGCAGCATCTGCCGGGTCGCCTCGAGCACCAGATCGAGCCCTTCGTAGCCATAGAACGAACCGGCAAAACCAATCACCGTCGCCCCATCGAGCCCCAGCGAACGACGCAACGCGCCATCCGGCTCGGTGTCCAGGCGAAACAGGCCGACATCAACCGCGTTCGGAATCACCGTGATTCGTTCGGGCGGTATGCCGCGCACGGCGATATCACCGCGCAGCCCTTCACAGATCGTCGTCACCTGATCGGCCCGACGCAGCGCCAGACTCTCGAGGGCACGCGAGGCGCGGTAACGCAGGCTGCCTTCGCAGGTGGTGCCGTGATCGACCGCCGCATCCTCCCACGAGGCGCGCATCTCGTAAACCACGGGCAAGCCCTGGCGGCGGCCCACCCACAAGCTTGGCAAGGCGTTGAGCACCGGCGAGTGGGCATGAATCAGATCCGGCCTGGTCGCCCGCACGAGTTCCTGCAGGCGTCGGGCGGTCAGCCGCATCTGGCTGAGCAGGCCGCTGTCGGAGGCGCTGGGCGTGCGGTGGAAGAGCCAGCCGTCAACCTCTTCCTGCAGAATCTCCCCCGCACCCTGCTTGGGCGTCGTCAGATGAACCGTCTGCCAGCCCAGCGCGCGCTGTTCCCGCAGGATGGCCAGCGTGCGGAAAGTGTAGCCGCTGTGTAGCGGCAACGAGTGGTCGAGGACATGCAGGATGCGCAGATTCATGGCACAGCCGCCACCCCGGTGATCAGGCCGGCCTGCTCCGCCGGAGCGTCCATGACGTTGCGCAGGAAAGCCTCGAACATCAACACCGTCCACAGTGGCGAACTGAAGTCGCTCGCCCCGGACTGATGGGCGTCCACCAGATGACGCAGGTAATCCTGATTGAACCAGCCGGTCGCAGCGAGGCGCTGGCCGAGCACCGCCTGCCGGACACGCTCCCGGAGTGGACCGCGAAACCAGCGGGCAAGCGGTACGGCGAAGCCCATCTTGGGACGATACAGAATGTCCTGCGGCAGGCGGGGCTGCATCGCCTCCTTCAACAGAAACTTGCCTTCCTGACCGCGCACCTTGAGCGAAGACGGCAGCGTCGCCATCCACTCGACCAGCTCGTGATCCATCAGCGGCTCGCGCACCTCGAGCGAATGCGCCATGCTGGCACGGTCAACCTTGGTGTTGATATCGCCCACCAGGTAGGTCTTGAGGTCGAGGTACTGAATCAGTGCCAGTGGATCGTCGGTACCGGCGCGACCGGCATGATGGCGAAAGACGTCCTGCGCACTGTAACCGTCCACCTCCCTCCGGAAACGATTGGTGAACAGTTGGCGGCGCATCGGACCACGCAGAATCGAAACCGAGTGGAAGTAGGCTTCGACTGTCGTTCTTGCCATGCCCTCGAACGTGGTCTTGGCGCGGAACATGCGGGGCGCCCAGTCGGCCTTCGGGTATACGCGACCGAGCAGGCCAAAGATCGGCCGACGAACGCCATGCGGCAGCGCGGCACGCAGTCGCTCTTCCATCAGGTGCAGGCGATAACGGCGATAACCACCGAAGGTCTCGTCACCGCCATCGCCAGACAGCGCCACGGTCACATGTTTGCGCGCCAGCTGACACACGCGGTAGGTGGGGATGGCCGAACTGTCGGCATAGGGTTCGTCGTACAGCCTGGCCAGCGTATCGATCAGATCGAAATCGTCGCTGGCAACCAGGTCGCAGTGGTGATTGGTATGATAACGGTCGGCCACCTTCTGGGCAAACGCCGCTTCATTGAAGGCCGGATCATCGAAGGCGATCGAGCAGGTATTGACCGGCCCGGTGGAAAGGCCGGCCATCAGCGCGACGACCGCACTCGAATCGACTCCGCCGGAGAGAAACGCACCGAGCGGCACTTCAGCGATCATGCGCAGGCGAATCGATTCGCTGAGCCGCTCGTCCAGTTGTGCGCAGGCATCACTCAGCGAAGTCCGCCTGTCGAGGCTGAAACGCACATCCCAGTACTCCTTCGGCGCTGCAGCCGGCTGGCCACGACGCAGGGTCAGCGTATGCGCCGGCGGCAGCTTGCTTGCCTGACGGAAGATGGTACGCGGCTCGGCGACATAGCCGAGGGCGAAATACTCCTCGACCGCCAGCGGATCGATATCGCGCGCCAGACCGCCATGCGCCAGCAGGGATTTCAGTTCGGAGCCGAAAATGAAGGTCCCGTCGGTCAGGAAAGCGTAGAACAGCGGTTTGACTGCCAGCCGGTCACGTGCCAGAAACAGCGTTTCCCGATTGCGGTCCCAGAGCGCAAAGGCGAACATGCCGCGGAAACGACGCACGCAGTCCTCGCCCCAGGCTTCCCAGGCGTGCACGATCACCTCGGTGTCGCTGCGCGTATGAAAGACGTGACCGAGCGCCAGCAGTTCCGGGATCAGCTCCTGGTAATTGTAGATCTCGCCGTTGAACACCACGCAAACGCTCTGGTCCTCGTTGTAAAGCGGCTGCTGGCCGGTGGACAGGTCGATGATCGACAGCCGCCGGTGCCCCAGGCCGATACCCGCTTCAAGATGCAGGCCGCCTTCATCAGGGCCTCGATGCTGCTGCGATTCGTTCATCCGCGTAAGCACCGAACGATCAATGTCACGCCGCCCACGAGTATCGAAAATGCCAGTAATCCCGCACATGGTTGATTTTTGTCTTTTCCAGGTCAGTAGGAACCCGCCGCTGGCGCCGGACACCGGTCCAGCGTGGAGCTGCGCTGCCGGCGTGCCGCCACCGCCGGCTCCCGCTCGGTGGCTGACGGGGACCGTGCTGCGGAAGGTGGAAGCAGCTCAAGCCCGCGCACAGAATTCCTCGTAAACGGTCTGATAGTTGTTCAGCATGGTCGCCAGACTGAAACGCCCGACCGCCATTTCGCGAGCCGCTTTGCCATGCATCCTGAGCAGTGACGGGTCGGCCAGATACTGGCTCAGCAAGCCGCCGAGTCCGGCCACATCCCCGGGCTGAAACAGATGCCCGTTGACGCCATCCGTCACGAGTTCGACGTTGCCGCCGGTCGCCGTTACCAACAAGGGCAGACCGGTGGCCATCGCTTCAAGCAATGTATTCGAGATGCCTTCGGCCAACGACGGCAGGACGAAGAGATCGAAGGTCTGCAACAGTTCGGGGACATTGCTGACGCTGCCCGGGAACCAGGTCAGCGACGCGACGCCGAGGGTATCGGCAAGGCGGGTCAGCGACGCACGCAAGGGACCATCGCCGACAATCACCAGCCTTGCCTGCGAACCTGCCTGGCCGGCGTTGCTGACCAAGCAGGCAAACGCGCGCAGCAGCGTTTCCTGATCCTTGACCGCCTGCACCCGCCCAACCGTCCCGATGAGCAGGTTCCCAGGCCCGGCGAAGCCGGTCGGCAGCAGTTGCCGCGCAGACGCCGAGGGCGGCACGTAGCGCGCAACATCGACGCCATTGATGATCTGTGTCACCCGCCCAGCCGGAATGCGCAGCCGCTGCACCAGGTAGTTCCTCAGGTCGGCCGATACGGTGATGTAACGGTCGACCAGCGGCGAGTGCACACGACGCAGCAACGCCGGTTTGATTCGTCTTCCACCGAGGTCGTCCACATCCCATCCGTGCTCACCATGAATGCAATGCGGCACACCGGCCAGTCGGGCTGGCAACAGGGCATCGAGTCCCGACTGATTGCGCGAATGCACGATCCGTGGCTGCAACTGGCGGCAGAGGGAGAACAACCTCCGCCTGAGCCGCCATACGCCGATTCGCGAACGATGCAGCGCCAGCACCGGGGTGTCGGCACGGGTCAAGCGCAGGCGGAAATCGGAAAAGTCCTCGATACAGGCCACGGCGTGCCGGAACCGGGCTTCAGGAAGCCGGTTGATCAGGTTGACCAGTCCGTTCTCCAGCCCACCGGTGTGCAGATGGTGAATGACATGCAGAATCAGTGGTCTGCCATCTTGTTCCGTTGCGCCCTGATGATTCATCGCCATCGCTACCATGCGTCGCGTACGCCACTCACCGCGCACTCGCCGTTTGTCGCAAGGCGCGCTCGATCGCCGGGCCGGCGGCGTCGGTGAAATCTGCCAGTACGGCATCGGCGATACCCGGCTTGCCTTGCTCCGCGAAGAGCACAACCACGGCCGAATCGTCCCCCTGACCGGTCAGGCGATACCATGCGGTATACGCCTTGGCCAGGGCATCGCTGGTCGTCCAGCGCCCATTGATCCAATACCATTGCCAGGCTAACAGCCGCGTGCCACGTGGTCCGCGCAACTGTGCCGTGTGAATCGTCACAGCCTGTTGGCCGATCGCGATCTGCTGCATCCCGCTACCGACCTTCGCCCAGACCGGATCGTCGTTGGTCACCAGCACATTGGTCGAACTGACCAGTTTGTGCTGCTGATCCTGGTTACGGTAGTAGGCGATAAAGAGACCCACCGCGTGCTCGTCATGTTCGAGAACCACCCGGGTACGCGCGGCTGTATTGGCAAACCTCGGTTCCCAGTCATGGAGCGCTTGTGGGCTGTTCTGCCAGCCCGGAATCGCACCCAGCGCCGCCATGCTGCTGACCGCCTCAGCCGAGGAGTAATCATCGAGCTGCCTTTGCGCAAACGGCCAGCAGGCAGCGACCAGAACGCCGAGCACTGCCGTGATCGGTAATGCGGCGGCAGGTCCGGCGCCAGCGGTGGATGGCCACGCCACGTGTGACACCGGCGGCAACACTTCATCTTCGCGCCAACGGGCGCCGATCCAGAACATCGCGAGGATCACCAGGCCGAAGAAGACCCAGCCATAGATCAGGTGGTCGACTCCGACGGCAAGCTTGTTACCCGACAAATGACCGAGCATCACGATCATGTAGGCGCGCCCCCAGTTGGCAACAATCGGCACGATGATCGAAAACAGTACGAAAAGCAGACGCCGCCGCAGGGATTGGTAGGTGAGATAGGCAAACAGCGTGCCTACGGTGAGCGAAGCGATGAGATAGCGCACGCCGCTGCAGGCCTCGACCACCGCCCAGCTGCCGCTGGGAATGATCAGGTGCTGTCCTTCGCTGTAGACCGGTATGCCGGTCAGCCGCAAACCGGCAACGGTCGCCTGGGCCGTCCATTCCATCAGTTTCGGCTGGGTGAAATCGCCAAATGGTACGGCAAAGAACAGGAACAGCAACGGAAAAGCGATTCGTCTGGCAACCTGCCAGCCGGCCACCGCCGGCACAGCAAGAATCAGCATCGCGGTCAGCGCAAACTGGGGCAACGCATTGACCGCCGCCAACTGGCCAAGCAACCAGCAAAACCCGGCACCAGCCATCAGCAGGACGGCCAGATAGCTCCCTCTGGGCACCAGGATCGCGACATCGGCGCGCACCCGCCAGATCAGCCATAGCGTGATCGGGGGCACGATCATTCCGTGGGCATAAGTGTCGGAACGGACCCAGATCCCCGCCATGTCGACCGCAGTCTCACGGAACAGCCACAGGATGATCAACAGCACCAGCACCAAGGCAGGCGCCGCCAAACGCCAACCTGGATGAGCGGTGACTGACACGTGGCTTGTTTTGGGGTGGCTCATGCAATGGCTTTCAGCAAACAGTAATGTTCAACAATCACAATCATCGACATCGCCCGAGTGCGGCACCACGGCGTCAGGCCCAGGATCGCTCAACCCAGGTTGCGTACGATGAACGGTCCCAGCCAGTTGGCCATAGCGATCGGCATCTTTTGCCAGGTGTTGATCAGCAAGCGGTACTTGGCGTTCGCGGGATTGTTCTGTGGCACCGAGTTGCGACGATAGAGGCAGTATTCATAAAAAAGCGGCTCGGGTTCGAAGCCCCAGTTCTTCTTGAAGGAGTACGAACCAGTACCCTGCTTGCTGCGACCGTAGTCGAAGACCTGCAGCCCGCGCTCGCAGGAGCGGCGCATCAACTCCCAGTACTTGAAGTCATTGGCTGCCAGCTCGCGTGCCGACCATTCGTCGCCAGCGTAATAAGGCAGGACTTCTCCACGGAAATAGAAGCTCAGCACACTGCTCAACGGACGCCCCGCCGGATCGACGACCGTCAGCACGTCGCAATCGCCAGCGAACACGCGCAGCAATTCCTCGAAATAACGCCTTGGCAGGGCGGGTGTCCCGTGACGGTGTACGTTGTCGGCGTAGAGGCAAAAGAAACGCCGGATATCGGCATCCAGCTCGCTGCGCAGACCATTCTTGATTCCTTTGCGCACCATCGCCCGTTGCTTGCGTGGAATGGCCAGCAGGTTGGCTTCCAGCTCGGGCGCAATTTCCTTGCGAAATCTGACGTATAAATCCTGCCGCGGCCATTCCGGGTGACGTTGTTCGAGGTTGCGCAACTCCAGGTGGTCGACCGCCAGGCGCCTGGCCGTCTGCTGCGCCTCGACTTCCAGCAAATCGGCGGCCTCCGGGTTGCTCGCAGCCACCCCGCCGTAGACCGCGAACGGCAGCGAGACCAGCGAGTTTCCGAACAGCACGCTCTTCACCTGGGCCAGCGGCAGCACGGCTTCGATTACACCGGCGCGCTCGGCATAGAGAAAGTGCGTCCGATGGCGGAACACCTGGTCGATCACCCGTTGCCAGCCGGCGCGGTGAAAGAACGTGGCCGCCGGGCAGGCCCGGACAAAGGCATCCCAGCGCTCGGCCACCGCCCGATCACCGACCGACAGACGCTTGACGACCAGCGGCGCACGCACGGCGGCCACTCCGGCAACTTCCTCGGCAGTCGATCTCATTACGCCCCCGCAACCCGCGCGGCACCCTCGCCGAGAAACACTTCGTCCATCCGTCCCCAGCGAAAATCGGCCAGCAATCGTCTCAGTCGGCCTTCGGTGCATTGCAGGTTGACATAGTGACGAAAGCGCGTCTTGGCGCTGATACCCGGGATGCGCGGTTGTCCGGCATCAATTTCCCAGGGGTGGAAGTAGAAGATGGCCGGCTGCCCGTCCAGCCGGTTGACCTGTTGCAGCAGCCAGCGTGACAGGGCGTAGGGCAGCAGCCGAAAATAGCCGCCACCGCTGGCCGGCCAGTTGCGGTCGAAGAAGCGGGCCGTGGTCACCGGCAGCTCGAGCAGCCCGCCAGCCACGCGATGCCCAAAGCGCGGCGCGTCGGGCATGCCGTAGTGATCATGGCGAATCGGGTAGATGCTCGAACTGTAACGGTAGCCGGCATCTGCCAGGCAGTCGAAAGCCCAGAGATTGCCTTCCCCGATCGAAAAGCTTGGCGCGCGGTAGCCCTTCACTTCATCACCCGTAATGTCTTCCAGCATTTTCTTTGCCCGAGAGACGTCGGCCGAAAAATCGGCCTCCGTCAGATCGCTGGCGCGCTGATGACCGAAGCCATGACTGGCCACTTCGTGGCCAGCGTTCGCTATGCGCCGTACCAGTTCAGGATAACGTTGAGCGATCCAGCCGAGCGTGAAAAAGGTCGCGCTGACCCCTTTTTCGTCGAGCATCAGGAGAATCCGATCGACATTGCGTTCAACCCGGCATTCCCGCAGCGGCCATTGATCGCGCGGGATGTAGGGGGCGAGGGCCGAAACCTGAAAGTAGTCTTCGACGTCGATGGTCAGTGCATTGGTGAGTGACAGGTTTGACATCTCATCAACTCGAGGCGTTAACTGCCGGCTGCAGGTGACGCGCAATCAGCCAGACTGCAAGATCTGCGGCAATGCGTTCCGCCGCCCGGCCATCCCAGAATTCCGGGACACGTCCGATCTTGCCGGAGCCGGACAGGATTTCGTCGACCCCCCTGCGAATCGCTGACGGATCGCAACCGACCAGGGTATTGGTGCCTTGCTCGACGGTGATCGGGCGTTCGGTGTTCTCGCGAATCGTCAGACAGGGCACGCCAAGGGCAGTGGTCTCCTCCTGCAGCCCCCCGGAATCGGAAAGCACCAGTCTGGCGCTGCTCAGCAGGCCAAGCATCTCCAGATAGCCCTGCGGCGGCAACAGAACGATGCGCTGAGTGGCCAGCAGGTCGCTCAGGCCTGATCGCTCCACGTTGGCACGCGTACGCGGGTGCATGGCAAAGACCAGCGGCAGTTTTTCGGAGACTTCACGCAACGCGCGGAGCAGCGGTCGCAGGCGGTCGACGTGATCGACGTTCGACGGTCGATGGAGCGTTACCACGGCATAGCCCTGGGGATGGTCAAGCACCGCCGGATCGGCACCAGCGAGCTGCAGTGTCCTGGTCGCGGGCACGGCGCATTCGCGGTTCGCCAACAGCGAGTCGATCATCACATTGCCGACAAAGCAGATTCGCTCATCGGCAATTCCCTCGCGCGCCAGATTGGCGTGCGCGCTCCGTTCCGTGGTATACAGCCGGTCGCCGATCTGGTCGGTGAGGACCCGGTTGATCTCCTCCGGCATCAGGCGATCGTGGCTGCGCAGCCCTGCCTCGACGTGCACCACCGGTACTTCCTTCTTGACGCACACCAGAGCACAGGCCAGCGTCGAATTGACATCGCCGACCACCAGCACGCAGGACGGTCGATGCGCGTCGAGTACCGGCTCGAAACGACGCATCACTTCCGCCGTCTGTACCGCGTGCGTGCCCGACCCGACTTCTAGGTTGATGTCCGGATGCGGCAGGCGAAGATCGACAAACAGACGGTCGTTCATGTCCCTGTCGTAGTGCTGGCCGGTGTGGACGAGCAAGGTCGGCAAGGCCGGGCGATGAGCACGGAAGGCACGCAGGATCGGCGCCATCTTCATGAAATTGGGACGCGCGCCGACGACGCAAATCACCGGCCCGAGCCCGGCGGGCCATTCCTCATTGAGCAAGACGACACACCCCTTTCATTGCTTGACGCGCAGTGCATCGACCAGTTGCTGCAACAGTGACAGGATTGCTGCGTTGTTGCGCTCCAGACGAAACATGCTGCGCTCGATGCGGATCAGGCGCTGCTCCGACTGTCCGCTTTTCAGATCGGCAATGACGCGCGCCGCCTGATCTGCCGTGCTGCCATCGAGCCCCGAGCGCGACAGGTCGATGTCGAGAATACCGCTGTCGGTGAGTTGTGGATGCAGCGCCACATGACCGTCTTCCAGGTTCTTGCCGACCGGCAAGGGTGACGCCGCCTGAGTTTCTTCGCGCAGCTCGTGCGCCACCTCTTCGACATCGGCGCGCGTGAAATCGGCCTTGCCGCTCAGGAAGCCGGAGAGCAGCAGGCGATCACAGTGGGCATTGATCCGTCGGGGAACACCACCGCTGGCCTCGAAGAGGGCTTCGAAGGCTCCGGCATCGAAGCGTGGCGAGCCCTTCGATCCGGCACACTTCAGCCGGTGCTCGATGTAGGCCTGTGTCTCATCCTGGTCCATCGGACCAATGTGGCAAGCGGCGATCACGCGCTGGCGCAACTGCTGCATCTGCGGACTCTGCATGATCTTGCGGAACTCCGGCTGACCGATCAGGAAGCTCTGCAACAGTGCCTGCGTACCGAACTGGAAGTTCGAGAGCATGCGCAGCTCCTCCACCGCACGCGGCGCCAGGTTCTGCGCCTCGTCCACGATCAGCAGGCAGCGCTTGCCCTGACGGGTCACATCGACCAGGAAGGCCTCAAGAGCAAGCAGGAGTTCGGACTTGCCGGTGTTTCGATTGCCGACGCCGAAAGCCGCGGCAACCATGCGCAGGGTATCCTCGGCGTCGAGCTGGGTGCTGACCAGTTGCGCCGCCACCACCTTTTCCGAATCGAGGTCATTGAGCAGACCGCGCACGATCGTCGTCTTGCCGGCACCCACCTCGCCGGTGACGACGATGAACCCCTCGTTCTGGTTCAAACCATACTCGAGGTAGGCCATCGCCCGCCGATGTTGTTTGCTGGCGAAATAGAAGGACGGATCAGGGTTGAGCTGAAACGGCTTGTTCGTCAAGCCATAGAACGACTCGTACATGCAGGTGAATCAGAAACTGTGCGACAGCGCAGCAGTCAGCGCGCTCTCGGTGTAGTTTGCATTGACCCCACCATCGGAAATCACCCGCCGGGCACCGACGTTGGCCTGCGTGCTGGGTGACAGGCGCGTGGTAAACAGCAGGTACGCGCCTTGCGTTTTGGTATCCAGCGAACCAGTGCCATTCGCCAGACTGCGCTGCTCATTGAGCGACAACGAGAGCGACGAAAAACCGGTCAGTTGCAGCCCCCAGATGACGCCGAAGCCGCGCTGCGTCACCTCGTTGGCCAGCGAGTAGTCATCGGTCAAGCCGTTGACCACACCCAGCGGTTGCTGCTGACTTTCCGTCGCACTGAAGGTCAGGGTATTGCGAACTCCCAGTAGGGCCAACGAAAGTTGTTGCGATTTCTGCAGGTTGGGACGGTTGGTCAGGTAACCGTTGACCACCGTTCCATCGGCCGGAACGCCTCTGCCTTGCAGGACCTGGTTGACCTGCGCCTTGATCGCATCCGGCGAGAGGCCTGGATTGTTCGCCGCGATGATCGCATAGTAGGCATTGTAGTTGGCGCCCTGCCCGGTGTTGGTGACACCCGACGGCTGATACGAAACGTCATTGCTGGCCGCATAGGTCAGCAGGGCGCGAGGCATCCGGTGACTGAAAGCGACGTTGTAGCCATTGCCGAAGAAGCGCCGGGTCATGCTCCCTTCCAGTTTGGTGCGCGGGCTCGGCGTCCATAGGATGCCGAAACCCGAATCGCTATGTGTCTCGTCGTTCAAACTGACCAGGTTCGTCGTTTCGCGCCCGGCGATGAGCGAGAGCTGGAACTGCGGAGTCAAGCGGTAGGACAGGGTCAGTCCATAACGCGTGTCGTCACGGTCCCGACCCACATCATAACGAGTGCTGACGCTGCTGGCGTTGAGCGCCCAGCTGAGCGGACCCCAATGCGTGTCGCCATTGATCCGGCCCAGCCACTGGCTCATCGTCGAATCCGACACGGCCGATGAGTCGGCATTGGTCCCGCTCGCCGTGTAACGCAGGAAGTACTCGGTGGACGACAGGAAACGTCCCTTGATATACGGCGAGATCGAATAGTAGAAGGTCTCTGTCCGGTTGTTGTCGACGTTGGCATCGGATGGCGCAACTTTCCCGAACGCAGAAATGTTCTGCTGCGAGATGGTGCCGCTGGCATCGATGAACAACCAGTTTTCAATTGCCTCGAGCGTCCCGAAGGCATTCAGCCCTTGCTGCAGATTGTTCTGCGACGACTCGCGGGCGTAGAGGTACTGCGTCACCGAATAGTTGAAGCGCAGACTGGCACGACCGCTATGCCCGTCGATGGAGATGCCTGGCGTGATGCCGGTCACCAGATCACTCGTCTTGTTGCTCGAAGTGAGGTAGAGGTTGTTGGTCAGGGTTTCCCCGAGGGCGATGCTGGGCGTGATCTGCCAGTTCTCCGCGTACACGGGTGCCACCAGCAGGCAACTGGCCAGGCCCAGCCAGGACGCCCACTGCGGATTTCTTGGCCGCGCGACCAGGTCGACACCGATTCGCCGGACAAGCCGGTGATGTCTCAGCCACGGCACGTCGCCGGGAATGCCGCGCAACTTCTCAAGCACTCTCTGAACCATAACCATAACCATAGCCATAACCGTAGCCGTAGCCATAACCGTCCTGCGTGACAGTGCGCGCCTGATTCAGCAGAACCAGCTTCACCGGACACGAGTCGATCGCCGCCAAGGCATGTTTGACGTCACTGCGCACGGTGCTTTCCGCCTTCACCACGACTACCACCTGTCCCATGTGGCTGGCCAGCACCCGCGATTCAGTAGTCATCAGGAGCGGCGGGGAATCAAAAATGATGATCCGATCGGGATAACGATTGGCCATCTCGTCGAGCATCTGGACCATGGCCGCACTGGCCAGGAGTTCGGTGGCACGCGGATGCTGTGTGCCGCTTGGCAGAATGCTGAGCTTCTCGACATTGGTACGCAGCAGCACCTGTGAAAGTTCAACGTTTTCGTCGGTCAGTACATCGAGCAGGCCACGTGCCGGCGGTACCCCGAGCATCTTGAGCACCGAAGGCTTGGGCACGTCCGCGTCGACCAGCATGACTGTATTGTC
This sequence comes from Accumulibacter sp., assembly GCF_016789985.1. Lineage (GTDB taxonomy): Bacteria > Pseudomonadota > Gammaproteobacteria > Burkholderiales > Rhodocyclaceae > Accumulibacter. The sequence continues at coordinate 19,586 of NZ_JAEUOL010000036.1, forward strand.
GAGTTCCATGGCAATGCTGATCGCCAGATTGATCGCCGTGAAGCTCTTGCCTTCCCCGGAGATTGCACTCGTCACCATGATCAGGTTGCCACGCTTGATCGCTGCCACTCCCTTGCCCATGGCATTGGCGATCAGTGGTCGCTTGATCACCCGATACTGATCGGCCAGTTGTGATCGCGGCGCATCGGGGCTGATCAGGCCACTGGCAGAAAGCGCCGCAAGATCGATCTCGATACGACGAGAGAGCACGGCAGCCCGCCCGCCTGGCGGCGTTGCCGCCTCTGCCGCGGCGGCCGACAGGCGCACCATCGGCGCCGGCGGGACTGCCGATACTGGGGCCTCGGCGCTTGTAGCGCCGACATCGGTGAGCGGCAGTTCGGTCTCTGCCGACGCACCGTGTACCGCAACACCCGCCTTGCGCAATTGCTCCAGGCGTTTGGCCGCTTGTTCAATCAGGCTCATCTGTTTTCCTCAGGCATTACGGACGGAAAGAAGAAACAAGGCGAGCAAGCCCGCACCATAAGCGCCGATCAGGGACACGCAGGCAGCGGCAAAGCGGATCATGTCCTTCCGTTCACCGCGCTTTCTCGACTCGTCGCTCAACAGGGAAACCGTGCCGAGCAGCGGCAAGCCACTTGCCTCGCGTAGCGAACGCGCGTCGAAGAATACCGGGCGCAACTGGCTCGCCGCAAAGGTGGCAGCCACCCCGGCGGCCAGTGCAAGGAGCAGCGTCAGTGGCAGAAACAGGGCACGATTGGGCGCGACCGGCTTCGGCGAAGCGCGCGGCGGATCGATCAGGCGAAAGTCGACACCCGCGGTGTTCTCCATCTCGCTACCCATGCTGGCCGATTCACGCCGCTGCACCAGTTGCTCGTAGTTCTTCTTGTTGATCTCGTAGTCACGATTGAGCTGGGTGAATTCTGCCTCGATCTGCGGCATCATCTTGGCCGATTCTGCCAGATGGTTGTAGCGCGACTGATACTCGGCGACACGGGTACGCAGCGCTGCGACATTCGCCTCCGCCTCGGAGAGCGTGATTCTGAGCTGCTGGTGCACCGGGCTGCTGCTCAACGACGCGGCAGGATTGGCCAGTGCCGCCTTGCGCCGGTCGGCGATCTCCTGCCGCTTCTGGTCTTCCAGTTCCTTGACCAGACGACGCGCACTCACCACATCCGGGTGCTTTTCGGTATAGCGTTGCAGCAGGGCATCGAGATTGCGCTGCAGGGCGTCGATACGCGCGTCAATCTCGGGAACCGAAATGCCGGCAATCGACTCCTGGCCGACGTTCGGCACCAGAGACGGTTCGTCGCCGACGATGTGGCGCTTGAGCGTGTCGCGCGACTGTTCGGCCTCGCGCAATTCCAGCTTGCTCTGTTCGAGCAGAGCACCGGCAGCGCTTATTCTGGTGAAATAATCCTTGCCCTCGGCGCTCTGGGTCGCCATGTTGCGCATCTTGAACTCCTTGAGGCGAGCCTCTGCCTCCTCAAGCTTTTTCTCGTAGCCGGCGATCTCCTTGTCGAGAAACTTGCGTGCCGACTCCGTATCCTTGCGCGCGTCACCGAGGTTGGATTCGACAAAGATCGACACCAGCGACTGCACCACCCGTTTGGCGCTCTCCGGCTGGGTATCGCGATAGGTAATCGTATAGATGTTGTCGCGTGAGGTATTGTTGATCTTCAGCGACGCCGTCAAGGTCTCGATCAGTGTTTCCCGCTCCGCCTTGGACTGGATCTTCAGGTCGAGATCCGCCATCCGGATCAACTTCTCCACATTCGGCCGGGTGATCAAGGTGCGGCTCAGCATCATCACCTGCTGATCGACATTGGGCTGGGTCACCAGGCCGGACATCAGCGGCCGTAGGATCGACTGCGTATCGACAAAGATGCGCGCCGACGCCTCATACTTGTCGGGAATGGCCAGCACCGTCACCACGCTGGCCAGACCAACGATCCAGGCGACGACGATCCCCAGCCAGCGACGCTTCCACATTCCGCGCAGAACAGTTATCGCTTGTCGAAGCAGTTCATCCATCGGATTAAGACTCTATCAGGTATCGGTTGCGGGAAAGCTGGCCGCCTTCGGCAGCACAACGGAGCGGCTTACAGCGGGCCGAGCAGCGAACAAACCGCCGATCAGAACCAGCTCTGCGGAATGATCAGCACGTCTCCCGGCTTCATGTCCACATTGGCGGAGACGTCACCCCTGCGGATCAGATCGGTCAGACGAACACTGTATTGCTGCTTCTCGCCCTCAGGCATGGCGCGTACGATCGTCGCCCGGTTGCCGTCGGCAAAATCGGTCAGACCACCGACCGCGATCATCACGTCGAGCAGCGTCAGATTCTGTCTGTAGGGCAGTGCCTGCGGCTTGGCAGCCTCGCCAACCACCCGGATCTGCTCGCTGTGCGTGCCAACGAAACCGGTCACCACCACCGTCACGATCGGATCCCGAATGAAGGTCCCGAGCGCTTTTTCCATGTCTCGCGCCAGGGCGGTCGGCGTCTTGCCCATCGCCGGCATGTCCTCGATCAGCGGTCCGGCGATCAGCCCGTCCGGACGAACGGGCACCGACATCGAGAGTTCCGGGTTGCGC
>NZ_JAEUOL010000068.1 GCF_016789985.1 Accumulibacter sp.
AACCATTGGAGTGTCCGCAAAGCCTATCGCAGTGCCCTTTCCTGGTTCAAACGCGGCATCCGCCTTCTCTTGAGACGCGCTGCCAGCGCACTGCCTCTTCCCAAGTTCTTTCAGGGGGCCGAAACATGATAGGTGGTAAGCTACTGGCAGAAGTGGGCCGGGCAGACGCGACGGTGGCCATTCAATCGGCCGGTATTGCTCAAGGAATCTGGCACGTAACCGGTTCTGGTGATCATTCCGAAGGCGTTGGCCATGTCGCCACTCCCGACCTCGCTTGTTGGGGCCCGGGGAAGGACATCGAACGACAGCCTGTCTGTCGCGGCCAGACGCTGGGCGGCGTTCTTTCCCGGGTAAGCCGATGGGAATCTCCCTGTCTCAGTTCTGCGACCGGCAAGTACGGCGGCAAGAGCGCTAGGCAGGGGAAGGATCGAGCGCTTGATTCCCGACATTGATCGGCGATGGAAAGTAAGTGTATGTGAAAATGTGGGGAATCGGTGTCTCAGGCTGGTTGGCGAGCTGCCTGCGGTCAGCATTGCTGGATCGCCTTGGGTGAGATGATGCTACATTCCGGATTCCTCGGGCCTGGGAGAATCCGCCGAGTCCAGCCTGTCGTTCAATGCTGCACTGCGCAGGCGAAGCCGGGTGTTGTTGAAGGGATGGAGACGACATGAAAGATCCTGGAATTCCTGTCCTGCTGCTCATTTTCGCAGGTGCTGCGATTGCCACCTGGGTTGCCGGTGTCTGGCTGGCCAAGGCCACAGACGTTCTGGATGATCGTTTCGGTTTCGGCGAGACAATAGGCGGAATGGTCCTCCTGTCGGTCACCGGGGGCCTCCCGGAGCTGGCCATCACGGTCAGCGCCACGACGGGTGGCCATCTGGACATCGCAGCGGGCAATCTGATTGGTGGAGTGGCTGTTCAGACGCTGGTCCTCGTCATTGCCGATCGCTTCGTTCGCGGGCCGTTGCCCCTGTCGACTGCTGCATGCTCCCTCGTGCCGGCGCTCGAGGGTGTCCTCGTGATCTGTGTGATTGCGATCACCGTAATGAGTGGTCTGCTTCCCGGTTCTGCGGCGATTGGTTCGGTCTCGCTGGGCAGCATGGCCATCTTCGTGGCCTGGCTGGCCGGCATGCTGGCTCTTGGCCGCTGCGGGAAGAGGGAGGACATGGGGCTGGTCGTACCTGCTGCCGGATCTACACAGGTCGCCAGCACCTCCACGAATCTGCCGGAAAAGTCCGACGCTCTGGGCGGCGCCAGCAACGCCAGGGTCATCGGGATCTTCGTGCTGACATCGGTGGTTACCTTGGCTGCAGGTGTCCTGCTTGAACAGAGCGGCGATCGTCTGGCCGACCTCATGGGTATCAATGGTGTGTTGTTCGGCGCCACGTTCCTGGCGCTTGCGTCAGCCTTGCCCGAAATAAGCACGGCGATCACCGGCGTGCAGATGAAGAGTTACACTCTGGTCTTCGGCGACATTTTCGGCGGCAACGCGTTTCAGCTCATTCTGTTCGTGCTCGCTGATCTGTTGGCGGGGCAACCGGTTCTGCCGCACGAGGGGCGTGCCAATGCGTGGATCGGCATGATCGGACTGGTGATGACGACAATCTACGTGGCCGGCATCATCCTGCGCAAACCCCGGCGATACTGGGGTCTTGGCGCCGACTCATGGGTGGTGCTGCTGATCTATGTACTGGGAATCTGGGGGTTTGTGCTGGTTTCCCGATAAGCGGTGGCCGCTCTTCGCGCTTCCAGTTCGGGTTTGCTCCCTCTCCGGCGCGCCTGCGGCAAGGGGCGACGTTCAGGAAAACGTCGTGCCGGTTGCCGCGCCAAACCCTGAAGACAGGTCACCCCAATCCTGCGGGCTGCCTGGCTGCCTCAGGCCAAGGCCGCATCGTTGGTCCGCAACCGTACCGGATGGGAGGGTGCTCCGCACGACTTCCGCGATCAACGGATGATGTGCGCATTTCCGCAGAGTATCAGTTGCCTATCCTTCAGCGCCCTTCGATGTTTCGCCGGTAGGCGCGATCTGCTCTTCCTGGGCAATCCTGGCCTGCTCCGCGATCTCTCGGGCGTTGTCACCAAAAGTCGCATCCGCAATCGCCGTACCAATTCCTTTGGCCATGTCGCCGGCTTCGCTGGCCAATTCCCGGGCTTTTCCAGCCGTTGCACTGACGCTTTCAGCCACGGCGGTGCCGGCTTCCTGAGCCAGCTCCTTCGCCTTGATGCCCGCTTCTTCGACCACCTCCACCGCCGAACTGGCGACTTCCATGGTTTTTTCGACCGCTGCCACGGCAGCTTCCTTGGCCTTGTCCAGAATGCTCATCGAGGTACCTCCAGTTGAAGAAGATTGGTGCGAACGTCAGGCGATGGATTATAGGCAATCGTTCCAGGATTCGATAGCACCAGTCTCGTCCAGCGCGCCATCAGCCAACAGAAGGCGTGCATTCATGCCGAGACATGACAGGGGTAAAGAGAGTCGCCGCACCCTGTTCTTGCGCTCGAAACCACCCATGGCGGTCCTTCGCAGCCGACCGTTGCGCCGAACGAGAAACCGCTATGGGGAGGATCTCGTCTCGGCGTCTTCTCGGGAGCCAGCGTGCCGTGCCGGGACCTCTGACAGCAGCGAGGAGGCGCCCCCCGCGCCGCGTTTTTTGGCCAGGTCTGGTGTGGCCGGATGCCTTGTGTCTGGAAATGTCAAGATTCTGTCCTGAATTGTCGACGCCAATGCCCCGGGATTAGAGTGATAATACCGCCTGTTTGTCTACAGGGGGACAAGCAGGCCATGAAAACGAACAAGGGTGTGCGTGCTGCCGCCGCCGGGATTGGCATCCTGGGGCTGAGTGCAGCCTTGGTGGCACTGCCGGCCCGTGCCGAACCTCAGTCTGCTGTCAGGAGAAGAAAGAATATGTCCTGCTCGGTCGCTGGTCGCGCCGTGACAGGTAAGAAGGGTTCAACAGGCGGAGGGCCATAATGATTTCCACATGCGGTATCCGGAAGCACATGGTGTGCGTCGTGCTGGGTGTCCTGAGTCTGGCAACGGTGTTGCCGGCCGACGCTCAGGAGAAGATCGACGCGGTGAACATGCTCGATGGCCAGTGGCATTTCAGCGTCACGCCCTATGCCTGGACCCCCACCATCTACACTTCGGCGACATTCAGCCCGCGCGGCCTCACCGACGGCGTGAGCGCCGACACACACAGCACGTTCATGGATTACGCGAGCGAGCTGTCGTTCGCTTTTTTCCTCGCTGGCGAGGCCCGCAAGGGCGAGTGGTCGGTGTTTGCCGATTACATCTATCTGAAGTTGGCGAACCAGGATTCGGGCGTCACGCCCGTGCGCCGACCAGGAGGCACGGGCGCGATTCCGTTTGACGCATCGATGGACCTGAAAGCCGACATCCTCACACTGGGCGCCGGCTACACGGCTTGGCATCAAGGTGCCTCGTATCTCGATGTCTTCGCCGGAACCCGCTACCTCTACATCGACAACTCGCTGGATTTCAGCCTGCCGGGTGGCCTGCGCCAGCGCGGTGCTTCGGCCAGCATGAACAAGTGGGACGTCATTGCCGGCATCAAGGGGCGGCTCGCCCTCAGCGAGGATGGCAGGTGGTTCATGCCCTACTATCTGGATGTCGGTACCGGCTCCGACAACACCACCTGGCAGGCACTGATCGGTGCGGGTTACCGCTACGGCTGGGGTGACGTCACGCTGTCCGTGCGCAACCTGAGCTACGACTTCAGCGGCAACGGTGACAGCGGCCTCGACGCACGTTTCACCGGCTTCGCGCTGGGTGCGACTTTCCGTTTTTAGACATTTGATCGTTCTCGTAACGCAAGGGGGTTGGTATGCAAACAGGTCTACGTTGGTTGGCTCGGGTCGCCATCGCCGCCACATTCGCAATCGGTGGCGGATGTGTGTCTGCCCAGCAGGTTTCCGGCGTGCTGGGTTCGCCCGACGCGACGACGACGATCAGCGGCAAGCAGTTGCCGGCGCCAGCGCCGAAGTTCGGTGGCGTTATCAAGAACGATGCGCTTCAGTCGAAATACTGGTGGGCGCCGCGCATCGTGCCGCCGAAGCAGGCGCCGAACGTGCTGCTGATCATCACCGACGACGCCGGCTTCGGTGTGCCCAGCACCTTCGGCGGCGTCATCCCGACGCCGACCATGGACCGCATCGCCAATGAAGGGCTGCGCTACAACCGCGTCTTCTCCACCGCGCTGTGCTCGCCGACGCGCGCCGCGCTGATCACCGGGCGCAACCACCACTCGGCAGGTTTCGGCGTGATCTCCGAGCAATCGACCGGCTTCCCCGGCTACAACTCGATCATCGATCGCGACAAGGCGACGATCGGCCGCATGCTCAAGGACAACGGCTACTCGACCGCGTGGTTCGGCAAGGACCACAACGTGCCCGCGTTCCAGGCGAGCCAGGTCGGGCCCTTCGACCAGTGGCCGACCGGCATGGGCTTCGAGTACTTCTACGGCTTCGTCGGCGGCGACTCCAACCAGTGGCAGCCGAACCTGTTCCGCAATACCACGCAGATCTATCCGTTCCAGGGCAAGCCGGGCTGGAACCTGATCACGGGCATGGCGGACGACGCGGTGGACTACATCTCGCGCATGCACCAGATCGACCCGGCCAAGCCGATCTTCATCAAGTACGCGCCGGGCGCCACGCACGCACCGCACCACCCGACCAAGGAATGGGTCGAGAAGATCCAGGCGATGAAGCTGTTCGACGGCGGCTACGAGAAGCTGCGCGAAACCATCTTCGCGAACCAGAAGAAACTGAGCGTGATCCCGCAGGATGCCAAGCTGACGCCGTGGCCGAACGAGATGCTCAAACCCTGGGATCAATTGACGGCCGACGAGAAGAAGCTCTTCATCAGGCAAGTCGAAGTCTTCGCCGCCTATGCCGCCTACAGCGACAGCGAGATCGGCCGCGTGGTCCAGGCCTTCGAGGACGCCGGCCGCCTGGACAACACGCTGATCATCTACATCAACGGCGACAACGGCACCAGCGCAGAGGGCGGGCCGCTCGGCACGCCGAATGAGGTGGCCTTCTTCAACGGCCTGAATGAACTGCCGGTCGACGTGCAGATGAAGTTCTACGACGTCTGGGGTACCGAGCAAACCTACAACCACATGTCGGCCGGCTGGTCGTGGGCCTTCGACACGCCCTTCGACTGGTTCAAGCAGAACGCCTCGCGCCTGGGTGGCATCAACCAGAACATGGCGGTGTCGTGGCCGGCGCGCATCAAGGACAAGGGCGCCCTGCGCGAGCAGTTCGTGCACGTCATCGACGTCGTGCCGACCATCCTCGAAGCCGCCGGGCTGAGGGCGCCCGAGGTCGTCGACGGCATCAAGCAGGCGCCCATCGAGGGCACCAGCTTCCTCTACACCTTCGACGCGGCCAACGCCAAGGCGCCGTCGCGCCACAAGACGCAGTACTTCGAGATGTTCGGCCAATGGGCGCTCTACGATGACGGCTGGCTGCTCAGCACCAAGGTCAACCGCGCACCGTGGCAGGTCTTCGGCGCGGCCAACACCGACCCGCTGAACAACCAGGTCTTCCAGCTCTACAACCTCAAGGAGAGCTGGAACCAGCAGGAGGACGTCGCCGCGAAGTACCCGCAGAAGGTCAAGCAGATGCGCGCGGCGTTCCTGGCCGAGGCGAAGAAGCACCAGGTGCTGCCGCTCGATGCGTCGGTGGCTGCGCGCATCGTCGCGCCGCGGCCGAACATCACCGCCGGGCGCAACGAGTTCGTCTATACGCGGCCGATGACCGGCCTGCCGCAGGGCGACTCGCCGTTCATCCTGAATGCTTCCTACACCTTCACGGCGGAGATCGAAGTGCCGCAGGGCGGTGCCGAAGGGATGATCGTGACCTCGGGCGGCCGCTTCGCCGGTTACGGCTTCTATCTGCTCAAGGGCAAGCCGGTGTGGCTGTGGAACATGGTCGATCTGGAGCGCCTGAAATGGGAAGGTCCGGATGTCCTGACGCCGGGCAAGCACACCCTCGAGTTCGACTTCAAGTACGACGGTCTGGGCGCCGGCACGCTGGCGTTCAACAACTTCAGCGGCGTCGGTCGGCCAGGCACGGGCACGCTCAAGGTCGACGGCAAGGTAGTCGCGACCAAGACGATGCCGAAGACCCTGCCGATGATCCTGCAGTGGGACGAGAGCTTCGACATCGGCTCCGACACGCTGACCGGCGTCAACGATGCCGACTACAAGCCGCCATTCGCCTTCACCGGCAAGCTCAACAAGCTGACGATCAAGATCGACCGGCCACAGTTGTCGCCCGAGGACATCAGGAAGCTTGAAGCGGCGATGAAGACCAGGGACTGACGATACCGATTGCCGAGTCGTCCCTTGATCCGCGGCAGCGCGCGTGCAGCTCCTCCTGTCGGGAGCCGCACGCGGCGCAGTACCGATCGTATCGACCCAACGAAAGAAGCAGGCCATGCGACCCGATAAACCGACTTTCCCTGGCAAAGCGCTGCTATCCGCCCTGGCCGTTGCCCTGTGTGCCGGCAGCGCACCAGTCGTGCAGGCGGCGGAGAAGTACAGGATGACGACGGCGATCGCGCCGGGCGTTGTCACACCGAACAAGCTCGAAACCTCGATCGGCAGGCTCACCCTGACCGATGGTAATCCGGACCCCGCGACCGTTCACAAGATTTACGACAACCTCGATCGGTCGCGTGCGCTGCAGGCTTACCTGCTGGCCATCCCGATGGTCAACCAGGCCGGCATGCGCGAGTCGCTGCGCAGGTTCGGGCCCGACAACCAGACGAACGTCCTCTGGGAGAACCTGGTCGACCCGAAAACCGTTGAACTGACGGCGAACGACAACACCGTCTACAGCTTCATCTGGATCGATACGAAGAAGGGGCCGCTGGTCGTCGAAATCCCTCCCATGGTCCTGGGAGCCATCGACGACTTCTGGTATCGCTGGGTGGCCGATATCGGCATCACCGGGGCCGACAAGGGAAAGGGCGGCAAATACCTGATTCTGCCGCCGGGTTACCAGGGCGAAATCCCGCCAGGCTATTTCGTCGTCCGACCGAGCACCTACGGCAACTGGATGCCCTTCCGCTCCTTTCTCGTCGATGGCTCAACCAAGCCAGGGGTCGACTCGGTCAAGACGAATCTGAAGATCTATCCGCTTGCCGATGCGGCCAACCCGCCACCGATGACGTTCGTCAATGCCTCGGGCGTGCCGGCGAACTTCGTCGCACCGGGTGACTACTCGTTCTGGAGACTGGTGAACCAGGTGATTCAGGAGGAACCGGCCGAAGGTAGCGATCCGACCACCCTGGGTCTGTTCGCCTCGATCGGCATCGTCAAGGGCAAGCCCTTCAATCCCGACGAGCGAATGAAGAAAATCCTGACCGATGCCGCCAACATCGGCGCAGTGACGGCGCGAACGCTCGCTTTCAGGATGCGCGAGCCGCAAGCCTTCTTCTACCCGAACAGCGCCTGGCGCCTGCCGTTCTTCGGTGGCTACAAGTTCGAGCTTGCACCAGGCATTGCCAATCTGGATGGTGCCGCCTTCTTTTACTATTTCGCCACTGGTGTGACCCCGGCGATGGCCGAGAAGATGGTCGGCCAAGGGTCGCAGTACCCGTGGGCCGCCCTGGACTCGAAGGGCAACCCGTTCGATGGCGCCAGGAACTACCGGTTACGCTTGCCGCCCAACATCCCGGTCAAGGACTTCTGGTCGGTGATCGTCTACGATAATCAGACGCGCTCGATGCTGCAGACCGACCAGCAGGCACCAAGTGTCAGCAGCCAGGACAAGGGAATCAAGGTCAATGCGGACGGATCGGTGAACGTCTACTTCGGCCCGTGGGCTCCCTCCGGGTTCGAGAAGAACTGGGTACAGACGATTCCCGGCAAGGGCTGGTTCATGATCCTGCGCCTCTATGGCCCGCTGGAGCCGTGGTTCGATCAGACCTGGCGACCGGGTGAGATCGAGCGGCTACCCTGATCGGCAGCGAGTTTTCGTTGTGTCAACCTGTGAGATGAGGAGACAAGCATGAACAAGCGTATAGGGGGAGTTGCCATCCTGTCGGCGGTATTCTTCGCGGGCGTCAGCTTTGCCCAGTTCCCGGTCCTCGACATGGTCGCCAACAAGGTGGTCCAGAAGTATCAGTCGGCGACCTGCGAGCAGTTATGGGTGCAGAAGGGGCAGCCGAAGTCGGAGCAGGAGCAGCGCGTCATCGGCCTCCTGCGCAACGATCCGGCGATGCGCACCGAATTCATCAACCGGGTGGCGGCGCCCATTGCCAACAAGATGTTCGAGTGCGGGATGATCCCGTAAGCAGTCACAGATCACCACCGAGTCTATCTGACCTGAGGAGAAAACCGATGATCCCGTATCCCTTGACAATGTACCGAGCGGTGCTGCTTGGCGCCAGCTTGCTGCTGGCCGGCAGCGCCTGCGCGCAGCAGCCACCAGCGACGGCAACGAAGGCATCGAAGCCGGCAAAGACGTCGAGCAAGGCCATGGCGCCAGCGCCCCAACCGGTGATCGAGACGAAAGCCATCGATCTCCTCAAGGCGATGAGCGAACGCCTGGCGGCGGCGCGTGCGCTGTCCTTCACCGCGCTGGTCACCTATGAAGCACCCAGTCGCCTCGGTCCGGCGCTGGCTTACACGACCCGCTCCGAGGTACTCATGCAGCGGCCGGACAAACTGCGGGTGATCACGCTTGGTGACGGGCCGGCATCGGAGTTCTACTACGACGGCAAGACGATGACCGCCTACGCGCCGGCCGACAATCTGGTCGCCATCGCCGCCGCCCCGGCCACCCTGGAGGCCACGCTGCAGACAGCTTTCGACACAGCGGCGATCTACTTCCCGTTCTCCGATGTGCTCTTCACCGACCCCTACCGGAACATCGCCGAGGGTCTGAAGCAGGCCTTCTACATTGGCCAGTCCAGAGTCATCGGCGGTACCGTGACCGACATGCTGGCCTACGTCAACGATCACGTCTTCGTGCAGATCTGGATCGGCGCCGAAGACAAGCTGCCGCGCCTGCTGCGTGCCGTGTATCGCGACGATCCGCTGCGCCTGCGCCACCAGATGGAACTGAGCAACTGGCAGCTCGCCCCCGCCGTGGCGGCAGATGCCTTCACGACGCCCAAGGCGACGGCGGCGGTGCCGATCTCCTTCGCGCATCCGGCAGGCCAGCCTGGCCAGGGTTTGCAGCCACCGACGCGCGGCAAGCCGGCTCGAGCGCAATCCACCAAACCGTAATGAGGAGGCAGGCATGAACAGGATCGTTCTGGCCCTTGTCGGGCTGATCGGCAGTACGCTTTTTTCCGGGCAGGCGGGGGCGTGGGGCAGCGCCAACCGTTTTGGCGGCAGCACCGAACATGTCGCCGGGGAGGGTACCGAGCATACCAACGCCTGGGGTGGCAGCTCGGCGCATGCTTATGGCGGTGGCACCGAGCACACCAATGCGTATGGTGGCAGCACGGCCGGCAGGTACGGTGAGGGTGTCGAGCATACCAATGTCTATGGCGGCAGCACCGCCGCGCGCTATGACGATGGTGCTTACCATACGACCGCTGCAGGAGCGGCTGTTTATCGCCCGCCGGCCGCTGCTTACCCCTACCACCCACCGGTGGCGGTTCCCGCCTACGCGGCGGCCGGTTGCTACGGCTGCGCGGCGGCAGCCGGTGCGGTCGTTGGTGTCGCTGCGGGAGCCGCAGCCGCCTCGGCCAATACCGCTGCGGCGACCAGCAGCGCCTATTCTTCGGGCTATGCCGCGGGCAGCGCCAATACCGCTGCTGCCTATGCGATGGGGGTGAACTACGCTGCCTTGCCGGCCGGAGCGGTTGCCGTTCAGAAGTACGGCACGACCTACTACCTCCTGGGGAACACCTGGTTCCAACCGGCCTACGGCGCCAACGGGGTCTATTACCGTGTCGTTCCAACGCCCTGACGCGCTGTCAGACGGGATCGCCTTGGCCGAATGAGGCGATCCCTGCGTCGCCCTGGTGGCACGCCCGGTTCCGGGGGCACGTGTCGGCCAGCGCCTTCGCGTGTTTCCCGCCAGGCACTTGCGGGGTCTCACATGATGCGTTACCACCAAGCAGTTCCCTTTGGAGAAGAAATTCATGAAAACCACGTTGATCAGTTTTGCTGCCGCTTGCCTGTTGGTGACCTTTGTTGCCGATGCGAGTGCAGAGGTGTGTGCGGATGGTGTTCGTCGGGCCCGCTGCGAGGTTCCAGCCCCGGAAGTGGATGTTCGCAAGCCGGTGCCGGTCGTGGAAGTACCGCACAAGGAAGTGGTCGTCGACCCCGCCAAGGAAGTCGTCGTCAAACCGGCCAAGGAAGTGGAAGTGGTCCCGGCCGGTTGCCGGATGGTGGACGGGCGGCGTGTGTGTCGTTGAGCCGTTGTGATCCGGACGTTGTGCATATGCCGGGCGACACGCGACACGCGACACGACCGGCACCCCAGGTACTGGCGCCTGGGGTGCCGGCCGCATTCCTCGATGACTCACCTTCCATGAAGACCCTGAGCGCTTCCGCAACGCTCCTCCTGTCAGGCCTCGCGCTTAGCCCCGGCTTTCTTGTGGAACCGGCTGTCGCTCAGGGTGCGGGAACCCCGCTGGTCAGCACGGTGGCTGCGCCGCAGCAGTCCGAACCCACTTTCGCCGCCCTGTCGGGACGCTGGGTGCGGCCCGATGGCGGCTACGTGATCAGCATCATGAACGTCGGCGCCGACGGCAAGCTGGACGCCGCCTATGCCAATCCGAAGCCGCTGCCGTTTGCCAGGGCCGAGGCGTCACGCGACGGCAAGACGCTCAGGCTGTTCTTCGAACTGCGCGCCGGCGGCTATAATGGCTCGACCTACACGCTTACCTACGACCCGGCGAACGACCTGCTCAAGGGTGTCTACTACCAGGCCGTGGTGCAACAGAAGTTCGACGTTTATTTCGTACGCACCAGGTGAGTCCACTACGGTTGGCTCGATCCGATGGTCGAACCAGTTTACAGGTGGGATGGAAGGAGGGTCATCAAGTAGGTGCGTCTTCGCAGCCTGAAGGGGGGCTCCAATGAACACCTTGTCGCTGGCTGAACATGCGCTGCTGGAGCTGGATTTCAAGTACGGCCGGCAAATCCTGGCGGCACTGCTCCCGATGTGCCTGACGGTGACTTGGCACAGCCTGGGCATCAACGTGGTGCACACCGTTTACAAGCGATTTGGTCGACCCGTCATGCACGGTCCGCACCGGGCGGCACGCACAGCCGTGGTCATCGCCGTGGTCACCATCCTGTTGCTCACCCATTTCGGCGAAGTCGTAATCTGGGCCGCCTTTTATCACCTGATCGGCCTGGTGCACAACCTCGGGCTGGCGATGTATTTTTCGATCAATGCCTATACCACGATGGGCGATGGCAACATCCTGCTCGCCGACGAATGGCGCGGCTTCGGGAACTTCGAGTCGATGACCGGCTTCCTGATGTTCGGCTGGTCAACGGCGGTACTGGCCGACATCGTCCAGCGGCTGCATAGCGTCGAGGACTAGCCGGCAGGCCAGGGTTGGCTGATGGTGCGCAGCATTGCAGGCGAGACGCCGGAGCGTCCAGCACCGGACGGCGGTGCATTTTTCGTTTTCAAGGGAGAAGTCAAACATGTCGAAAGCCAGACCTGCCATTGGTGACGATGGCTCCATACTGCCGCTCCTGCCACCCGAGCGCGATCCACGCCTGTGGACCCGGCTCGTCCGGGTGATGTTCTTCACGCCGGGTTTTGTGGCATTGCTGCTGATCAAGGCCGGCGAACCCGCGGCTTTCGGCATCACCGTCGAACTGCTCCTGCTGTCCTGCGCTGCCGCAGTCGTCGGTGGGCTGTTCGTCGCGTCGCAGTCATCCGCCGCCGGCTGCGATGCGGCATCACAGACCAGTCTGTGGTCGGGCGGACTGATCCTCGAATTCCTCTCGGTGGTGCCGTTCCTCTGCGCCTTGCCACCCCTGTTTCACCAGTTGGCGCACAGTACGCTGCTGCATCCGCGGGCGTCCGATGCGGTCGACGTGGCACTTGGCGCTTCCGAGCTGATTCCGGCAATGGCGATTCTTCCCTTCATGCTCTATCAGCTCTGCGGGTTCGGCACCATGAACTACCTCGTGTCGAAAGCGACCAACTGGCTGCTCAATCTGGTGATTCTCGGCACGATTGTCGGCGCCTACCTCGCCAACCGCAAAGCCGCCTATGGAGTCGAGGAAGTGCTGGTCGGATTTCTTGTCGTGCTCATGCTGGTCATCGTCTTTCATGGCGTGCTCAAGTTGAAGCGCATCCAGGCGCTCTACGATGCACACGTGCCCGCCAAGCCACCCAAGGAGATTAAGGTGGTGGAGGTGCCGGCCACGACAGCCGCTCCGCAGACTTGAGCCTGCTCTGGTTCAGACCGACCGTTGCCCGGCAACGGTCGACAATGACCACGATCCGGCGCAGCAAGGGGGCACGCATGCCGGGTATCGTCTTCGCGCCTGCCACCGTTTCATGCCGTGCACCGTTGGGGTGGCGCGCGAGAAGCGCCGGCCTGAACGGACTGACGTCATGAATCCGCTGCTCGTTGCGGCGAGCGTCGTGCTGCTCGTGCTGGCCGGCGCCGCGATCGGCGCTTTCCTGCGCAACCGCCTGCCGAAGCATCACCTTGAAGACGAGACCAAGGAGATGGTGAAGATGGGGATCACTTTTCTCTCGACCCTCGCGGCACTGGTCCTGGGTCTGATCATTTCGTCTGCCAAGGCGTCGTTCGACACCGTCTCGCAGCAGGTCGAAACCTCCGCCGCACAAATCCTGCAACTGGACAACAATCTGCAACAACTGGGCAGCTCTGCCGGACCGGCGCGCGAGTTGCTGCGCAGCATGGTCTCATCGAGGCTCGCCGAGTATTGGGGCAGCGATCGCCCGGCGAATGCGCAGCCAGCGGTTGGCGGCGCCCGGAACGACCTCCACGAACTGCAAAAGACCCTGCACGCGCTCTCGCCAACGGGTGCGGCAGAGCATTCGGCCTGGTCGAAGGCCCTGCAAACGACTGACAGCCTGGCACAGATCAGCTCGGTGGTGGTCGCCCACAGCGGCAGTTCGATCACCATGCCGCTGCTCGTCGTGCTGGTGTTCTGGCTGGTGATCATCTCGGTCGGAATCAACCTGTTCGCGCCGTCCAACGGGACGATTCGCACGGTCAATGTGTTGTGCGCCTTGTCGGTGGCCGGCGCCATCTTTCTCATTCTCGAGATGGATCATCCTTACTCGGGTCTGCTCCGGGTGTCCGACGGGCCTCTGCGCGCGGTGCTTGTGCGCTTGGGCAACTGATGGCCACGGCGGACGGCCCGGTCACTCCGGCGGGCGTTGGCCGCCGGACACCGGTCTGAATCCGCTTTGCACGAAGAAGAGCAGCGAAGTGTCTGATCGGCGGGCTCCCCATCCCTTGCTGCTCGCCTGTCCGGACTGCGATCTGCTGCAGCGACTGCCGCAGGTGGCTGCCGGCACAACGGTGTACTGCGCGCGCTGCCATACACCGCTCTGGCGATGCAATACGGATTCGCCGAACCGGACGCTGGCGCTGGCGCTCGCCGCCGGCATCCTGCTGCTGATCGCCAATACGGTGCCGATGCTTGGCCTGTCGGTTGCCGGGCGGGAGACCTTCACGACCGTGATCGGTGGCGTCCTGGCGATGTGGCACGAAGGACGGCAGGTGGTGGCGATGCTGGTGCTGTTCACCGCGGTGCTTGCTCCGGCGCTGGAGATTGCCTGCCTGCTGACGGTGGCGGTCGCCGTTCGCCGGTCACTGGCCCCCCCCTGGGTGGGCATGCTGCTGCGCAGTTATGAACTCATCCGCGAGTGGAGCATGATCGAGATCATGCTGCTCGGTGTCCTGGTGGCGCTGATCAAGATCGCCGAACTGGCAACGGTGATTCCGGGCCTGGCTCTGTTCGTGCTCGGCACGCTGGTGTTCCTGCTCGCCGCGATGGCAGCGGTTTTCGACCCCCGTGATGCCTGGGCACGGGTCGCCTGGACCGCGTCGGCGCCCAACGAGCTCGGGGCGCAGCGGCTGCCGGAGGCTATGCCATGAGCGCTGCGCCGGCCAGCGCGATGTCGCTTGGACTGGCTGGCTGCGAGGTCTGCGGACTGGTCTCGCGACCGCCGGCGGGGGCTGCCATGGCCCGCTGTCCGCGCTGTGGGGAGCGACTGCATTGCCGCCGGCCAGCGAGCATCGAGCGTTGCTGGGCGCTGGTCATCGCGGCTCTGATTCTCTATGTCCCGGCCAATCTGCTGCCCGTACTGACCACCTCCACGCCGCTCGGCGGGGTGAGCGATACCATCATGCAGGGCGTCATCGAACTCTGGTCGCCGTCGTCGTGGCCGCTGGCGATCGTCGTTTTCGTCGCCAGCATCACCATTCCGCTCGGCAAGCTGATCGCCCTGGCCTATCTGCTGATCACGGTACGGCGTGGCTCGGTCAGGTCGATGGAGCAGCGGGTGCGGCTCTACCGCATGGTAAAGTTCATCGGGCGCTGGTCGATGCTCGACGTCTTCGTCGATACCTTCGTCGTTGCCCTGGTGCAGCTCAAGCCGCTGATGTGGGTCGAACCCGGTCCGGGGGTGATTTTCTTCGCCGGCGTGGTGGTGGTGACGATGATCGCGGTGAATAACTTCGATCCGCGGCTGATCTGGGACCTTCCGCAACAGGAGAAGCAGGACCATGCCTGAGCAGCAAGAGCTTCCCGACCTCCCCGAGGCGACATCGGTGCCCCGGCCGCGCAGCCGTTTTTCGGCGGTCTGGATCATTCCGATCATCGCCGCCCTGATGGGCGGGTGGATCGCGGTGCAAAAGCTGCTTGCCGAGGGGCCGGCCATCGAGATCAGTTTCACCTCGGCGGACGGTCTGGAAGCAGGCAAGACGACAGTCAAGTACAATGGCGTCGACGTCGGTCGCATCCAGTCGCTCAAGGTGGCGACCGATCGCCAGCGGATCATTGCCAGCGTGCAGATGGCGCCGGAGACGCGCGACTGGCTGGTCGAGGGAACGTCCTTCTGGGTTGTTCGCCCGCGCATCGCCGGTGGTAGCGTCAGCGGGCTCGGCACGCTGCTTTCCGGTTCCTACGTCGGCATGTCGATCGGTGGCGGCAGTGGACGAGTCCATTCCTACAAGGCGCTGGAAGTGCCGCCGGTGGTCACCGGCAGCACACCGGGGCGGTTCTTTCAGATCAAGACGGCCACTCTCGGTTCGCTCGATTATGGCACGCCGATTTACTTCCGGCGCTTCCAGGTCGGGCAGATCGCCTCCTACCAGCTCGACGAAGACGGACGCGGGCTGACTCTGAAGATTTTCATCCATGCGCCGTACGATCGCTTCGTCAAGCTGGAAAGCCGTTTCTGGCAGGCCAGCGGGCTCGATTTTTCGCTCAGCGCGAACGGCCTCAAAGTACAGACGGAATCACTCGCCTCGCTGCTGATCGGCGGTCTGGCCTTCGACACCCCGGCCGAAAACGCGGATGCCGACCCGGCGCCCGGCGACACCAGTTTCGATCTCTTCGCCGACGAAGCGTCGGCAATGAAGGCGCCCGAGCGAGGGGCGACGCAATACGTGCTCTATTTCGACGAGTCGGTGCGTGGTCTGTCGGTCGGCGCGCCGGTCACCTTGCTCGGCCTGCCGATCGGCGAGGTCGGCTCGGTCCGTCTCGAGGCAGGAAAACGCAAGAGTGTGGACGTTCGGGCGCGGGTGCGCGTCTCGATCTATCCGCAACGTTTTCTCGATGTCCTGGCCGATCCGCAGGATCTGAGCGAGGGCAAACCCGTCACCCAGGCGATTCGGCGGCGGGTGGTCGACCGCCTGGTGGCAAGGGGACTGCGCGCGCAACTGCAGACCGGAAACCTGCTCACCGGCCAGCTCTATATCGCGCTTGCCTATGTTCCGAACGAGACGCCGACGCGGATCGACTGGACGGCAGATCCGCCGGTTTTCCCGGTGGCCAAGGGCGGCTTGACCGATATCGAGGCCAAGCTGACCAGCATCCTGGGCAAGCTCGACCGCTTGCCGATCGACGCCATTGGCGAGGATCTGAAGCAGTCGCTGGCGACGCTCGCCGGGATACTGAAGGAGGTCGACAAGCTGGTCAAGCGATGGGAGGGTGAGCTGACGCCGGAGTTGACCGCAGTACTCGGCGAGGCGCGCCGCAGTTTCGCCGCGGCCGAGCGCACGCTCGACTCGGCGAACAGGAGTGTCGCGCCAGACTCGGCCCTGATGGAGGAGATGCGCGGCACCCTGGCCGAAGTGAAACGGGCGGCGCAATCATTACGTGTGTTGACCGATTATCTCGAGCGCCATCCCGAGGCGCTGATTCGTGGCAAAAGCGAGGAGTTGCAGTGATGAAGCCGGCAGCAACGATCATTTCCGGGCTGGCGCTGGCCGTCGCCGCAACGCTGCCGGGCTGCGCATCGCCGTCATCGCAGTTCTATACCCTGACCGCCAGCGCAACAGTGGCTGAGGACGCGGCGGCGGTGAGCTACGCCGTCGCGGTCGACAGCATCACTCTCCCGGCGGCGGTGGACCGCCCGCAGTGGGTGGTGCGGAAGGGGCCGAACCGCATCGTCATCGACGAGTTCAACCGCTGGGCGGCGCCGCTCGCGACGAGTATCGGACAGACGCTGGCCGAGAACCTGGGGCGATTGCTCGGCACACCGCGCGTGGTCAGTGGACCGCTCGCCGCGAGCTTCGATCCGGCCTACCGGGTGACGGTCGACATCCAGCGCTTCGAATCGCTGCCGGGTGAAGCGGCGACACTCGACGCGCTCTGGCTGGTGCGCCGCCCGACCGGCGTGGCGGGCGCCATCAGCGGTCGGACGATGCTGTACGAGCCGGTGCATGGCGCCGGTTACGACGCGCTGGCCGCCGCGCACAGCCGGGCGCTCGCCCGCCTGAGTGGCGACATCGCCACCGCCATCCGTGCCGAGGCGTCGCAGTGAACCGGCTGTTGCACCCCCACCACCTGCTCGCCGGCATGATGCTGGTGGTGCTGCTCGTCGCCGCGCTGGTGCTCGTCACGCGGTCGGCGCCGCCGCCAGCCGGCGCAGTGCCGGCAAGCCCGAGTGGCGCTCCGGCGAACGCGCCCCTCGCCAGCGACTACGCTGGCGCCGCGGCATGCAAGGACTGCCACGAAAAGGAATTCATCGCCTGGTCCGGCTCGCATCATCAGTTGGCAATGCAGGAGGCAACACCGGCCACGGTCCTCGGCAACTTCGACAACACCGGATTCAGCAAGGATGATGTGCAATCCACCTTCTTCAAGCGCGGCGATCGATTCATGGTGCGTACCGATGGCCCGGACGGCAAACCGACCGACTATGAGATCCGCTACACTTTTGGCGTCTATCCCTTGCAGCAATACCTGATCCCGTTCCCCGGCGGGCGTTACCAGATGCTGCCGATCGCCTGGGACACGCGGCCGAAAGGCGAGGGTGGCCAGCGCTGGTTCCACCTTTATCCGGAGCAGCGGGTGGACTACCGCGATCCCCTGCACTGGACCGGCGTCTACCACAACTGGGCGCTGCAATGCGCCGAGTGCCACTCGACCAACTTGCGCAAGGGCTACGATGCGGTCAGCGACAGCTATCGCACCACCTGGAGCGAGATCAGTGTCGCCTGCGAAGCCTGCCATGGTCCGGCGGCGTCGCATGTCGAGTGGGCCAGGCAGGCCAGGCCGCCGTACACTGCACACGACGACAAGCGGTTGCCATCCTTGCGCACGCGCTGGAACGAGGCGTGGGGATTCGCCGGCGAGGGTGCCCGCTCGGCGGTACGTGATCGCCCGTCCGATCCGGCCGCGATGAACATCTGCGCCGCCTGCCATGCTCGCCGCTCGACGATCAGTGAGGAGCGCACGACGGGCGCACCGCTCGAAGATAGTCATCACCTGGCCATGCTCACCGCGCCAAACTACCATGCCGATGGCCAGCAGCGCGAGGAAGTCTACGTCTGGGGTTCCTTCCTGCAAAGCCGGATGCATCGGCAGGGAGTCACCTGCATGGATTGTCACGACCCGCACACGCACAAGCTGCGGGCAACGGGTAACGCCTTGTGTACACGCTGCCATGCCGCTGCCGAATTCGACACCCCGCAACACCACAAACACAAGGCGGGGGGAGCGGGCGCGCAGTGCGTCACCTGTCACATGCCGACGCAGAACTACATGGTCATCCACGCCCGCCAGGATCACAGCCTGCGCCTGCCGCGCCCGGACCTGTCACTATCGCTTGGCAGTCCGAACGCCTGCACCCAGTGCCACAGCGACAGGAAACCACAGTGGGCAGCGAGCGCCCTCGACCGCTGGTATGGCAGGAACTGGCGCGCCCGGCCACACTATGGCAAGACCCTGCACGCGGCCCGGACGCAGGGTGTGCGTGCCTTGCCCGATCTGCTCGAACTCGCCACCAACCCGGGCGTCCCGGCCATCGTCCGTGCCAGTGCGGCGACTCTCGCACAGCCCCATGCTCACCCCGGTACGCTGCCGGCCGTGCGGGCGCTGCTGCAGGATGCCGAACCATCGGTACGGGTGGCGGCGTTGGGCATGATCGCGTCGGCTGATCCGATCAACCGCGTACTCGCTGTGGCTCCCCTGCTCAACGATCCCGTGCGTGGTGTGCGCATCGAGGCGGCGCGCGTCCTTGCCGACCTGCCCGCCGACCGGATTCCTGAGGACAGGCGAGCGGCCCGCGCGGCTGCCCTGCAGGAATACGAGACGGCGCTGACGCTGGAAGCGGACTGGCCTTCCGGCCAGGTGAACCTCGGCAACCTGAGACTGCGCCAGGGACGCCAGGATGAGGCAATCGCCGCCTTCGAGCGCGCCATTGCCCGCGACGCGAAATTCCCTGCCGGCTACGTCAATCTGGCCGATGCCTGGCGTGTGCAGGGACGCGAGGCGGAAGTCGACAAGACCCTGCGCCGGGGCCTGGCGTTGTTGCCGCGCGATGCCGACCTGCATCATGCGCTCGGTCTGTCGCTGACCCGCCAGGGCCGATCCGAAGCTGCTCTGCGGGAATTCGCCGAGGCCGCCCGCCTGGCACCCGACAATGCCCGCTATGCTTACGTGCAGGCGATTGCCGTTCACTCCGCCGGCCAGCGCGCACAGGCGCTCGCGCTGCTGCTCAGCGCCAACCAGCGCCACCCGAACGATCTCGAGATCCTCGGCGCGCTACTCTCGATCAGCCGCGAAAACGGCGACCGGCGCGCCGCTCTGGGTTATGTCAAACAGCTCGCCAAACTGATGCCCGGCAATGCCGATCTCGACCGCCTGGTTGCCGAACTGGAGGGAGCGGGTCGGTAGGACATTGTGGCCAGGCGGAGCAGTGTGAAGCGAAGCGGGACCAGGTGACGTCGAGCCATTCACGACAGAAGCGGCGCGCTGCCATCCCGTCTGAACGCTCTCGGTACCGCACATTGTTCTGCATCGCGGGCGACGGATCAGAAAAGACTGCCCAGATGAGCCAGCAGACCGCTCTCGCTGACGAAGCTCAGGTCGTACATCGCGCTCAGGCCCCTGGCGTGCTCGTCGGAGAGACCGGCGACGCACAGGACGACGTTCCGACCGCTGAGACCGAGGCGCTTGCGCAGGGCAACGTACTTGTCTATGTCGGAACGGAACTCACCGCTCTTGCATTCGATGACGATGGGCAGCTGACCGTCGATCAGCAGGAAGACGTCGAGCTCGTAACGATCATCGTTACTCAGCGTGAGCCCCAGCTTGCGGGCACAGGAGAAGCGCTTGTTCCGTTCCCTGGCATACTCCAGGCAGGTCATCAGTGCGAACCACTCCAGCCATTCGCCGTTGAAGAAGTGGCGGACCGCCGCTGCGGTTTGCAGGGCGAGAAGCAGGTTGTTCTTCTGGCGGTTCGGGATTGCCTTGGCAACAAAGGAAAAATCGTAGAGTTGCTGGCAGAAGGAGCTGATGGTGCGTACATCCTCGGGCGATTTGCCGTCGAATCCGATGACGGTGCTCGAATAGCCTTTCTGCTGGGCCCAGCGAATACGATCGAGCACTTCCTTCAACACCGGCAGATTGCGCCCGATGCTGACGGCCACCTCGTCGAAGAAGCCCGTCGTGTCGACAGCGTCCGTCTCCACCTGGACGCCGATCTGTTTTCTGTCGAACCACTCGGCAATCGGTTGGTGCTGTCGTTCGCTGGTCAGGTGCTTGGTGTTCGATAGATCGACTGCGTCGGGCGGGGCGGGGGCTGGGGTGGCCGGACTGACAGCCGGGTTCGCGCTGACCGTCGCCTTCAGGCGAACGATCTCGCGCTGGGCATCGAAGTACTTTTCGAGCACCCGGCCTACAAAAAAGAGGGTCGGGTAGACCGCTGTGGGGTTGGCGCAGCGTGGACAGGCAAGCGTGGCGCCAATCAGCTCGTCCGCCTGCTCCTGGAGGTGTGTGCATTTGTTGCAGCGAAGGATTGCCATGGCCGAAAATACGCTCCAAAGGCGCATCGTTTGGTTGGCAACGATGCACTGTGGGTTGCAGATGGGCTTGTTCAGCGATTTGCCTCACGCTGGCGCGCAGGTCGACCAATGGCGAAACGTCTGAGTGTCGGGCGTGCTGCTTCGCCGGGTAACCGTCCCGGACGCGTCACCTGGGCGGGCTGCGTGCCTTGACGCCCATCATCTCGCCCATGCGGACCACCCGGGCGGGCACCCAGGCGGGGTTGAAGTCGACAGTGTCACGCGGGAAGAGCATGACTACGGTCGAACCGAGCAGGAAGCGGCCCATTTCCTCGCCCTTCTTCAGGACGATCTGCTGATCGTCGTAGCGCCATTCGCGCAGTGCGCTGCTGCGTGGCGGGTTGACCGTGCCGTGCCAGACGGTCGCCATGCTGCCGACGATGGTGGCGCCGACCAGGGTGAGGACAAAGTGGCCGAAACCCGTCTCGAAGACGCAGACGATGCGCTCGTTGCGCGCGAAGAGGCCCGGAACGCCGCGCGCAGTTGCCGGATTCACCGAAAACAGCGCGCCGGGAACGTGGATCATGCGCGTCAGCCGGCCGTCCACCGGCATGTGGATGCGGTGATAGTCACGCGGGCTGAGGTAGAGGGTGGCGAAAGCGCCGTCGTCGAAGCAGGCGGCGAGGTGGCGGTCGCCACCGACCAGTGCCGTGGTCGAGTAGTGGTGACCCTTGGCCTGGAAGATCTGGTCGCGTTCGATGACGCCGAACCGGCTGATCGCACCGTCCACCGGGCAGATGAAGTCGGCCTCGGCCAGCGGCCGTGCCTCGGGACGCAGGGGGCGGGTGAAGAACTCGTTGAAGCTGCGGTAGCTGACCGGGTCGGAATCGACCGCCTCGCTCAGGTCCACAGCGTAGTGCTGGACGAACCAGCGGATCACGCGGGTCGTCAGGCTGCCGGCCTCGCTCCCGGCAAGTTTCCCGGCAACGATGGTAAGTGCTTGTTTGGGAAGAAGGTACTGGGTGTAGACGGCGAGACGGTCGGACACGATGGAGCCTGCTGGAGTGAAGGCAGGATTATACGGCCTGGGCCGGCTCCCCGGCGATGCCTGCGGAATCTTTCCCGTCTGGCGGTGGGCCGGCAGCGACCGGGAGGTCTCCGGCGGCGATTTGCACGAGACGACCGGACGCCACTGCGGGAAGCCACCCGCAGTGGCGCCTCAGCGCAGCGAGGCGTTGATCTTTTCGAGTGCTGCCGAGCCGGGACAGAGTTCGGCCGCGCCGAGTGTGTTCAGCGCTTGTTCGACAGTGCCGATCTGTTCGTGCAGGTCGCCGGCGTCGGCGTCCACGTAGAGCAGGCCGGTCACCAGTTCGCCGCGAGCGGCGTGTTCCTGGACGTAGCTCATCGCCCGGATACGGTCGGTTGGATCGTAGTCGGTATGCAGCTTGCGCAGGTTGACCACGGAACCGTCGTGCTGGCGTATCTGGACCAGTTCGCCGGCACCATACTCGGCGGTGATCTCCTCGCGCTGCGGAAAGAAGTCGAGGCGGTTGACCGCTTCGTTGTGTTCGCGCACGTAGTCGTAGCTCTTGGTGCTGCCGGCGTGGTTGTTGAAGGCGATGCACGGGGAAAGGATGTCGATCACCGCTGCCCCCTGGTGTGCCAGCGCGGCACGGATCAACGGAACGAGTTGCGCCTTGTCGCCGGAGAAGCCGCGCGCGACATAGGTGGCGCCCATGAACAGTGCCAGGGTCACCAGATCGATCGGTGCGTCGCTGTTGGTCTGGCCCTTCTTGGAGCGCGAACCCTTGTCGGCGGTGGCCGAGAACTGGCCCTTGGTCAATCCGTAAACACCGTTGTTTTCGACCAGATAGGTCATGTTGACGCCACGCCGCATGAGATGGGCAAACTGGCCGAGGCCGATCGACGCCGAATCGCCATCCCCCGAGACACCGAGGTAGATCAGCTCGCGGTTGGCCAGGTAGGCGCCGGTGAGTACCGACGGCATGCGGCCATGCACGGTGTTGAAGCCGTGCGAGTTGCCGAGGAAGTAGTCCGGCGTCTTCGACGAGCAGCCGATCCCCGACAGCTTGGCGACGCGGTGCGGCTCGATGTCGAGTTCCCAACAGGCCTGGATGATCGCCGCCGAGATCGAATCGTGACCGCAGCCGGCGCAGAGGGTCGAAATCTTGCCTTCGTAGTCGCGCCGGGTGTAGCCGACGCGGTTCTTGGCCAACGAGGGGTGGTGCAGTTTGGGCTTGGCGAGGTAGGTCATGTCAGGCCACCATGTTTTCGCGGAGAGGGCGCACGTTGAGCTTGGAAACACGCTCGGCGATCTCCTGGGTGATGAAGCGCGCGGTGATCGGCGTGCCGTCGTAGTGCAG
Source organism: Accumulibacter sp. (assembly GCF_016789985.1). GTDB lineage: Bacteria > Pseudomonadota > Gammaproteobacteria > Burkholderiales > Rhodocyclaceae > Accumulibacter. The sequence goes on from NZ_JAEUOL010000068.1 coordinate 22,846, forward strand.
GATCGGAACCAGGCTCGCCGGGTTGACGCCGGCCTCGTTGACCAGCAGCGTGGTCAGTTGCGCGTCGAAATTCTGTTCGAGCACGAAGACCTTGGCGTGTGAGGCGATGAAGTCGGCGATCTCGTTCTGGAAGGGGAAGGCGCGCAGGCGCAGGGCGTTGATGTAGATTCCCTGTTCGGCCAGAGCGTCGAGAGCCTCGTGCATCGCCGGGCTGGTCGAGCCGTAGAAGAGCGCGGCGAAGCGTGCCGGGAATCTGGCCGCCGAGAGTACCGGCAGCGGGACCAGTGACTTGGCGGTTTCGAACTTCTGGCGCAGGCGCTGCATGTTGTAGACGTAGTCGGCGCCGGCTTCGGAGTAGGTGGCGTAGGCGTTCTTGGTCGAGCCGCGGGTGAAATAGCCGCCGCGGGTCGGGTGTGTGCCCGGGTAGGTGCGGTAGGGGATGCCGTCACCGTCGACGTCGAGGTAGCGGCCGAAGTCGGCACCGGCGTCGAGCTCTTCGCGGCTCATCACCTTGCCGCGGTCGTACTCGCGGCGGTCGTCCCAGGTGAAGGGACGCGACAGGCGCTGATTCATGCCGATATCGAGGTCGGTCATGACGAATACCGGTGTCTGCAGCCGCTCGGCGAGGTCCAGCGCCTGCGCCGACATCTCGAAGCACTCGTAGGGATCCTCGGGAAAGAGCAACACGTGTTTGGTATCGCCGTGCGACGCATAGGCACAGGCCAGCACGTCGGCCTGCTGCGTGCGCGTCGGCATGCCGGTGGACGGCCCGCCGCGCTGCACGTTGATGATCACTGCCGGGATTTCGGCAAAATAGGCAAGACCGATGAATTCGGTCATCAGCGAGACACCGGGACCGGAGGTGGCGGTGAAGGAACGCGCCCCGTTCCAGCCGGCACCGATGACCATGCCGATCGATGCCAGTTCGTCTTCGGCCTGAATGATCGCGTAGCGATGCTGGCCACTGGTCGGATCGACGCGCAGCTTCTGCGTGTAGCGCTGAAAAGCCTCGGCGACCGACGACGAGGGGGTGATCGGATACCAGGCACAGACCGTTGCGCCGCCATAGACGCAACCGAGAGCCGCGGCGCTGTTGCCGTCAACGAAGATGCGGTCGCCGACGCAGTCCCGCCGTTCGACCTTGAGCGCGATCGGCTTGAGATTCTGGCGGGCGTACTGGCGGCCGAGATCGAGCGCCCGGACATTGGATTCGAGGAGCTTTTCCTTGCCCTTGTACTGCTCGCCAAACAGCTTCTCGATTTCGGCCGGGTCGATCTCGAGTAACTGCGTGAGTGCGCCGATGTAGATGATGTTCTTGAACAACTGGCGTTCGCGCGCGTCACTGTAGGTGTCGTTGCACAGTTCGGTCAGCGGCATGGCCAGCACGTGGATGTCGCTGCGGAACCTGGAGCGCGGTATCGGCTTGGAACTATCGTAGAACAGGTAGCCACCGGGGTCGATCTCGCGGACATCCTGGTCCCAGGTCTGCGGATTCATCGCCACCATCATGTCCACGCCACCGCGACGGCCGAGGTAGCCGTGTTCGGTGACGCGCACCTCGAACCAGGTCGGCAGACCCTGGATGTTGGAGGGAAAAATGTTGCGCGGCGACACCGGCACCCCCATGCGCAGGATGGCGCGCGCGAACAGCTCATTGGCCGAGGCCGATCCCGAGCCGTTGATGTTGGCGAACTTGACGACGAAATCATTGACCGCTTCGATCTTCTGCATTTTCGCTCCTCAGGCGGCGGCTGGCTGTGAATGCGGTGCGCTGGCGGTGCGGCAGCCAGCGCCGGCATGCGTCATTGCGAACAGGAACTTCTGCATGTCCCAGGCACCGGTCGGACAGCGTTCGGCGCACAGGCCGCAGTGCAGGCAGACATCCTCGTCCTTGACCATCAGCCGCCCGGTTTTCAGCGTGTCAGAGACGTAGAGGTCCTGGCTGAGGTTGAGCGCCGGTGCGTGCAGGCGCAGCCGCAATTCCTCCTCGTCACCGTTGTGCGTGAAGCTGATGCAGTCCATCGGGCAGATGTCCATGCAGGCGTCGCATTCGATGCACAAGCGGGTGGTGAATACCGTCTGTACGTCGCAGTTGAGACAGCGTTGCGCTTCCTTGAAGGCGAGTTGCGGGTCGAAGCCGAGTTCGACCTCGATCTTGATGTTCTTCAGTGCCGCGCCGATGTCACGCAGCGGCACGCGCAGGCGGCGGTCAACCGAGATGGCGTTGTCGTAGCGCCAGGCGTGGATGCCCATCTTCTGCGACACCAGATGGGTCGTCGGCGCCGGGCGTACGGCAATCTCCTCGCCGTTGAGCATGCGGTCGATCGAGACCGCTGCCTCGTGCCCATGAGCCACTGCCCAGATGATGTTCTTCGGTCCGAAGGCGGCATCGCCACCGAAGAAGACCTGGGGCAGCGTGGACTGCATCGTCCGCTCGTCGAGCCTGGGCAGTCCCCACTTGTCGAACTCGATGCCGATGTCGCGCTCGATCCAGGGGAAGGCGTTATCCTGGCCAACCGCCACCAGCACTTCGTCACACTCGAAATGAGGATCGGGTTCACCGGTCGGCACCAGGGTCCGGCGTCCGTTCTCGTCGTACACCGAACGCACCTTCTGGAAGGTGACGCCGGTCAGCCGCCCGCCATTGTGGGTAAAGGCCTTGGGTACCAGGTTGTTGAGGATCGGGATGCCTTCGTGCATGGCGTCCTCCTTCTCCCAGGGACTGGCCTTCATCTGCTCGAAACCGGAGCGTACGATGACCTTGACGTCCTCGCCGCCGAGCCGGCGTGCCGAGCGGCAGCAGTCCATCGCGGTATTGCCGCCACCGAGCACGATCACCCGTTTGCTTATCGAAGTGACGTGACCGAAAGCGACGTTGGCCAGCCAGTCGATGCCGAGGTGGATCTGCTTGGCCGCCGTCTTGCGCCCGGGAACATCCAGGTCCTGACCGCGCGGGGCGCCGGAACCGACGAACACGGCATCGTAGCCTTCGGCAAGCAGTTCCTTCAGCGAGCTGACGTATTGCCCGCTACGGAATTCGACACCGAGATCGAGCACGTAGCCGGTCTCTTCGTCGATGACTTCCTCCGGCAGGCGGAATTTCGGAATTTGCGTACGCATCATGCCGCCGGCAAGCCGGTCGCCGTCGTACACCACGACCTCGTAGCCGAGCGGCGCCAGGTCGCGCGCCACGGTCAGCGAGGCCGGACCGGCACCGATGCAGGCAACCCGGCGACCGTTCTTCTGCGCTGCCGGTTGCGGCAGCAGCCCGCGGATATCCTCCTTGTAATCGGCCGCCACCCGCTTGAGACGGCAGATTGCCACCGGCTCCTTGCGCCCTCGGCCGTCGGCCGTTTCGTCCTCGACCCGGCTGCGCCGGCACGCCGGCTCGCAGGGTCGGTCGCAGGTGCGCCCGAGAATTCCGGGAAAGACGTTGGATACCCAGTTGACCAGGTAGGCCTCGTCGTAGCGGCCGGCGGCAATCAGTCGGATGTACTCGGGAACGGGCGTATGGGCCGGGCAGGCCCACTGGCAATCGACCACTTTGTGGAAGTAGTCGGGTGCGCCGATATCGGTAGGCTTCAAGACGAAGAGCTCCTTTCATCGCAGGGCGTCGGGGTCACGGTCGACGACCCCGAGACTGCCATACTAGCGCGCTGCTGCGGCGCTGAAAAGGTTTGTCTTGCATGGAACGGGAGGTCGGGGCAGAGTGACTCCCGGAAAGTTTCCAAAGCCTTTGGCCAGGATGCCTGGTTTGCCATCTCGGATGACCAGTTTCATGGCAATGTCTTCGGCCCGGCTGCGCCTCGGCGGCGGACCGACTCAGTCCTCCGACCCGGCGAGCAAGCCTTGATAGACGCCCAGGTCGCGCACCGAAAAGCAGCAGAAGGTCACTTCCCGTAGCGTTCCGCCGTGCTGCAGTGCCGCGCGTACGGCTGAAACGGCGACTCGGGCGGCTTCGTCTATCGGATAGCCATAGATGCCGGTGCTGATGCTCGGAATGGCCAGGGTGAGTACGCCATGCGCCGCGGCAATCTCGAGCGAGCGCCGGTAGCACGAGGCGAGCAGCTCCGCTTCGCCCTGCCCGCCGCCGTGCCACACCGGCCCCACCGTATGGATGATGTACTTGGCCGGCAGCCGATAGCCGTGGGTCAGCCTGGCGTCACCCGTCGGACAACCGCCAAGACGACGGCATTCGTGCAGCAAGTCGGGACCGGCGGCGCGGTGGATCGCTCCGTCGACCCCGCCGCCGCCAAGCAGCGACGAGTTGGCGGCGTTCACGATGGCGTCCACTGCCAGCGTGGTGATATCGGCCTGCAGCGCAGCAAGCATGGCCGGCATGGCGTGGAGCCCGGGTTCCCGTCCGCTCAGCGCACGCTCATCTGCCGCGGTGCCCGCTCATGGCATGGCACGGATGTCGAAGCTCGCCGGGAAATGGGATTCCTCGACCTGACGCGCGACGGCCTGCCCGACCTCCACCAGTTTCGGCATGTTCTGCGGCTTGTCCATCTCGCGCAGCGATCTGGCGTCGCCATCGCTGTAGCCTGGCCGGACGTTCGCCCGCAGCCAGTCGCCATCGAGATGGGCGTTGTAACGCAGGTAGGTGAGCAGCGGCGGCCCGCCGCCGAGCAGATCGGTGGCCAGATCGCCCACCTCGCGGTCGATGATGCGCGCCGTGGGGCTGACCGACATCCATTGCAGCAGTTGTTCGTTGAGCGCCAGCACGTCGTCCATCAGCGAGGCCAGTCCGATCAGCGCCGCGGCCGCCGCCGGCCGGTTATCCTCAGCCGTCATCCCGGTTTCATTGATGCCGGTGCCGCACGATACCAGCAACAGCTTGTCGGCCCCCGACGGCCACTGCAGGGCATAGCCCCGCAGCCACGCCAGCATCAGCAACTGGAGCGACGGATTGTTGTGCGGACTTACCCCGCCGTCGACGAAGAGACCGGTCTGTTCCTTGCCGCCCGCATCGCGACCGACGGCAAACAGTTCGGGATCGAAGTAATGCGGCGCGGCCGTACTCGCGCGCACGATCTGCCACAGGGAAAACTCGCTGTTGGCCAGCGCCTTGCCGCCCGGCCGGGGGGTAAAGTAGCGCCCGCGCGGATTGTTGTGCAGGACCCAGGGGCTGCCCGTATCGAAACGCTTGAGCATGATCGCGAGGCCGGTGTGAATGCGCTCTGCGTCACCCAGCCTGATATCGCTGAACTGCCGCTGCAACGCCGTTTCAAGGGGCTTCTTGGAGAACTTGGCGCGCAGCAGACCCCAGCGCAGGATATCCGGTTCGAAGATGGCATTGCCCAGCTCCTCGTAGAGGCCCTCGAGTTGATCTGCCGACATCCCGGTCGCCAGTCCGGCGGCGAGGATGGCCCCGGTAGAGGTGCCACCGATCAGGTCGAAATAATCGCACAGGCGAAAGTCCGGATCGCCCCCCACGCGGTTGCGCAACATGGTTTCCATCCGCTTGAGGATCTGGACCGTCATGATTCCCCGCATGCCGCCGCCATCGAGGGCGAGGATTCGCTTGGCCCCGGGGCCAAACAGGTGCTCGTCACGCGTGCGTCGTTTCATGTTCGTGCTCCTCACTCGAGTTGTTGTCCGGAATCGGAATTTTTCCATCAAAGAAAGAGGGGAATCACCCAGGCGCGTCCCGGCTCGAGGTCCTCCTGGGGCAGGCGGGCGGGATCGGCCGATGCGGTTATTGCACCAGGCAAAGTATCATCGTCGGGAGAAGCCCAGTCAAGCTCGCATGGTATCCCGCATGGTACGGCTCCCGAACCCTTGCCGCATCGACCGGTCTGACGCTACTCTGCCAGAGGCGCCTCACCCCGCCTCAAACCATGTCAAATCGTTTCCGGGAGTATCGATCATGTTCCGTCGTCTGTTCCACGCCCTGCTGGCTCTTCTTTTCTCGCTCCCTTTGTGCGCCGAAGTCGTCAATATCGACAACGCCGAGTTGGCGCACCTGGTCGCCGCCGGTGTGCCGGTGGTCGACATCCGTACCGAAGGCGAATGGAAGGAGACCGGTGTCGTGCCGGGCAGCAAGCTGCTGACTTTCTACGACGAGCGCGGCCGCTCTGATCCGCCCGCCTGGTTGCAGAAGGTGCAGGCGATAGCCCGGCCGGATCAGCCGGTGATTGTCATCTGCCGCAGCGGAAACCGCACCAGGGATGCGAGCCGGTTCCTCGCGCAGCAGGCCGGTTACACCAAAGTGTACAACGTCAGGGACGGTATTCGTTCCTGGGCGAAGGACGGTCGCCCGCTGGTACCAATGGAAACTGCTGCCGTGGGCTGCCCGGCCGGCGGCCACTGCTGATCGACCGCCTGGCCTTGCCTGGCTGTCCCTGAGCCGCCGGGGGCAGCCCGCTTCTTTGGAGAAGGCGGACGAGCCGCGCGGCAGAGGCTGTTTGCGGGATGGTCGTGATGACCTGCTTGCCGCGTCGACCCGTACCCCAAGGGTCTTCTGCCATCACTGCCGCTTGCCATGAGGTCAACCGGATCGATCGCCCTCGATGCTTCCGCCGCCTGCCGATAGCGGCACACGACCTTGCGACAGACCGGCTGGCGCTGCTCGGTCGTCGCCCAGAGAGACCCGATCGTTGCCCTGAAGCATCGCCAGACAGTCCGCAGCGACGACATAGGAGCGCCGAGCGTCGATGACCGAAGCTCCGGACCACCGTGTCGGAGTTCCGAGGAGCCGTTTCGTCCTTGGCAGTGATGATGGCCGACGAAGTGGTAGTCCCGAGGCTCGTGCGGTGAAGCCGTAGTCCCGAACGACGAGATTGACGCGCCCGCTCCCGGGATCAGTGCCGGTCCGCTACGGCGGCTGGCTCGGGTTGCCGCATTGCCTGCGGCTTTCTGACCGGAGCCTCAAGCTTCTTTGTGCTGCCGTCATCGAAGCGGAGGGTCAGCGCCACGCGTTCGCTTTCCTGGAGCGGTTGCTTGAGACCGATCAGCATGACATGGTAACCGCCGGGTTTGAGCTCCGCCCGACCCCCGGCCTTGAGCTCGATGTCGGCGACCTGTCGCATGCGCATGACACCCTGGTCGTGCAGGTGAGTGTGCAGTTCCACCGTTCCGGCGACCGGGGATTCGGCGCTCACCAGCTTGCGGTCGCTGTTGCTGTGGTTGGTGATGGTCATGAAAGCGACCGTATTTGTGCTGCCCGGCGGCACCAGGCGGACGTAGGGGTCGGCGATGGTCAGGTCGGTTTCGGCTGCCCCGGTGCACAAGGGCAGCACTAGGCAGGCGGCAAGGGTGAGGACGGCTGGCGGCGCGGACATGTCTGAAATCTCTCCTGTGGGTGGGTAGGTGGCCGACGGGTGGTCGACCGTGTACTGGCCGTGCGGTTCTATCCTGGTCCCCACAGCGGGGAAAAGCGGGTGCCAGAAAGCAAGCGGGTAGATGAGGGTGGCGCTCAGCCCGATGATCAATGTCAGGAGCAGATTTCCGGTCGTCATCGCGGCTTCTCTGCGGTCACTGGCCGGTGACGAAACGGAAGGGCAGGGCGACCACGGCCTTGCCGGTATCGACCAGGACGGTTGCCTCCCACTCCATGCTGCCGGTGATGCACACCGGCAGGCTGGCCACACCGACGAAGCGTTCGCTGCCGCCGCTCCGACGTTCGAGTCGCGGCCGGTTGTAGCCCATTTTCATCGTGCTGCCGGCCAGATCGACCTCCACCTTGCGCACTTCGGTGCCGTTGAAGGAGGCCTCCAGTTGCAGCGGTCGGAGCGGCGGGATCGGTCGTGGTTCGATGGAGAATTCGATCTGGCCACCGTCGGGCAGCGTCGCCACGCAGGCCTGCTGGTTCAGGTCGCAGTTTGACAGCGGCAGCGCGATGTCGGGTTTGGGGTTGAGCAGCGGCGCCAGTTTGTAGCCGACAACGGCGACGATGGCCAGGGCAAGCAGGATGGCGGCGTCGAGCAGCAGGTTCTTGGTCATCAGCGGAAAGGGAATGGAGACGTGGGCGGCCAGCGTACGGAGCGAGCATTATGGCTAGCCGGCGGCCGGTACGGGGGGATTCGGAATGCCTGCCGCGCTGCGCTGCGCTGCAGCAGCTTGGTGAAAATTTAATACAGCTCAAATTATCGGGCTGCGCATGTGCCCACAATGTGCGACATATTGCCGCAGCGGCGTCCCGTTGCGCGGCAATCGAGGTGGAAAGGTGGAACCCCATTTGATCAAAGGGAGAGTGAATATGAAATTCCGCACGAAGCAAGTCCTGCCGATGCTGCTTGCAGCAGGGCTGGGCTGCACAGCGGTCGGCAGCATCCTGGCCGCCGAATCGCTGCAGGATGTGATGAAACGCCGGAGCCTTTCGCAGCAGGACATCCTGGCCGCGGCCAAGACCTACGTACCCACCGGCAAGCGTGACGAGTTCGTCGCTTTCTCGTCGGGTGGCCAGTCGGGCCAGGTCATCGTGTATGGCATCCCGTCGATGCGCATCCTCAAGTACATCGGGGTGTTCACTCCCGAACCCTGGCAAGGCTACGGTTTCGACGAGAGCTCGAAGACCGTTCTGGCGCAGGGCCGGATCGATGGCAAGGACATTACCTGGGGCGACACCCACCACCCGGCGATTTCGGAGACCCAGGGCAAGTACGACGGCCAGTTCCTGTTCATCAACGACAAAGCCAACCCGCGCCTGGCGGTGATCGACCTGCGTGACTTCGAGACCAAGCAGATCGTGGTCAACCCGATCTACAAGTCCGAGCACGGCGGCGCTTTCGTCACCCCCAATACCGAGTATGTGATCGAGGCCGCACAGTACGCCGCGCCGCTCGAGAACAAGAAGTTCTACCCGCTCGAAGAGTTCAACGAGAAGTATCGCGGTGGCGTCACCTACTGGAAG
>NZ_JAEUOL010000072.1 GCF_016789985.1 Accumulibacter sp.
CAGCGCCGCCGCCTTCTTGACATAACCGAAAGCCTTGACGAAGTACGGCTCCGCCGCCATCGGGATGCCGGTGATATGGAAATTCTCCTTGCCGCGCAGCGTCTGCACACCGTAATAGGCGTTGTCCGGCAACTCCTTCTCGCCCAGAAAATCTTTTTCGATTCTTGCCATGGCGATTTCCTTCCTTGGTTGAAAAACAGTGGATTCCTCTGAGAAAGTCTGCCCTACCCTGACGAGTCATTCTAGTCGACTACGCTCCGGTTCGCCGCCCGGATTGTCGTCCGGCGATCTTCCAGTCCGTCAGCGGAAGAGCCATCGCCCGGCGCGACCATTGCATCCAGCGCCTGTGCTCCTGCGTATGTACCGGCGAGGGTGGCCCAGCAGGCGTACCCGCGAGCCGGAAGGAAACAACATGTCACTCACGACCCCCTGCCAGCAGCCCCCCTTGCCGAACGGCGCCGCACTGCATGCCGGCGTCGGCCTGGACGTGCGAGCGCGGGCTGGAATCAAACCGCGTGCTCCGCGTCCCTTCATTCCGGGAAGGGCCTGAGATGTCGCCGCGCGCCCCCGAACCAGCAGCCAGGGGAGTTTTCAGAGCCGCTTTGTCGGTCGACCTGAAACATCGCACCGACCGGCAGGCTGCACCACTGTCAGCCGAGGCCACTGTCGCGGCGTTTGGCTGCGCCGAGCCGATCGGGCAGAATGCCGGCCAGGGACCGAACACCACAGATCACCGGATGAAACAGACCGACCATTTCTCTTCCGCCACAGCGAGCGCCGACGCTCACACGGACGCAGCGGCAGAACGCGCGCGGCGACTGCTCGCCGACGAGGCCAGATTGCAGGCTCTGGTCAGCCGCATCGTCCGGCAGGACGAGCAGGCACTGGCCGGCCTCTACGACCTGCTGGCCGGCCGGGTCTATGGCCTCGCACTGCGCATCACGCGACAGGTGCAGACCGCCGAAGAGGTGGCCGAAGACGCCTTCTGGCAGGTCTGGCGGCAGGCTCCACGCTTCGACCCCGAACGTGGCAGTGTGCTGACCTGGGTGCTGACCATTGCCCGCAGCCGGGCACTCGACGCCTTGCGCCGCTGCGAGCCGAGCGAAGCGCTCGACGAAGAGCGTCTGGCCAGCCTGCCGGCGGAAAGCGATCCGCAAGATCTGCTGCTGGCGATACAACAGCAGCACCGACTGCACGTCGCGTTGCGCACGCTCGACGCGTTGCCCCGGCAACTGCTCGCGCTGGCCTTCTTCCGCGGCCTGTCGCACGAGGAGATCGCATGCCAGATGAGCCTGCCGCTGGGAACCGTCAAGTCCCACATCCGCCGCGCCCTGCTGCGCCTGCGCGAACTGCTCGGCGCCGATGATCCCCGCTCCCCGATGGTGACCCCATGAACACCGAGTCCAAGGATTCCAGCCATCCTGACGCCGACCGCGACCAGGACAAAGCCCTGCATCATCTGATCTGCGAAGGACTGGCACCGATCGAACCAGCCGCGGCCCAGGCCGCCGAACTGCGCGGCCGCCTGTTGCGCAGGGTTGGCGCCAGCGCGCGCCGGCACAGCGGGCTGATCACCGTGCGCACCGGCGACGGGAGCTGGCGCACGGTCAAGGCCGGCGTCCGCGCCAAGCTCCTGCACAACGGTGCACGAGGCGCGTCGGTTCTGATCGAACTGGCCCCCGGAGCGACACTGCCGGTGCACCGCCACCAGCACCTCGAGGAGGGAATCGTGCTGCGCGGCGGCCTGCAACTCGGCGAACTGAACCTGGCACCGGGCGATTACCATGTCTCGCCGCCCGGTAGTCGTCATGCGCGCATCGGCTCACGCGAGGGCGGGCTGGCCTATCTGCGCGGCAGCGGGCTGGGGCAGACGAGCCGGGCGCTCGGCGAACTGCTCGGTGGCCTGCTACCCGGCGAGGGCCCACCGAGCCATACCGTCTTCGCCAGTGAAGACGGCTGGGCAGCGATCGCCGAGGGTGTCGAGCAGAAGATCCTCTGGCGTGACGGCGACCTCATCTCGCGCTTCTTCCGCCTGGCGGCGGGCTCCTTCCTGCCGGCGCACCTGCACGATGGCGATGAGGAATGCATGATGCTGAGCGGTGACGCCTATTTCGGCGATCTGCTGGTACGGGCCGGCGAGTTTCACCTGGCGCCGGCAGACAGCGAGCACGGTGCGCTGTTCAGCGAACATGGCGCGCTGGCCTTCGTGCACGGTCGCCAGGTCCTGCCGCTGCCAGTCCGGTGAGCCCCCGTCTGGTGATGATCAGCCGCTGGCGTCTGGAAACGGCCCGCGATTCCCTCTGGGAACTGTTGACCAACCCGACCGAATGGCCCGGCTGGTGGCCCCACCTGCACAGCGTCAGCCGGCTGGCCGGCGGCGACGCCGAAGGCATCGGCGCACGCCATGCCTTCGTCTGGCGCAGCGGACTGGGCTATCACCTGCGCTTCGCGATGACCACGACGCGCACGGTGCACGGCCGCGAACTGGAGGCGACGGCGAACGGCGACCTGCACGGCAGCGGGCTGTGGATCATCGAGGATGATGCCCCCGGCGCCCTCCGCCTCACCTATCGCTGGGATGTCGAACTGAGCAAACCGTGGCTGCGCCGGCTGGCGCCCTTGCTGCAGCGCATGTTCGTCTGGCGGCACTTCGTGGTGATGGCCGGCGGTGCCCGGGGAATGGCCGGCCGGCTTGGCTGCCGGCTGTCGCAGGTCGAGGAGTGGTGGACGATCAGTCGCCTCGCCGACGGACTCGAAGCCACCTGAATTACCCGCCTGCCGCCCGCCGTCCGGCGCTTTTTTCCGGCCGCCGGCCGGCAGCGAGGAGAGAGGCTTCGGCGCAAGTCCCGTATCCCGTACAATCCGCCTCCCACTCCGGAAGCAAAGAATGCGACGCCTGCTGCTCATCCCTGGCGCGATCGCCGCCCGCCTGCAACGCGACCTCCTGCTGCTGATCCTGCTGCTGCTCTGTGTCGGCTTCAGCCTGCTCGAACCCGCCGCCGTCGCAACCTACCCGCTGCGCGTCGACTGGTCGACGATCGCCGCCCTCACCGGCCTGCTGCTGCTGACCACTGCCCTCGAGGAGAGCGGCTTCCTGCAACACCTGGCTTATCATGTGATCACCCGCATGCACAGCGAACGACACCTCGCCCTGCTGCTGGTCGGCACGGCGGCGGCAATGGCGAGCGTGCTGACCAACGACATCGCCCTCTTCATCGTCGTCCCGCTGACCCTTGGATTGCATGGCATGGCTGCCCTGCCGACCGCCCGCCTGGTGATTTTCGAAGCACTCGCGGTCAATGCCGGTTCGGTGCTCACCCCGATGGGCAACCCGCAGAACCTGTTCCTCTGGCATCGTTCGGGCGCCACCTTCGCGGCCTTCGTCGGCGAGATGGCGCCGCTGGCGGCGATTCTGCTCGGCACGCTGCTCCTGCTGACGCTGCTCGCCTTTTCGGCGCGGCCGATCGAGACGCATGAAGACATCACACCGCCGCCCTTGAGCCGTGCCCTGTTGTGGACCAGCCTGCTGCTCTATCCGGTCTTCCTGCTGCTGCTCGAACTGCGCCGGCCGTGGCTCGGCCTGGCCGTCGTCGGCGCGATTTTCGCTGCCGCCTTCCGGCACATCTGGCGACAGGTCGACTGGGCACTGATCGTCGTATTCATCCTGATGTTCATCGACCTGCGCCTGTTCACCGAGTTACCGCGGGTGCAGGCCCTGGTCGCCTCGGTGGGACTGCACGATCCGCAGCGTCTCTATCTGGCCGGCGTGTTGACCTCGCAAGTGATCAGCAACGTGCCGGGGGCCATTCTGCTTGCCGAGCATAGCGGGGACTGGCGAATCATTGCCTGGGCGGTCAACGTCGGCGGGTTCGGCTTGCTGATCGGCTCGCTCGCCAACCTCATCGCCCTGCGTCTGCTCGGTCAGCGACAAGCCTGGTGGAGCTTCCACGCCTGGTCGCTGCCTTTTCTCGGCGCCATCGCGACGCTCGCCCATTGCTGGCTGTTCTGGCCCTAGCATTCCGCCGCACCGGTGGCTCGGACAACCTGGGCACGCCAGCGCCCGCTTGCCGTCCTTATTTCGCTGACTTAACTCTGATTTCGCTGGAGTTTTCGTGCGCCTATTCCTATACTGCCAGGATAAGAATAGAAACGTGAAAATTTCGTGAGGAGACTTGTCATGGATGCTTGCTTTCCCGGCCTGCTGCCGGAGCAGTTGTTGGTCGATTTACCGGAAATCGACGCCCAGCACGAGGAGATTTTCTGCCGTATCGAAGCACTCAAGACAGTCTGTTTCGAGAGCAGTCATGTCCCGTTCGACGAGTTCGAAGCACTGCTCGGGTATTTCGCCATGCATTTTGCGACGGAAGAACGGATTGCCGAAGAGGCCGGTCTGGATTTCGTTGATCATGCGCGGATTCACGAGGATACGCTGCGGTTGCTGGACAGGGCGCTCGGCGAAATGGTCCGCGGCGCCCGCGACGCACATTCCTTCCTGCGTTACTGCGAGTACTGGTTCGAGCGTCACATCAGTGAAGACGATCGACTTTTCATCGCCGCCCTGCAAACGACCGATTTCGGACAATCCGGCGGCTTCTGGCGCAACCTCGAACTGCGCGCCTGAGCCTGACCGGTTGCCGCCGGGTGAGGCGCCGACCGACACCACCCGGCACGGCGGGCCGGGCAAAAAGTCATTCGCCCGGAGTTTGCTGGACGGACAGTCGCGCCAGATGATCCCGATGCACCGCCAGACTCAGCGCGTTCGGCCGCAACGCTTTGACCGCGGCCACCGCGTCGTCCTTCGACCAGCCGCGTTCGAGCATGATCTGCGCCGCCATCAGCCCCGTGCGCCCGGACCCCCCCTTGCAATGGATGGCGACCTTCTGCCCGGCGTCGAGCAGGCCGTGCAGGGCCAGCCGCTGCGCCTGCCAGGCCAGCGTGAAATCGTCGGCCGGCGCGTGCTCGTCCTCGATCGGCAGGTGGAACCACCGCAGGCCACGCTGCGCGCAGAGCCGGGCGAGATCGGACACGCCATTGCTCGCCATCTCGCTGGCCGGCATCAGGGTGACCACGGCAGCGGCGCCGGCGGATTGCAACTGGTCGAGCGAAGTCGCCGCGTCGACTCCTTTCGTTCCCGGGCAGGGGGTGAGGATCAGGCCCGCGCGGTCCTGGTTCAGCGGCAGCAAATCGGAGGGATGGGTAATCATGGCCTTGGCTAGCATTGAGGGTCGATGAACTCGGCCGGCAGGACGAGCGCCACGGGCGGCGACCTTCCCGCCCGTGCTGCATTCTACCGGACTTGAACACCACTGATCATCGCCCGCTGCGACCGGCGGCAAGCTCCGGGCCGTAGCCGTTTTACCTGCCCCGCGCGAGGAGTCGCCATGCCGCAAGCTTCGATGCCGCGCCTGACCATCCCCCTCGCCGGCGCATTGCGCCGGCTGGCCGCCATCGTGCTGCTCGGCACCGTCTGGCCGCCACCTGTCCTGGCCCAGGTGTTCGACAGCGAAGTGCAGCGCTTTCGGCTGAGCATCGTCAGCGCAGGACTCGAACATCCCTGGAGCCTGGCGTTCCTGCCCGATCGCCGCATGCTGGTGAGCGAACGCCCGGGACGCCTGCGGCTGATCGACGCCGACGGTCGCCTCGATCCGGAACCCGTGCGCGGACTGCCGCCGGTCGCCGCAGTCGGCCAGGGCGGGCTGCTCGATATCGCCCTCCACCCCCGGTTCGCCGAGACCGGCTGGATTTATCTCTCCTACGTTGCCGAGGGTACGGGCGGTTACGGCACCGAGGTATTGCGGGCAAGACTCAAGGGCAGGACATTGAGCGAGGTGCAGGTGCTGTTTCGCATGCACCCGAAATCGAGCGGCGGGCAACACTTCGGGTCGCGCCTGGTCTTCGATCGCCAGGGCTTGCTGTTCATCACGCTGGGCGACCGCGGCGATCAACAGCGCGCGCAACGGTTCGACGACCATGCCGGGTCGATCATCCGCCTGCAC
>NZ_JAEUOL010000083.1 GCF_016789985.1 Accumulibacter sp.
TGTCTGCTGCCGGAGTTTCTGATCCTGAAATGGAACGTGCCCTTTTACTTCGGTGGCACTTCGCTGTTGATCATCGTCGTTGTGACGATGGATTTCATGACTCAGGTCCAGGCCTATGCCATGTCCCACCAGTACGAGAGCCTTTTGAAGAAAGCGAACTTCAAAGGCTCCGGATATCCGGCGAAATAGGATGGCAAAGGAAGACTTGATTGAAATGCAGGGCGAGGTAATCGAGAACCTGCCCAATGCCACCTTCCGGGTGAAACTGGAGAACGGTCACATCGTTCTTGGCTTCATATCGGGCAAGATGCGGATGCACTATATCCGGATTCTGCCGGGTGACAAGGTGACAGTGCAACTGACACCCTACGATCTGAGTCGCGCGCGAATCGTTTTCCGCGCGAAGTGAAGAATCTCTACGCAAAAAATCGGCGAAAGGCTGGCTGCGCCTCGATCCGGAGAATCAGGAGTAAATCATGAAAGTGCTGGCATCGGTCAAGCGGATCTGCCGCAAGTGCAAGATCATTCGGCGCCATGGCATTGTGCGGGTGATCTGTTCGGATCAACGTCACAAACAGCGTCAGGGTTGATCGCTGCGACTCGTCGAGTTGTCAGCGGTTGAAGATATAATTGCAAGTTTCGATTATTTTGGGGTGAATCGATGGCCCGCATCGCAGGCGTAAACCTCCCGAACCACCAGCATGCCGAAATCGCGCTTACCGCGATTTACGGTATCGGACGTCCACGCGCACAGAAAATTTGTGATGCAGCTGGGGTTGTACGTTCAACAAAAATGAAGGACCTAACCGAGGCCGAGCTGGAGCGTCTGCGCGACGAGATTGGCAAGTTCAGTGTCGAGGGCGATTTGCGTCGCGAAGTAACCATGAGCATCAAGCGGTTGATGGACCTTGGCTGCTACCGTGGTCTCCGCCACCGCAAGGGTCTGCCGTCGCGTGGCCAGAGGACGCGAACCAATGCGCGTACGCGCAAGGGTCCGCGCAAGCCGATCGCCGGCAAGAAATGATAGGAGCTAGGACCTGACTATGGCCAAGACCGCTGTAAAAGTTCGCAAGAAAGTCAAAATCAGAAAGAACGTGGCAGAGGGCGTTGCCCACATCCACGCGTCTTTCAACAACACGATCATTACCATCACCGATCGTCAGGGGAACGCTCTGTCCTGGGCGACCTCCGGGGGTGCCGGCTTCAAAGGCTCGCGCAAGAGCACACCTTTTGCCGCGCAGGTTGCCGCGGAGGCGGCCGGCAGAGTGGCGGTCGAGTGCGGTGTCAAGAACCTCGAGGTGCGCATCAAGGGGCCCGGCCCCGGACGCGAGTCTTCGGTGCGTGCGCTCAATGCCCTGGGTATGAAGATCACGGCGATTACCGATGTCACGCCGATTCCGCACAATGGCTGTCGGCCGCCCAAGCGGCGTCGGATTTAAGGAGAAGGAAAAGTGGCTCGCAATCTCGATCCGAAGTGCCGTCAATGCCGCCGCGAAGGCGAAAAGTTGTTCCTGAAGGGTGAGAAGTGCTTTACCGACAAGTGCGCGATCGAACGCCGCTCGTACGCCCCCGGTCAGCATGGCCAGAAGTCCGGGCAACGGCTGTCCGACTACGGGGTACACCTGCGGGAGAAGCAGAAAATCCGCCGCATCTATGGTGTCCTCGAAGGCCAGTTCCGCAAGGTCTACCAGGAAGCAGACCGCCGCAAGGGCGTTACCGGTGAGGTGCTCCTGCAGTTGCTTGAGGCCCGTCTGGACAGCGTCTGCTACCGCATGGGTTTTGCGGCATCGCGCTCCGAGTCGCGCCAGGTGGTACGGCACAATGGAGTCCTGGTCAATGGTCGGCGTGTCAACATTCCGTCCTACCAGGTTCGTCCGGGTGATGTCGTGGAGGTCTGCGAAAAGGCCAAGGCCCACCTGCGCGTCAAGGCGGCGCTCGCTGCTGCCGAAGCCCGGGGTTTTCCAGAGTGGGTCGAGGTCGACGCCAAGACAGCCAAAGGTACGTACAAGGCGCATCCCGAGCGTAGCGAGCTGCCGCCAACGATCAACGAGAGTCTGGTCATCGAACTGTACTCGAAGTAACAGCGGCGAGGCTTGAAGGAATCAGGCAAAGGACTGTACATGCAAAGCAGTGGATTGTTTAAACCGCGCATCATTGATGTGCAGAGCTTGTCGCCGGTGCATGCACGAGTGGTCATGGAGCCGTTTGAACGCGGCTACGGACACACGCTCGGCAACGCTTTGCGCCGTATTCTGCTCTCGTCGATGCCTGGTTACGCACCGACAGAAGTCACCATCGAAGGCGTCCTGCACGAGTATTCGACGATCGACGGTGTGCAGGAGGACGTTGTCGACATCCTGCTCAACCTCAAAGGAGTGGTGTTCAAGCTGCACAACCGCGAAGAGGTTGTCCTGCACCTTCGCAAGGAAGGCAAGGGAATCGTTCGGGCCGGGGATATCGAAGTCTCGCACGATGTCGAGATAATCAACCCCGAACACATCATCGCCCACCTCTCGGCCGGCGGCAAGCTGGCGATGGAGATGAAGGTCGAGCGTTCGCGCGGCTATGTTGCCGGCAACCTGCGGGAACTGGGTGATGGTGGCAAGAGCATCGGTCGGCTCGTCCTCGATGCGTCTTTCAGCCCGGTGCGCCGGGTGAGCTACGCGGTGGAGAGCGCGCGTGTCGAGCAGCGGACCGATCTTGACAAGCTGGTGATGGATATCGAGACGAATGGTGCAATCGAGCCGGAAGAGGCGATCCGCACTGCCGCACGCATCCTGATGGAACAGCTCTCGGTATTCGCCGACCTTGCCGGAACGGCAATGCCGGTCGAGTATCAGAAGACGATCCAGGTTGACCCGCTGCTTTTGCGGCCGGTCGATGACCTCGAGCTGACCGTACGCTCGGCCAACTGCCTCAAGGCCGAGAACATCTACTACATCGGTGATCTGATCCAGAGAACCGAGAACGAGTTGCTGAAGACGCCCAACCTCGGGCGCAAGTCACTTAATGAAATCAAGGAAGTGCTGGCCGCTCGCGGCCTGACCCTGGGCATGAAACTCGAGAACTGGCCGCCCGCCGGGCTTGAGAAGTGAACAGCCGGAAAAGAACAGGAAGGAATTGATATGCGTCACCGTTTGGGGCTTCGCAAACTGAACCGTACCAGCTCGCACCGGCTGGCGATGTTGCAGAACATGACCGTCTCACTTCTGCGTTCGGAGGTCATCAAGACCACACTGCCGAAAGCAAAGGAGCTGCGGCGGGTGGTCGAGCCGATCATCACGCTCGGCAAGACGCCAAGTCTGGCCAATCGTCGGTTGGCTTTCGACCGGCTGCGCGATCGCGATATGGTGGTCAAAGTGTTCGACGAACTCGGGCCGCGTTACGCGATGCGAAGCGGGGGCTATCTGCGGATTCTGAAGTGCGGTTTCCGCGATGGTGACAATGCGCCGATGGCCTTCATCGAACTGCTCGACCGGCCGGAAGCAGCGAGCGATTCGGCAACCAGTTAGACTTGCTCCCGTCGGCAGCAAGCAGGATTCGCAAAAGCCAGGCAACGGCTGAACCGTTTCCTAAATCTGTTGAAATAAATCCGGCGAGTTGAGCCGGCATCTGGGGCCTCTTCGGAGGCCCTAGCCTTTTCCAGGCTCGGGGGTCGGATACTTTCCGAGGCCGTCGGCGATCTCCGGAAACAGGAAGGCGACGAGACCGTCAAAGCGGCGGTCCGGCTGGTATTCCGCGGCTCCCTCGTCCATCAAGTCCTTGTAGCGCGCGACCTTCTTCCGCCACAGCCCGGACTGGTCCTCGGACAGGATCAACGCCCGCCTATCGTAGGCAGCCAGCGCTAGGCGGAAAGCCCACAGGTAGGGCTTGTGGCCGCCGGCGATGCGGTGCGCGATCTCGATGAACTTCTTGTAGCTCCACCCGATGATCCGGCCGTGCTTGGCGCTATACAGGGCATTGAGCAGAGTCTCCGAGCCTTCCCCGCCAGGATAGGTCGTCAGCTTCAATCCGATCTCGTCAAAGGCCTTCCTGAAGCCGTTCCAAGGCCCCAAGTCGTCGCGTCCGTCGCTCCGGCCGCGCTCGGCCCGATCCAGCCAGAACGCCTCGAAGCGTCGCCGCAGCGTCTCCTCCCGGGCGGCTTTCGCGTTCGCGGACAGCCGGGCGACGGTTCCGTCGAAATCGTAGAAGAAGATCCGCTGCCGCTCGGTGTCGACGGTGAGATCGTCGATGGAAACGATCTTTCGCTGCCAATGGAGGACGACCGAGCCGCCGTCTAAGACCGGCTCTGTCCATCGGCATTCGAGGCACAGCTTGCCGGCCGCCTTCGAGGCCGCCAGCGTCTCCTCGCTGGCCAGGAACACGTTGCGGTTGTTGTTGTAGAAGACGTCGTCTTGCGTGAGGCGGTTGCCGCTTTCGTCGAAGCGCTTGAACAGCCAGACCAGCAGCCCGCCCTCCCGGAGATAGAACTCCCGCCGCTCGGCGATGACGCGAATGTAGGTCGTGGAGAGCTGGATCTCGAAGGCCATCCGCAGTTCACCGAACTTGGCCTGGACATCCGGCCAGCGCCACCCTCCGAGTGCCCCCTTCCAAGTCTCCTGGGTCTTCGGCAGGGAGAACCTCGGGTCGCAGGCGATGCTCTCGGCGACGATCTCTTTCATCCGGAGGTGGTCGCGGCTTTCCTTGGCTCCGTTGTATCGGCGGGCGTCGATCTCCTTCTCGCCCAGCTCGCCCCGGGTGTGGGCGGAGCAGCGGCCATCCTCGATCAGATGGCGGAAGAAGAAGCGCCGGCCCTCCTTGCGGGAAACCAGATAGACGGGGACTTGGCAGATCGGGCAAAGGAACTTGGGCTTCTCGCGTGCGATGGATGCGCGCAGCTCCATCCGGAGCTGGATGGCCATGGCGTAGTCGTCGCCGATCGCTTCGGCGGCGCCAATCGTTTCTCCGCCGTCCATGTCGAGGACTTCGGGGATTTCGGGATTCTCAACCGCCAAGGATTGCCATTCGCTCATGCCGAAAGGATACGGTATCGTGGAAGCGAACAGAAGAGCGGAGGAGGACGTTGTTGCAGCCACAAATAACTGCCATTCATCGGAGGCTATGAGGTTCCCTCGGTTTTTCGTCTGCCAACGAGTGGGTTTCATGCGGCCCTTTTTTCCTGATTCTGGCTGCTGAGCCAAGCCGCCAGGAACTGCATGGGCGACTTGTAGCCGAGGGTCGAATGCTGCCGTTTTCTGTTGTAAAAGACCTCAATGTATTCAAAGGCGGCAGCCTTGATCTCGGCGTGCGTGGCGTAACGAACGCCATGCGCCCGCTCGTTCTTGAAGCGGTTGAACCAGCTTTCCGTCGGGGCGTTATCCCAGCAGTTTCCTTGCCGGCTCATCGAGCAGGTCATGCCATGCGCCTTGAGCTTGTCCTGAAAGGCCTGGCTCGGCTACGGCCTGGCTTTTGCGTGTCTGCCGTCAGATCGGCGGGCGCTGCTCGGCGCCGGTCTCGGCGGACTCCTCGAGTTGCTGCAGGGCCCACATCTGGGCATAGGCGCCGCCGGCCTCGACGAGTTGCTGGTGGGTGCCGCGCTCGACGATGCGGCCGGTATCGATGACCAGGATCTCGTCGGCATTCATGATCGTCGACAAGCGGTGCGCGATCACCAGGGTCGTTCTACCGCGGGCGGCACTGTCCAGGCTGATCTGGATGGCCTTTTCGGTTTTCGAGTCGAGTGCCGAGGTGGCTTCATCGAAGATCAACACCGGCGGGTTTTTCAACAGGGCTCGGGCGATGGCAACCCGTTGCTTTTCGCCACCCGATAGTTTCAATCCGCGCTCCCCGACGCGCGTCTCATAGCCTCCTGGCAGTTGCTCGATGAAATTGGCGAGTTGCGCCGCGCCGGCCGCCGCCAGGACTTGGTCGCGGCTGGCCTGCGGGTTGCCGTACTGGATGTTGTAATAGATGCTGTCGTTGAACAGTACGGTATCTTGCGGCACGATGCCGATTGCAGCACGCAGGCTGGACTGGGTGAGTTGCCGCAGATCACAGCCATTGAGCAGGATGCAGCCGCCGCTGACATCGTAGAAGCGATAGAGCAGGCGCGCCAGAGTCGATTTGCCGGAACCCGACTGGCCGACCACGGCGACCGTGTGCCCGGCAGGAATGGTGAAGCTGACGCCATGCAGGATCTGTCGGTTTGCTTCGTAGGAAAACGCGACCTCCGAGAAAGCGATCTGCATCGGCCCAGGGGCAAGGGTAAGCGCGTCGGGGGCATCGGCGATCTCGCGGTTGACCGCCAGCAGGTCAAACATGCGTTCGATGTCGGTGAGCGCCTGGCGAATCTCGCGGTACACCACGCCAAGGAAGTTGAGCGGCATGTAGAGTTGAATCAGGAAAGCGTTGACCAGCACCAGATCGCCAATCGTCATGCTGTTGGCGACCACTCCGCTGGCCGCTTGCCACATCATTGCCGTGACACCGAGTGCGATGATGCACTGCTGGCCCAAGTTGAGCCAGGAGAGCGAAATCTGGCTGCGCGTGGCGGCGTCTTCCCAGTGTTGCATCTGCCGATCGTAACGCCCAGCCTCGTAGTCTTCGTTGTTGAAGTACTTGACGGTTTCGTAGTTCAGCAGGCTGTCGATGGCACGCGTATTGGCTGCCGAATCGGTTTCGTTGACCTTGCGGCGGATGGCGATGCGCCAGTTGCTGACCTTGACCGTGAATACCACATAGGCGGTCAGCGAGGCCAGAGTGATGAGGACGAAGGAGACGTCGTACCTGACCAGGAGGACGCCGAGTACCAGGCTGATCTCGACCAGCGTGGGCAGGATCGAGTAGAGCGTATAGCTGATCAGGCTGGAGATTGATCGGCTGCCGCGCTCGATGTCGCGCGAAACACCTCCCGTCTGCCGTTCAAGATGGAAGCGCAGCGAGAGTTCGTGCAGGTGCCGGAAGACCTCGAGGGCGATCCGCCGCACGGCACGTTGCGTGACGCGTGCAAAAAGGATCTCGCGCAATTCGGTGAACAGTGAGGTGGAAAAGCGCAGCGCTCCGTAGAGCAGGAGCAACAGGGCGGGCAAGGCGAGTGCTTGCTGAGTGCTGCCCAGGCCGTCAATCATCTGCTTGAAGACCAGTGGCACGCCGACATTGGTGACTTTGGCCGCGAACAGGCACGATAGGGCGAGCAGGACACGCCACCTGTACTGCCACAGATACGGTAGCAGCTTGTTCAGCGTGCTGGCGAGATGGGCGTCGGCAACCGGTGGCGAGCCGAGGGCGGGGTCGTGCGAGGAGGTACGACGCATCTTTTCGGCTGCTCGATCGAGTCCATGAACTGCAGAGTATGCTCTGTTGTCGACCCAGTCTTCAACCGGGATACAGAAAACTGCAGAAAACTCTTGCGTTCCCACTTTTCTGGCCGTAACATCAAAACGAACGTTTGAAAGAAGTCGCTTGCCAAGCGGTTCAATCATTCGCCTTCCACCATTCCTGGGTCAGCGAGCCAATGTCCGAACAAAAGACCAACAGTGATACCCGTGAGCGCATCCTCGATATAGCAGAACGGCTGTTCATGGAAAACGGCTATGAAGCGACGTCGATGCGCATGATTACGGGGGCAGCCGAGGTCAACCTGGCAGCGGTCAACTACCATTTCGGCTCCAAGGAGGCGTTGCTGCGCGAAGTGTTCCGGCGTCGTCTCGGCTGGCTCAACGAGGAACGTTTGCGCGCCCTCGATCGCCTCGAACAGCAGGTGGTCGGAGGAGCGCTCAAGCCATCGCAGATTCTCGAGGCATTTTTCGGAACCCTGTTGCGCATGGGCGAGAATCCGGCCTTGGGCGGCATGACCTTTCTGCGCCTGCTTGGGCGCACCCTGACCGAGCCGGCCGAGTTCATTCAGACGTTTTTTGCCGGCGAGTACGCGGAAGTCATCGAGCGTTACAAACGGGCGCTATACCGGGCCTTGCCAGACGTGCCGCAAGCCGAGATCGTCTGGCGTCTGCATTTCATGCTTGGCGCCATGTCGTATGCCATTGCCGGCACGGATGTGCTGCGCGTGGTTACCGGTGTCGAAGTCGGTGATCTGGCCGGCGAGATGCCGGCCGAGGAATTCGACGACAGTGCATTCGCCAGGCGGCTCGCGCAGCGCTTGATGCCCTTCCTGCTCGGTGGTCTGCGTGCGCCCTTGCCGCAATTCGACGAGCCGGCAGTAAAGCAAAAAGAGTCGCCAGAAAAGGCGGCCAGAGAAATCAGACCCGAGATCTAGAACCCAAGACCAATGACAGGAGAAACAGCCATGATCACAACGATCATCTCGATACTCATCGGTGCCACCGTGGTGAGCCTGGCCGTGTTGTTCGGCGTTCGTCCCTTGCGACGAACGCTGGTCAGCCGGCCGATCTTCAGTACCTACAAACGGATTCTGCCGCAGATGTCGGAGACCGAACGCGTCGCGCTCGAGGCAGGCACGGTCTGGTGGGATGGCGAACTGTTCCGTGGCGATCCCGACTGGAACAAGCTGCTGGCCTATCCGGTACCCAAGCTGACCCCGGAAGAACAGTCGTTCATGGACAACGAGGTCGAGCAGGCCTGCGCGCTGGTCGACGATTGGCGAGTGACGAGCGAGCTGTATGATCTGCCGCCCGAGGCGTGGCAGTACATCAAGGACAAGGGCTTCCTCGGGATGATCATCCCGAGGAAGTACGGCGGGCTTGAGTTCTCGGCCTACGCGCATTCACAGATCGTCACCAAACTGTCGACCCGCTGCTCGGCGCTGTCTGTTTCGGTGATGGTGCCCAACTCGCTCGGTCCGGCCGAATTGTTGCTGCACTACGGTACCGAAGCGCAGAAGAATCACTATTTGCCACGCTTGGCGAAGGGCATCGAAATTCCGGCTTTCGCGCTGACCAGTCCGTGGGCCGGTTCGGACGCCGGCTCGATTCCTGACGTGGGCATCGTCTGCAAGGGCATGTGGCAGGGCAAGGAAGTACTCGGCATGCGGGTCACCTGGGACAAGCGCTACATTACGCTGGGACCGGTGTGCACCATCCTCGGCCTCGCTTTCCACCTCTACGACCCGGACGGGCTGCTCGGTGGCAGGAAGCATGTCGGGATCACCTGTGCGCTGGTGCCACGCGACACCCCCGGTGCAGAGATCGGTCGTCGGCACTTCCCGCTCAACGCGATGTTCATGAACGGCCCGACCCGCGGCAAGGATGTCTTCATGCCGCTCGACTACGTGATCGGTGGTCCGGCGATGGTCGGCCAGGGCTGGCGGATGCTGATGGAGTGTCTGGCGGCTGGTCGCTCGATCTCACTGCCGTCTTCGAATACCGGCATGGCGCAACTGACCGCGCGCAGTGTCGGTGCCTATGCACGGGTGCGCAGCCAGTTCAAGATGGCGATTGGCCGTTTCGAAGGGGTCGAGGAGCCGCTGACCCGGATCGGCGCCTACACCTACATGATGGACGCAGTGCGCAAGATGACCGCCGGCGCGATCGATCTCGGCGAGAAGCCGTCGGTCGTCTCGGCGATAGCCAAGTACCATGTTACCGAGCGGGCCCGTCAGGTGGTCAATGACGGCATGGACATCGTCGGCGGCAAGGGCATCTGTCTCGGACCGTCCAACTTCATCGGCCGCGCCTATCAGCAGTTGCCGATCGGTATCACCGTCGAAGGCGCCAACATTCTGACGCGCAGCATGATCCTCTTCGGTCAGGGGGCCATCCGCTGCCATCCCTATGTCCTGAAAGAGATGAAGGCAGCGTTCAACCCGGACGGCCAGCAGGGCCTGCGCGACTTCGACCGCGCCCTCTTCGGACACTTCGTGTTCACCATCAGGCACGCCTTCGGCGCCTTGGGCAAGGGGCTTACCGGTTCTCATTTTGTCGCCGTGCCGGCCAACGTGGCGCCGGAGACCAGACGCTACTACCAGCAGCTCACCCGCTTCTCGTCGGCCTTCGCCTTCCTGGCCGATATCTCGATGCTGGTTCTGGGCGGCGAGCTGAAGCGCCGCGAGAAACTGTCGGCGCGTCTCGGCGACATTCTCTCGATGCTCTATCTGTGCTCGGCGACCCTCAAGCGCTACGAGTCTGAAGGACGTCAGCAGGCCGACGCACCGTTGATGCACTGGGCGATGTGGGATGCGATGTACAAGGCACAGATGGCCTTCGACGGGGTGATTGCCAACTTCCCCGTGCGCTGGATCGGCCGCATGCTCTACCGTCTGGTCTTTCCGCTCGGTCACCCCTATGACGTGCCGTCGGACCGCATCGGTCACCAAGTGGCAAAGCTGCTGATCGGACCATCGGCATCGCGCGACCGCCTGACCGCCGAAACCTATCTGCCGAAGACCGAAGCGGAGGCTGTCGGCGCGCTCGAACTGGCGCTGGCCGCAAGTATCGAAGCCGAACCGATCGAGGCCAAGATCCGTACGGCCGAGAAGAGCGGCGTGCTGCTCGACAACCCCGGTGCCAACGTCCGCGACCTGGCGCATGCAGCATTCGCTGCCGGCATCGTGACGTCGGCCGAGTACGCCGTGCTCAAGCGACGCAACGAGTTGCGCGATGTCGTCATCCGGGTGGACGACTTTCCGCACGACCTGGGCCGCATGCGGCAGCAGCCGCTGTTGCACAAAGCGGCGGCATAGCCGGCCGCCACCTGCTCCAAAGCCCGAGGCACGGAGCGAGAGTTCCGTGTCTCCTGTTGCCCTGAGGTCAGCCTGAACGAAGGAGAAGATAGGTGGCATTCCAGCCCGTTTACGTGGTCGATGGCGCACGTACGCCCTTCCTCAAGGGACGCAATGCGCCCGGTCCTTTCGCCGCCAGCGATCTGGCGGTACAGTCGGGGCGTGCACTGCTCATCCGACAGCCGTTCGTACCCGCTGCGTTCGATGAGGTGATTCTCGGTTGCGCCAGTCCGTCGCCCGACGAGGTGAACATCGCTCGCGTCGTCGCCCTGCGTCTTGGCTGTGGCCATCAGGTGCCGGCGTGGACGGTGATGCGCAACTGCGCCAGCGGTATGCAGGCGATCGACTCGGCGGTCGCCAATATCCAGAATGGTCGCGCGCAACTGGTGCTTGCCGGCGGCGTCGATGCCTTGTCACATGCCCCCCTGCTGTACAACGAAGCGATGGTGCGCTGGTTCGCCCAGATGATGCAGGCGAGGAGCGTCGGGCAGAAAATCGGCATGTTTGCCCGACTCCGTCCGACGCAGTTGTTGTCGCCGGTGATCGGTCTGCTCAAGGGTCTGACCGATCCGGTGGTCGGTCTGCTGATGGGGCAGACCGCCGAAAACCTCGCTTGGCGCTTCGGCATCTCGCGCCAGCAGATGGATGAATACAGCGTGCGCAGCCACCAGCGTGCCCTGGCGGCGCGTGTCGCCGGACGCTTCGGCGAAATTGTGCCGCTGGTCGATGTCAAGGGCCGCGTCTACGCCGACGACGACGGCGTGCGTGCGGACTCCAGCATGACCGGTCTGGCCAAGCTCAAACCCTTTTTCGACCGCAAGTATGGCCGGGTGACGCCCGGCAACAGTTCGCAGATCACCGATGGTGCGGCCTGGCTGATCCTGGCGTCTGAGGCGGCAGTGGACAAGTGGCGGCTCGCGCCTCTGGGCAGGATCAGTGATACCCAGTGGGCCGGCCTCGATCCAGCGCAGATGGGGCTTGGACCGGTGCACGCCGCAACGCCGATCTTGCAGCGACAGCGACTTGGCTTGGCCGACATCGATCTCTGGGAAATCAACGAAGCTTTCGCCGCCCAGGTGCTCGCCTGCGTCGCCGCCTGGGAATCCGACGACTATTGCCGTGACGAACTCGGTCTGTCGGGCGCCCTCGGAACGCTCGCGCCGGAGCAGCTCAACGTGGACGGCGGAGCAATCGCTGCCGGCCACCCGGTCGGGGCATCGGGTGCCCGCATCGTCCTCCACCTGCTGCACGCCCTGCATGCCACCAACGCCAGGCGTGGTATTGCGGCAATCTGCATCGGTGGTGGGCAGGGCGGGGCGATGCTGGTCGAAACGATCGGCTGAGCAGCGTGAGCGCTTCGTTGTCGGCAGTTGGCCGATGTGGCGAAGGATGAAGCGAACTTGTCGCGAAAGGCTTGCTGCTCGCGATGTGCGGCTCGACTCGAGCCGTGACAGCGAGTACGGCAATAGAGGAAAACGTATGGACAGTACTGCAAACCCCTACCGGCACTGGCGCCTCGAAGTCGATGACGCGGGTTTGGCCTGGGCGACGTTCGACAAGGCCGGAGAATCGGCCAATTCACTGTCGAGCGGCGTGATGAACGAACTCGCCCTGCTGCTCGATCAACTCGAGGATAGCCCGCCGAAAGGGCTGATCTTCCGCTCCGGAAAGGCAGCCGGCTTCATTGCCGGTGCCGACATCCAGGAATTCACCCAGCTCGATACGCCGGAGAAAGGGATCGAGCTCGTGACACGCGGCTGGCAACTTTTCAACCGTCTGGCGGCACTGCCCTATCCCACCCTGGCGCTGGTTCGCGGGCATTGCCTCGGCGGCGGTCTCGAACTGGCGCTCGCCTGCCGTTACCTGCTGGCCGTGGATGAGCCGTCGACCCGGATGGGTCTGCCGGAAGTGATGCTCGGCATCGTGCCTGGGTGGGGCGGCCTGCTGCGCCTGCCCGAGCGGATCGGGCCGCAGGCGGCGCTCGACATGATGTTGACCGGCAAGACGATCGATGCCAAGAAGGCCAAACGTCTCGGCCTGGCCGACGACTGTGTGCCGCCGCGCGTCATGGACAGCGCTGCCGCGCTGCTGGTCGTGGCCAATTCGCCACGCCGCCGTCTCCCCCTGCTGCAACGCCTGCTCAACGGCCCGTTCAAGGGTGTGGTGGCGAGTGGCGCACGCCAGCAGCTTGCCAGGCGCGCGCGTCGCGAGCACTATCCGGCGCCCTACGCGATTATCGACATCTGGGCCCGACACCAGGGTAATGCGCTGGCTGCGCCCGGACTGATCGACAGCATCGTTCGCTCGCCGACGGCGCGCAACCTGGTGCGTGTGTTCTTTCTGCAGGAGCGCCTGAAGAGCTTCGGCAAGGCGGGCGCTTTTCAGGCCGGGCGGGTGCATGTCGTCGGCGCCGGCGTCATGGGTGGTGACATCGCCGCCTGGTGCGCGCTGCGCGGGCTCACCGTCACCCTGCAGGATCAGGGGATGGAACGAATCGCACCTGCCCTGCAGCGTGCCTACTCGGGCTGGAGTCAGCGGATCAGGGACGGACGGGAACTGCGTAACGTCATGGATCGCCTGATCCCGGATCCCGAGGGGCACGGCGCGCGGCAGGCCGACGTGGTGATCGAGGCAATCTTCGAGAATCTCGAAGCCAAGCACGCCCTGCTCGAACAGATCGAGAGGCGGATCAGACCGGACGCCGTGCTGGCAACCAATACCTCTAGCCTGCGCATCGAAGATCTGCGTATGGTGCTCGCGCGGCCCGAGCGACTGATCGGCATCCACTTCTTCAACCCGGTCGCCAAGATGCCGCTGGTCGAGGTCGTCGCCGCCGATGGAACCGACCATGAGAGCGTGCAGCGGGCGACCGCTTTCGTCCGGCAGATCGACCGCCTGTCGCTGCCAGTGAAAAGCGCGCCGGGTTTCCTGGTCAACGCCGTCCTCGGGCCCTACATGCTGGAGGCAATGCGCGCGGTGGACGAGGGCAGCAGGCCGGAAACCGTGGACGAGGCCATGCTCGCCTTCGGCATGCCCATGGGGCCGATCGAACTGGTCGACATGGTCGGACTCGACGTCGCGATGGCTGCCGGAAGGAGTCTGGCTGGCGCTTCCGCCGAACCACCACGCTGCTTGGTCGAGCGCTTCAACGCCGGTCACCTGGGCAGGAAGAGCGGCCGAGGTTTCTACGATTACCCTGGCGGCAAGCCGACCAAAGGCCCGGCGGGTGCGGTCCCGGACGGGCTTGCCATCCGCCTGGTCAAGCCGCTGCTCGAACGTACGCAGCAACTGGTGCGCGACGGGATCGTCGCCGATGCCGATCTGGCCGACGCCGGTGTCATCTTCGGAACCGGCTTCGCGCCGTTTACTGGGGGACCGCTCAACTATCTGAGGAGCCAACATGCCTGACACCATGACGCAATTGCCCGACAGGCAGCCGATCCTGCGCGTCGTGCCGATGCCCTCCGAAGTCAATCCGCAGGGTGATGTTTTCGGCGGCTGGATCATGGCGCAGGTCGACGTTGCCGGAGCGATCCCCGCGATGCGCCGGGCGCGTGGCCGGGTGACCACGGTAGCGGTGAATTCCTTCCTGTTCAAGCAGCCGGTATCGGTCGGCGATGTCGTCAGCTTTTTTGCCGAAGTGGTCAGTATCGGCCGCACCTCGATCACCGTCCGGGTGGAGGTCTTCGCCGAACGCCACCCGGCGCAACCGATCACCGTGAAGGTGACCGAAGCCGTGCTGACCTACGTGGCGATCGACCAACACGGCAACAAGCGGGCCCTGCCGGAAATCGACTGACGGCGACAAGCCTGAGGCTGCCGGGCCGTGCCTGACGGTCGTCGCTGCTTGCCGTGAGGCGGAAATTACCAAGCGGCGCCATCTTTTTCGTGTTGACTCAGGCAATAGTTCGCGTATAATTCAAACGTTCGTTTGAGTGGCTTTGTGCATAGCCGCGGCGGGATGTTCCCGGCGAGCGTAGACGACCCAGAAAAGGAGGACAGCTTGAGCAACTTCATCGTACGCAAGGCCGCCGTACTCGGGGCGGGCGTGATGGGCGCGCAAATTGCCGCGCACCTAGCGAATGCCGAAGTGCCGGTAGTGCTTTTCGACCTGCCGGACAGGGAGGGCGATCCCAACGGGATCGTCAGAAAAGCCATCGACGGGCTCCGCAAGCTGGAGCCGTCGCCCCTGGCGACCAAGGACCGCGTCGGCTACATCGACGCCGCAAACTATGAGCAGCACCTCGATCTGCTCAAGGATTGCGACCTGATCATCGAAGCCATCGCCGAAAGGATGGAGTGGAAAGACGATCTCTATCGCAAGATCGCGCCCTTCATCCCGGCTGAGGCAATCATCGCTTCGAATACCTCCGGGCTGTCGATCAACCGTCTGTCGGAAGGCCTTCCCGAAGCACTGCGCACGCGCTTCTGCGGCATCCATTTCTTCAACCCACCGCGCTACATGCATCTGGTGGAACTGATCGCCACCCGCAGCACCGAGCCGGCGCTGCTCGACAAGCTCGAATCCTGGCTGGTGTCGCGTCTTGGCAAGGGCATCGTGCGCGCGCTCGACACGCCCAACTTCGTCGCCAACCGGGTCGGCGTTTTCTCCATCCTTGCCGTCATGCATCACACCCGGCGGTTTGGCCTCGGTTTCGACATCGTCGACTCGCTGACCGGTCCGATCATCGGCCGCCCGAAAAGTGCCACCTATCGCACTGCCGATGTCGTCGGGCTGGATACCCTGGCGCATGTCATCAAGACTATGCAGGACACGTTGCCGCAAGACCCCTGGCATGGATACTACGGTGTGCCGGCCTGGCTCACCGCGCTGATCGGCAAGGGCGCGCTGGGACAGAAGACGCGCTGCGGCATTTTCCGCAAGGATGGCCGTGCGATCAAGGTCCTCGACCTTGCTCTCCAGGATTATCGCGAGACGGCGGGCGACATCGATCCGACGGTTCTGGCGATCCTGAAGAACCGTGACCCGGCCGAGAAATTCGCCCAGTTGCGCGCCAGCGGACATCCGCAGGCGCAGTTTCTGTGGGCGATCTTTCGCGACATCTTCCATTACTCGGCCTTTCACCTGGTTGACATCGCGGACAACGCGCGCGATCTCGACTTCGCGATGCGCTGGGGTTTCGGTTGGGCGCAGGGACCGTTCGAAAGCTGGCAGGCCGCCGGTTGGCAGGCGATTGCCGAGGCCATTCGGGCCGACATCGACGCTGGCCTGGCGATGAGTCAGGTACCACTGCCGGCCTGGGTCTTTGGTCGGGTTGCCGGGCAGGGCGTTCATGCCGCCCAGGGTTCCTACTCGGCGAGCGCCGATGCTTATCGGCCGCGTTCGGCATTGCCGGTCTACCAGCGCCAGGTCTTCCCCGAGCGTGTACCGGGGGAGCAGCCAGTGGCCGGCATTACCGTGTGGGAGAACGAAGGTGTCCGCTTGTGGAAACTGCCGCAGCTCGACGACGGCATCGCCATCGTCAGTGTCAAGTCGCGCAATCACACCCTCGGGCGCGACGTGATCGTCGGCATGCAGGAAGCCGTGGCCCGTGCCGAGGCCGATTTTCAGGGGCTGGTCGTCTGGCACGAGGCACCGTTCGCCTTGGGCGCCAACCTCAAGGAGGTCGCCGAGGCGATCGCTGCCGGCCAGTTCGAACTGCTGGAAACCTACGTCGCCGAGTTCCAGAACACCTCGATGGCACTCAAGTACGCCAAGGTGCCGGTGGTCGCGGCGGTACAGGGCATGGCTCTGGGTGGCGGCTGCGAGTTCCTGATGCACGCCGCCAAACGGGTGATCGCGCTGGAGAGCTACATCGGTCTGGTCGAGGCCGGGGTCGGCCTGATTCCGGCCGGCGGCGGCTGCAAGGAGTTTGCCATTCGCGCTGCACAGTCGGCGGCGCAGACCGGCGGCAACGACCCGTTCGAGTTCATTCAGCCGGTGTTCTTGACCATCGCCATGGCCAACGTGTCGAAGAGCGGCGCGCAGGCGAAGGAGCTCGGCTTTGCCGTCGAATCGGACAAGGTCGTCTTCAACGCTCACGAACTCCTCTATGTGGCCTTGCGCGAGGCACGCGGCCTGGCCGAGGCGGGCTATTACCCGCGCCTGTCGCCGCGCGGCATCAAGGTGGCCGGGCGCACCGGCATCGCCAACTGCGAAATGATGCTGGCCAACATGAAGGAAGGCGGCATGATTTCGGCGCACGACTACGCCGTCGCCAAGGCGGCAGCGACCGCGCTCTGCGGTGGCGACATCGAGACCGGAGCGCTGGTCGACGAGCAGTGGTTGCTGACCGTCGAGCGCAAGCTTTTCGTCGAACTGCTGAAGAACCAGAAAACCCGGCAACGTATCCAGCATATGCTGGAAACCGGCAAGCCGCTGCGTAACTGAGCGAGCAAGGAGAACACATCATGAGCAAACAGATTCAGGACGCCTACATCGTCGCCGCGACGCGCCTGCCGGTCGGCCGGCGCAAGGGCATGCTGGGCCACGTTCGCCCGGACGACATGCTGGCGCACGCCATCCGCTCGGTGATGGCGCAAGCGCCGGGTCTCGACCCGGTACTGGTCGAGGATGTCATCGTCGGTTGCGCGATGCCCGAAGCGGAGCAGGGGATGAACGTCGCGCGTATCGGCCTGTTGCTGGCCGGTCTGCCGAACACCGTTCCCGGTGTCACGGTGAACCGTTTCTGCGCCTCCGGCGTACAGACCGTGGCGATGGCTGCCGACCGCATCCGCCTCGGTGAAGCCGATGTGATGATTGCCGGTGGTACCGAAACGATGTCGCTGATGAACCAGATGATGGGCAACAAGATCGCACTCAATCCGGTCATCTTCGAGAAGGAAGAAAACTACGCGATCGGTTTCGGCATGGGCATTACTGCCGAGAAGGTCGCCGCGCAGTGGAAGATTTCCCGCGAGGACCAGGATGCCTTCGCCGTGGCCTCGCACCAGAAGGCCTGCGCGGCGATTGATGCTGGCCATTTCAGGGCCGAGATTTCACCCTATGCGGTTCAGGCGCGGCTCCCCAACCTGCGCAGCGGTGCGGTGACGGTCAAGGAGTATCTGGCCGAGAACGACGAAGGCCCGCGGCGTGACAGCAGCGTTGAAGGACTGGCCAGGTTGCGCCCGGTTTTCGCGGCGCGTGGTTCGGTCACCGCCGGAAACAGCTCGCAGATGTCGGATGGCGCGGCTGCCGTGTTGCTGGTTTCGGAGAAGATCCTCAAGCAGTTCAACCTCACGCCGCTGGCTCGCTTTGCCGGCTTCGCAGTGGCTGGTGTGGCGCCCGAGATCATGGGCATCGGGCCGGTCGAGGCCATCCCGCGGGTGCTCAGGCAGACCGGTGTCCGCCAGGATGAGGTCGACTGGTTCGAGCTCAACGAGGCGTTTGCCGCACAGGCCTTGGCGGTGATCCGGACGCTCGAACTCGACCCGGCGAAGGTGAACCCGCTGGGCGGGGCGATCGCCCTTGGCCATCCGCTGGGCGCCACCGGCGCAATCCGTACCGCGACTCTGGTGCATGGCCTGCAGCGCAGCAGGCAGCGTTACGGCATGGTGACCATGTGCATCGGT
>NZ_JAEUOL010000144.1 GCF_016789985.1 Accumulibacter sp.
TGAAGAGCGAGAAGGGCAAGTACAACAAGCTCTGGTATCGGTTGCTGCACGCGGCTGAGGCGGCAAAAATCGAGCTTTCAACAAAGACCTCGGCCGAAATTGACCTCGGCATGGTGAGTCTGGAAGACGAAGACGGGAAACCGGTCGATTCGCTTCTAACTCTCACCCGCTCGGAGTTCGAGGACGTTATCAAATCCGCCATAGATGGGACAGCGGAGATGATGAAGAAAATTCTGACCAGAAACTCATTGCGCCCTGACGACCTCAAATTCGTTCTCATGGTTGGCGGAGGTGCGTACATTCCGTTCGTGCGCAAACGGATCGAGGAACTGATGGGCATTTCCGTTAACACGTCCATCGACCCGACCAACGCCATCGCGGTAGGTGCCGCATGGTTTGCCGGAACGAAGGAAATTGGTGCGGTAGAGAAGACGGCATCCCCAAAAAACTCCAGAAATCTGAAAATCAGGGCTGTCTATAACAAGAACACGCAGGAGACTGAGGAGATTTTCACCGCCAAGTTCGAGGGCGATGTTGCCGGCCTCTTTTATCGCATTGCCAGTGAAGATGGTTCGTTTGACAGCGGATTGAAAGCACTGGCAGCCAGGATTTCGGAGGATTTGCCCTTGCGTGAAGGGGCGTACAACCTGTTTAAGTTTGCCGTCCTGGATTCTGGTAACAACCCGGTAGACGTTGGGTTCGACGCCATCCAGATTGCACAGGGGCGTTATAGCGTCGCGGGCCAAATGCTTCCCGAAGACCTTTGTTTGGTTGTGGACGACGTGGCGAACAAGGATACACGGCTCAAGCGGGTCTTCGCGAAAAATGGCGTTTTGCCAGCCAAAAGCAAGGGTTCTGTTGAGGTGGCGAAGACCATTGTCAAAGGATCGGATGACGAAATTCGCATTATGGTCGTCGAAGGCCCATCAGAGCGGCACTCTTCGACAAACAAGCCGATTGGTGTTCTGCTGATTTCGGGAAAGCAGATCAATCGGGACTTGATTCGGGGCACAGAAATCGATTTGACGTTTGAGGTTTCTGAATCACGCGATCTCACCATTTCGGCCTATCTAAACGGCACCGGGCAAGAGTTTTCCCAAGTGTTCAAAGGCACAGCCCGGCAGGTTGACACCAAGATGCTTGCAACCGACGTTTTGCAACTCGAATCGAAAATTCAATCCGAAATCGATGAGGCCGAGGCCAACGGCAATGCTGACGCAGCGCAGGGTCTAGAAAAGCTGCTATCTCAGGTTCAGGGGCTGATTGCCGAATGCGGGGCGCTTTCGCATGACGACGTGACGGACGACAGATTCAAGCTGGAAGATAAAAAACGCAAGGTCGCGCAGGATGTTTTTGAGCTGACTGCTTCCAAGCGAGTAGACGCGGCAAAGACGGCGTACTTCGAGGCGAAGTCAGAAGTCGCTGCATTGGTTTCCGACCATGGGAATGACCGGGAGAAACATTTGTTCCGGGAGATCGTCGCGCGCGAGCAAACGTTCGTGAATTCCTCGAACCCAGAGCGAATCGAGGCTGCAACCTCCGAGATCGAAAGAATCCGTTTCGCTATTCTCATGCGAATGCCCGACTTCCTTGTTGGCATGTTTGAGCATCTTGCGCAAAGCAGCCACTCGATGAACGACCAATTGCAGGCCCGGCAGCTAATCGAGGCTGGCAAGCGTCATGTCGCTGCCCAAGACTGGGAAGACCTGAAAAAGGTTAACGGCAGGCTGTGGGGGTTGATGCCGGCTGACGCACGAGAGTCTGACGACATGCGTCTCTACACTGGCATTGTCTGACGGGAGGAAGTGATGGCTTTCTTCGGGCTCTTCAAATCCAAGCAGGAGCGGGACATGGAAGACATGTTCCGAAAAATCAATGCGGTGATTTTTCCTGGTGGCGAGGCGGACATGGCAAGAGACTGCAAGCGCGTCGACTCGTTGGCTAATGGGAAAATACCTCAGGAAAAACTGAAAGGATTTGTTGCGGGGTGCAAGACTTTGCTCCACATCAGCGAATTGGATTCAGAGGAAAGATTTGTCAGGAGCTTCATTACGAGGGCAGAAGGCAGAATTTCCGAGGCTGAAGCCTACGCGATATTCTCCTACATCGAAGGCGAGGCGCGCCAATACGACACCATAGCCGTTCATGCGGGACAAATGGGAGGGAATCCTGCATTATTGAACGAAATGCTTGGCGACATGCCTTGGATTTATTCGGAAGGGACAGATCAGGACCAAGTGCCAGGCGGTTACGGGGAATTTTGGTTGGCTGCATCCAATCCGGTGCCGACCGTATCCGTAAGAGGGAGCAACCTCTACTTGGGCAGGTTGCGCTATCGTGGTAAGCCGGTTGAGGCAAACCGACTTGGTTCAATGTCAACCGACGCTACCCCGGGAAGTGTTGATGCCTATCGGCTATCGATTGGAGGAACAGATGTGGGGACCGTGTATTTATGTCCTTATCACAAACGCATTTCAAGATTGGCACCACGAGGCTTCTCGCTCGTAGATTGAGATATACGGAGCCCACGGCTTGAACGCCATTGCTCTTTTTTGGCCTCACCTGCGGCTTTGCGATTTAGTGTAAAGGGGTGGATATGCGCAATCGTCTGATTTTCGGAGCGGCTCTGTTCGCCTATTCGGCTGTCACATTCGCTTGTTCTACTGAGTTCACGATCAACTTGGAGACATTCGGAGAAGGGGTTACTGTCGAATTGCGAAAAGGGACACCTGGCAACTCGAAAGTCATCAAGACTCAGCGAAGCAGTGGAGGTACGGTGTATTTCGGGAGCCTTTGCCCTGGCTCATATTTTCTTGCGATTGGCAATGCAGAAACTGTGAGCGTAACGCCTGTCCGCCAATTTGAAGATTACGCACGCTACACCAGCACCATCAGAATGCAGCGCGGTAGCGGGAACGTTTCTAAAAAATCCAGAAGTGCGTTCTAACATAGATAGGCAGCCCCGCTTAAGCCTGCCGAAGAAGATAGCTACCAGTTCGCCGGCTTGGTAATGCCCGTCCCCGGCACGGTGTCAGGGAAAACGGAAGTCTTCAGGTGCGCGGCGTGAATGTGCCGAACGTGGCTGGCCACCGCCGCGAGCGGCTTGGCGGCACCGAACGGTGA
The DNA here is from genome assembly GCF_016789985.1 of Accumulibacter sp. GTDB lineage: Bacteria > Pseudomonadota > Gammaproteobacteria > Burkholderiales > Rhodocyclaceae > Accumulibacter. The sequence goes on from NZ_JAEUOL010000144.1 coordinate 3,124, forward strand.
CGGGCAAAGCAGGGTGACCGGTTTCTTGAGTTCCTGCACGACGATGCGGATGGGTTCGACCAGATCAGTGTCGTTCGAGATGACCACGGCAGCGTCGTAGCGGCCCGCCCAGCCGTCGTTGATGAGGTGACAGGCCAGATTGACGTCCGAGCCTTTCTCTTCCATGACATGCACCAGCGCCTTGACGGCATCGGGCGCGGGTTGGCGGACCTTGTTGCCTTTGCCGTATTTGCCGACGGGCAGCGACTCGCGCTGATTGCCATTGACGGCCGCGTCCGGATCAACCGGGTAGCTATCGGGCGGAAGTGTCGTCGGTCCGTTTCCATGTTGAATTGCACGGTCGCCAACGGGCAGGTTGAGCACGGGGCGCCAAACCGCTTTGGCGAGGAATTGCCCGAAGAAAAGTTCGACTTCCGGCAGCGTCCGCAGGGCGTTGTAATAGATTTGCTGGCGTCGGGGCTGGTCGGGGTCGGCGATGCCGGAAACGCGCGCCGTGTAGTACTTGAGTTTTTCGACGACGATGCCGGCAGGCATCGCGGCTTCGGTCAGCGCCTTGATGTTGAGCCATTTGCAGCCGGAATCGCGGATGGCGTAGTAGAGGTTGAAGCCGTCGATATAGACCCAAGTGTGCATGCCTACTCCAGAAAGGCAAAGGGCCACACCCGAAGATGTGGCCCCTTGAGCCGACAGCACGCTGCCAGCGGGTATGTGCAGGGAATTATATACGCAGTGCGGGGATTGCGATAGACCACCTTGGACCGCTCCGTCACGGGGCTTGCTCAAACCCCAGCAAGCCCCGCGCCCTCGCTACCGTGTCGCGGACTCCACCACGCCGTCGCGCATAAAATCCGCGCCACGGCTTTGTCGCGTTCGGCAAGTGGCCGTCCGGTCACGACGGCCACTTGCAAAAAATTTCGGCAATCGCCACTTTCCGCCGCTTCCGCCGTCAGCCGGTGAGGCTGGCTCACGGCTCCGGCGGCTACGCCGGCAACCCCGCGCGTGCTGTCCGGCTGTCACGCCGCTTGCCCTCGCTGCAGCCTACATAACGCCGCATTACGCGAACCCGCAGGGTGCGCAGCGGTCGGCCACCAAGCGAAGCCTGCGTAGCGGCTGGCCGACTTTGCGTAAGAGGCTGTTATGTTGAATGCGCAGCGCAGCGGAGCATTTACCCCGGAGCGGCCTGCGTGCCAATGAGCAGAGCGAACCGTTTGGTTTTGACGTAGCCGACGGAACCGTGGTGCGCAGCACGACGGCGCAGGCGGCGGGCAGAACGCGACAAGGCTCGACAAGGCCAAAAGTCGGTGCTGGCGGGACGGCGATAGCAGGAGAGGCAAAGCCAGTGGCGCAGCCTCTGGCGCGGTGGGGCACCCGACACGGTAGCTGCCTGCAAGCCGCAAGCGGGCGAGCAACCTTTTGCTAGCCAGCGCAGTGGCGTAGCGGCAGCGGGGCAGGAGGTCAGGCGGTGATCGGAGGAGGCACTGAGCCGTGGCGCGGCCTAATCGCGCGACGGCGGCGGTGGAGTACGCGACGCGGTAGCGACGGCGCGGGGCTTGCTGGGGTTTGAGCAAGCGCCGTGACGGAGCGGGTCGAGGTCATCGCGACGCTCAGGCGGCATTGCCTCGATTTTTTTGCAAGTTGTGGCGGGCGTCCTCCCGTCCAGCGGGGTGACATCGACTTTTTCGCGAGTTACGACAGTCGATCCCAAAGGAATGGCGCCATCCGTAAATCAGGGTTTCATCGCACTGCGTAATGATGGAAAATGGTGACTTCGTTTTTCGGTTCCATCGAAGGTCGGGTATCAAATGAAATAGCGGGTATCTGAGCGGGTATCGCAAAGCGTCAAGTGGAACCGACGCTAATAAATACAAAGGATTACGTGCGATATGCTGCTAATGGTCGACCATCATGTCCATTTCCGCGTCATTGCGCGCTACGATGGGGCGCGCCATTTTGCCGGGCGCGACTGGCTGGATACGGGCTGGCCCGGATTTCCGGCGCTCGCCGAGCAGCAGCACGGTGGCGAGCCGGGGTTGTTGGCGCAGATCCGGCAAGAACTCGGATCGGCCTGCGCCGAGTGAGCGCCTACCGCTCGTTTCGCCAGTCGCGCAGGGTCTCCTTGCGCGGCAAGGGCGGTTTCCGGTCGCTGTCGCGATCGCGGAGCAGCGGAATCGCGGCTGCGAGCACGAAAACGAGGCACAGGCCGAAAACGATCCAGGCTGCGTTCATGGTTGCCCTCCTTCCGGACGGGGTGAATGGTTCAGCCGCCGGCTTTCGTCACTGGCTGAAACAGCCCGCGCAGGCTGCCCTGCAGATCGGCAGGCAGGAGAACGAGCTTGGTGTTGCCGGAATCCGCGATCTTGCCGAGGCTGGCGATGTATTTCTCGCCAAGCAGGTAGAGCATCGGCAACTCGTTGTCGCCAAAGGCGCGGGTGACCTTGGCGATTGCTTGCGCGGAGGCCTCGGCGAGGGTGACCTGCGCCGCCGCATCGCGTTTGGCCGATTCCAGGCGCGCTTCGGCGTTGAGGATCATCGACTGTTTTTCACCCTCGGCGCGTGTCACCATCGCCTTGCGCTCGCGTTCGGCCGAGGCCTGCATTTCCATCGCACGCTGCATCGACGGCGATGGCTTGATGTCCTGGATCTCGACCGACTTCACGGTCAGACCCCAGTCCAGCGCCTCGTCGGCGACGCCCGCCTTCAGGCGCGCCTTGATCATGTCGCGCGACGAGAGGGCCTGATCCAGCTCCATGTCGCCGACGATCGAGCGCAGTGTGGTCATGATCATGTTGCGGATCGCCTCGGAGTAGTTCTCCACTCCGTAAACGGCCTTGACCGGGTCGGTGACCTTGATGAAGGCGATCGCGTTGACCACGATCACGGCGTTATCGCGCGTGATCACCTCCTGTTCCTGAACATCGAGAATGATGTCCTTGGTGGTCACCTTGTGCGAGACGACGTCGATGTAGGGAATGATGAAGCGCAGTCCGGGCAGCAGGGTGGTGCGGTACTTGCCGAGGCGCTGGACGATCCACTCTTCCCCTTGCGGGACGATGCGCACCCCGTTGGCGACGGTCACTGCGACAAATGCGAGGAGGACGATCGAAAATACGGTCATGCCGCTCATCTTGCTTTCTCCACTTTGATGTAGCTGCCTTCGACAGCAACGATGCGTACCCGTTCACCCGCCCTGATCGCCATTTCCGCATAACATTCCCAGAGGTCCGCACCAAGCAGGGGCTTCTGAAAGCGGACCTGACCTCGCGTCTCCGGGGTGATGTCTCCGACCATGACGCCGACTTCGCCGGTCACGTCGGCGGCGGAGGTGCCGACCGCGCTCACCGTGCGCGGTCTGAGATAGCGGAACCAGAGCCCGACCAGGGCTGCCGCCAGCACCGACCAGAGCAGGATCTGGGTGGGCAGGGCGAGGTCGGGCGCGGCCAGCAGGATGAGCCCGACGACAACCGCAGCCAAGCCGAACCAGACGATGAAAAAGGCCGGGACAGCCATTTCGGCCATCGTCAGGACAAGTCCGAGGGTGATCCAGTGCCACCATTCGGGTGCAAACATCTTTCGCTTCCTCCGTTGGCCCCGCGGGCGTGATCAGCGCCGGCCGGCAGGCGTGATGGTCGTCGATTAGACGCCATTCCGTGGTGACTGGCAAGTCGGGCGCCGCGCCCGGCGTGTGCCGGGCAGTGTGCCCTGTCTGGTCGCCTGCCCGGTTTCCATGGCGCAGGCCGAGCTCGATTGACAGAACCAGTTCCCGACGACAGAATCGGCCGCGCTATCACCATCGGCGGGCGCTGAACGCTGTGAGGGTCTATTCGTGATCTGGCTGCATGGCGTACTGGCGCTGCTCAGCCTGGGATTGGGCGCGCTTCTGGCGCTGCATCATCCACTGTGGTCCACCGGCTTGTGCGCCGCTTTTCTCATCTGGTGCATCGCCGTCTATGCGCGGCCCGCCCTCTGGCTGGCCGTGCTGCCGGCGTGCCTGCCGATCGCCGGCTTCTCGCCGTGGACCGGCTGGATCGGCGTCGAGGAATTCGATCTGCTGGTCCTCGGTGCAGCGGCCGGCACGCATGGCTTGCTGGCGGTGCAGCGTTGGTGCGCGGTGCGGCGAGCGCGCGCCACTGGCCAGGTTGGAGCCTGGTCGTGCCCGGAGTCGCGTGCCCTGGCCGGCACGGACGCTGCGGGCGATACCGCGCGGCAGCGCCAGGCGATGATCGTCCTCGTTTTGCTGACCGTTTCGTACGTTTTCGCCATGGCGCGTGGTCTGGCCGATGCCGGAGGCCTTGCCCTGGGGTGGTTTCAGGCTTATGAAGAGCCGCTCAACAGTCTGCGGGTGGCCAAAGGCTTTCTCTGGGTCATGCTGCTGTTGCCGTCCCTGCGCCGCCTGTTGCAGTGCGACCCGGCAGGTGCCATGCGTTGTCTGGCGGGCGGGGTGGCGATCGGACTAGGGTGTGTCGCCCTGGCGATCGTCCGGGAGCGTGCCGGCTTTCCCGGGCTGCTGGACTTCTCGACCCCCTACCGCGCCACGGCCCTGTTCTGGGAGATGCACGTGGGTGGCGCGGCACTCGACGCGTTTCTTGCGCTGGCCGTTCCTTTTGCCGTCCTGGCGGTACGGCGGGCACCGACGCCGTGGTGCTGGGTGTTCGCCGCCGTGTTGGCGGTACTCTCGGCCTATGCCTGCCTGACCACCTTTTCGCGTGCCGTCTATCTGGCTGTCGGACTCTCGCTGTTCATCCTGGCCTGCCTGCTGACCCCGGTGGCGTGGTGGCCCGGGCATACAGTCCAGGTGCGCGGCCCGGTCCACGGCGGGTGGGAGAACGAGCTTTGGCGCAGGCGCGCCAATCGGGCGCTGGCCATCCTTCTTTGCGTCGAACTGCTCGCGGTCCTTGGCCTGGGGGACTTCATGGGCGCCCGGTTGGCGGCTGGCGAGCGTGATTTTGTCGGACGTCTGGAGCATTGGCGAGAAGGTCTGAGTCTCCTCGATGGTCCGGCCGACCTTGTCTTCGGCAGAGGCAGCGGGCGTTTTCCGGCAGACTATTCGCACCAGGTGCCGGGGCGCGCGATACCGGGGCGCCTGCGTCTGATGGACGACGGCGAGGACCGGCACCTGGCCCTGCTCGGAACGTATCACCGCTGGCCGCAGCGCGGCAGGTTCGAGTTGTTGCAACGCCTGCCGGCGCCGGTGGCCGGCGAGTACACGCTGAGCATGGCGGTGCGCGCGCCGCAGCCGGTTCGCCTGATCGTCGGGCTTTGTCGCAAACACCTGCTTTACGCTGCGTCCTGCGCCGAGGCGCTTGCCTTCGTGCCGGTTGGCGACGGTGGCTGGCATCGTCTTTCCTTGTCCCTGACGGCTGGCCAGGTTTCGCTGTCGCCGTGGCAGGTCGCCGTGCCCGAGTTCTTTTCCTTGCGGCTGCTGGGCCCGGGGGAAGTGGTCGAGCTCGATGACCTGAGCCTGATCGATGCCGACGGACGACAGTTGCTGCGCAACGGCGATTTTGCCAATAGCCTGGCGCACTGGTTTTTTGCGGCTCGTCACTACTTCCTGCCCTGGCATGTCGACAGCCTTTATTTCGAGTTGCTGATCGATCAGGGAGTCGTTGGATTGTCTCTCCTGCTGCTCCTGGTGCTGCTGGCCGTGGCCAATTTGCTGCGCGGCCCTGGAGCAAAGCACGCCGCGGCGCCGTACCTGCTGGCAGCCCTGTTCGGTTGCCTGGTCGTTGGTGCCTTTTCCAGCTTGCTCGACATGCCGCGCCCGGCTTTCCTGTTTCACTTGCTGTTATGCTCTGCCCTGTTCCTTGGTCCGTGCTTCCGCGACCCTCCTGAGAGGGCGCCCCGCCGCTCCCGAAAAGGTCGGGAAGATGGCCCGGCCGTGTATAATCAAGCCACCCCAGCGCTGCTCAAAAAGAAAAAATACTTAATATAATTATACTTTTATGTCTCAATTTCACAGTAATGCCCTGATCTCTCCCCAGCCTCCCGCCCAGGGTCCACTCCGGTATTCTCCTCTGGCTGTGCATTAGGTCACGGTCGCCCGTTTTTTGCGGTGATAGCCTTCGTTTCGTGAGTTTCGCCGATCCTTCCTCAGCGCAACGCAGGAAGGCTTCTCGCGAATCGTTCATCAACGACATGCGCGGGGCATTGTCCATGCTTGCAGGGGGTCTATCGTGATCAAGGTGTTCAATCATTGGTTTCATCGGAAGACGCTTGCTCAGGTCGCCGTTGACCTGATGTTCCCGGTCGTCTGCGTTATCCTTGCCGCGCTCTGGCTTGGTGGAGGCGGACATCTCGAACTCGAGAAGGTTGTCTTCTATGCGGTGATCTTTGCCCTGACAATGATCGTGTTGAACTCGTGGCTCGGCATTTATCAGCGGGTCCATTCCCGGACGCGGGAGGAAACCCGGGCACGCGCCGTGCTGTCCCTCTACCTGGCGATTCCGTTGGCCTATGTCGTCTTCTCCCTGCTGGCGGTGGCCGAGGTTGACCGGGGTTTCATGCTGCTGTCCGGGCTGGGGGCTCTGTTCGCCACCCTGGTTCGGCGAGTCCATGGCGCGCACAGTCGGCCCAGTTCGCTGCTCAGCCATCGCGTGCTGGTGTTCGGCGCGGGTGAGGAAGCCGAGAACGTCGGCCGTGTCCTGCGCAAGTCCGATCCCGACATCGAGATCGTCGGCTTCTATCCGAGCTCGAGCGACACGGAGATCGTCGTCCCGTCGCAGGTTCTCCTGTCGCAGGCGATGTCGCTGTCCGATACGGCACATTCGCTGAAGGTTGACGAGATCATCGTCGCCGTGCGCGAGCGGCGCGGCGGTGCGTTGCCCTTGCGCGAACTGCTCGACTGCAAGTTGTCCGGTGTCAAGGTGCTTGATCTGGCGAGCTATTTCGAGCGCGCCCTCGGGCAGCTTCGTCTCGATTCGCTGCGTGTCGGCTGGATGATCTTTGGCGAGGGCTTCCGGCAGAGTTGGCGGCGCACCAGCGTCAAGCGGGTGTTTGACATCGCGGTGTCCTTGCTGCTTCTGTTGCTGGCACTGCCGGTGATGCTGGTCACGGCGCTCCTCATCGTGCTGGAGGACGGCTTGCCAATTTTCTATTGGCAGGAACGGGTTGGTCTCGATGGCCGTCTGTTCAAGGTCGTCAAGTTTCGCAGCATGCGCAAAGATGCCGAGAGTGACGGCAAGCCGCGCTGGGCGACGGCCGACGATGATCGTGTGACACGAGTCGGCCGCATCATCCGCAAGCTGCGGATCGACGAGTTGCCGCAGTTCTTCAATGTGCTGGCGGGTGAGATGAGCCTGGTCGGACCGCGTCCCGAGCGCCCGTATTTCGTCGACCAACTGACGCGTGACATTCCCTTCTATGCTGTCCGGCACAGTGTCAAACCGGGCCTGACCGGCTGGGCGCAGGTCAGTTACCAGTACGGTGCAACGGTTGAAGATTCCGTGCAGAAGCTTCAGTATGATCTGTACTATGTCAAGAACCATACTCTGTTCCTGGATATCGTGATTCTCTTCCATACCGTCGGCGTGGTTCTGACTGGCCGGGGTGCCAGGTGACAGGTTCCCGGGGATCTGGGATGCGGCTACAGACAAGCGAGGATTGCAGGCGGTGATGGACAGCAAGATGGCGATGATCGCAGCATGGAGTTACGGCCTGGCGGGGGTGCTGGCATCCCTGCTGACGCTGTATCTGGCGTCCGGCTGGCGCACCGGTGGTCGCAGTCGGGCCATGTTCTTCGCCGTTGGCCTGTGTGCGCTGTGGGGCATGCTCAGTCTTGTCTTCGCGCTCACCGGGCAGGGCATTTTTCTCGCCGGCAGCCTGTTGGCCGACCAACTGCGCTTTGGCGGCTGGTACTTCTTTCTCATCATCCTGATGCAGCCGGACGCCAGCGAAGGTCAGCGCTGGCCGCTCAGGATCGGCTGGCTGGGTACCCTGGCGCTGCTGCTGGTTGCCTTTGGCCTGGTGGCGCAGAGCATGGCGATGTTCGGCATCGATCTGCTGGGCTCGTCGCAGCGCCTGACCCTGTTCGCCTCGCTGGCCATGAGCGTTTATGGCCTGGTTCTGGTCGAGCGCCTGTTCCGCAACGTCTCGCCAGATTTCCGCTGGAGCATCAAGCCCCTCTGTTTCGGCCTCGGAGGGGTCTTTCTGTTCGACCTGTACCTCTACTCGGACGCCCTGTTGTTCAACCGGATCGACGCCGACGCTTTCAGTATTCGCGGCTTCGCGCATGCCCTGGGTCTGCCGCTGGTGGCCTTGTCGGCCATCCGCAGCCATGACTGGAAGCGCCGGCTGGTCATGTCGCAACGTGCCGCGCTGCAGTCGGCGACCCTGCTGATCGTCGGCACCTACCTGCTGTTCATGGCGGCTGCCGGCTATTACGTACGCTTCTTCGGTGGCGAGTGGGGGCGGGCACTGCAACTGGCGCTACTGTTTGCTGCGCTGCTGGTCCTGGCGGTCCTGACTTTCTCGGGTTCGATGCGCGCCAGACTGCGGGTGCAGGTCGGCAAGCACTTCTTCAGTTATCGTTACGATTACCGCGAGGAGTGGCTGCGCTTTACGGCGACGCTCTCCTCCCAGGGCGGCTTCACCGGGATGGGTCGGCATGTGGTGCGCGGGTTGGCCGACATGGTCGAAAGTCCGAGCGGTGCGCTGTGGCTGAAGGATCCGTCGGGTCGCTTCTTTGCTCAGGAGTCGTTCTGGAACATGCCGGCATCGCCGGCGACCGAGGACGCCGACAGTCCTTTGTGCCGGTTTCTGCTGGAAAGCGGCTGGGTGATCAATCTCGAGGAGTATCGTTCGTTGCCGCGACGCTACGATGGTCTCGTACTGCCCTCCTGGTTGGTCGAAGTGCCGAATGCGTGGCTGGTCGTCCCGCTGACCACGGGTAACGAACTGATCGCCTTTGTCGTGCTGGCCACGGCCCGCACGAGAATCGACGTGAACTGGGAGGTCAATGACCTCCTCAAGACGGCGGCGCGACAGGCGGGGGCCTTTCTGGGTCAGATGCAGGCCAGTGAAGCCCTGCTCGAGGTGCGCAAGTTCGATTCCTTCAATCGCATGTCGGCTTTCGTCGTGCATGACCTGAAGAATATCGTCGCGCAGTTGTCCCTGATGCTCAAGAATGCCGAACGCCATCGTGATAACCCTGAATTTCAGAAAGACATGCTGATGACCGTGGAACACTCCGTGGAGAGGATGCGGCAACTGATGATGCAATTGCGTCAGGGAGCGACGCCACTCGACGGTCCGCGCGGTATCGATCTGGCCGATGTCGTGCGGCGAGTGCAGACTGCCAAAGGCAGCCAGGGGCGCGTTGTCGACCTCAGCATCGAGGAGAAGCTGGTGGCACGCGGGCACGAGGACCGGATCGAGCGAGTCATTGGCCATCTCGTACAGAACGCGCTCGAGGCCACCGAGAAGAGTGGACGTGTCTGGATCAGGCTGACTCGTCAGGGGACACAGGCGCTGGTCGAGGTTGGCGATACGGGACACGGCATGAGTCCGGAGTTCGTTCGCGAACGGCTGTTCAAGCCTTTTCAGACCACCAAGCCGACCGGGATGGGCATCGGCGCTTACGAAAGCTTCCAGTATGTCCATGAACTGGGCGGCAAGCTCTCGGTTGACAGCGCTGTCGATGTCGGAACGCAGGTGAGTCTTCTCTTGCCGTTGTTCGAGGCGGGAAACAGCGCCGAGTCGACCGATCCATCGAGGGAATGATGATGAGTACCGAGAAGTTGCCCTACCTGCTGATCGTCGAGGACGACCGGGCGCTGCAGAAACAGATGCGCTGGGCTTTCGACCAGTATGAAGCCCTGACTGCCGACGATCGTGAGAGCGCGCTGCAACTGGTGCGTCGTTATCAGCCGCCGGTAGTGACCATGGACCTCGGCTTGCCGCCCGACGCCGATGCGGTGTCCGAAGGCTTCAAGCTGCTCGAACAGATACTGACCCAGGCGCCCGACACCAAAGTGATCGTCCTGACCGGTCAGAACGACCGCGCCAACGCACTGCGGGCGATTGCGCTCGGGGCCTACGACTTTTTTGCCAAACCGTTCGAAGTCGAGATGCTTGGCCTGACCATAGAGCGAGCCTACCGTCTCTACGAGCTGCAGAAGGAAAACGAGCGACTGCAGGCGATGCAGCAGCCGGACGTCCTGTCCGGCCTGATCACCCGCGATCCGGCCTTGCTGCGCGTCTGCCGGACGATCGAACGGGTTGCGGTGACCGATGCCACAGTCCTCCTGCTCGGTGAAAGCGGGACCGGCAAGGAGCTTCTGGCGCGTGGCGTGCATGAGTCGTCGCCCAGGCGGCGCGAGCGCTTCGTTGCCATCAACTGTGCGGCGATTCCGGACAGTCTGCTGGAGAGCGAGCTGTTCGGCTACGAGAAGGGCGCGTTCACGGGGGCAGCCAAGACGACGCTGGGCAAGATCGAAACCGCCAACAACGGCACCCTGATGCTCGACGAGATCGGTGATCTGCCGCATGCCCTGCAGGCCAAGTTGCTGCGCTTCCTGCAGGAGCGGGTGATCGAGCGGATCGGCGGACGGCAGGAGATTCCGGTGAACGTGCGCATCGTCTGCGCGACGCACCAGAATCTGCAGGGGCTGATCAGCGAAGGACGCTTTCGCGAGGATCTCTATTACCGTCTGGCGGAAATCGTGGTCACCATTCCTCCCTTGCGCGACCGTCTCGGCGATGCCTCGTTGCTGGCGCACGCCTTCGTGCGCCGCTTTGCGGCGGAGAACAATCGCGGTGGCATGACGCTGCGCGAGGACGCGCTGCGGGCCATCGAAGCGCACGCCTGGCCGGGCAACGTGCGCGAACTGGAAAACTGTATCAAGCGTGCCGTGATCATGGCCGAAGGCAATCAGATCACGGCCGAGGACATCGGCCGTCTGGGTGGCCTGCAGGCTGAGGAGACCGTTCTCGACCTGCGGGTTGCACGGGATGACGCCGAGCGGCGGGTGATCATCGCCGCGCTGGCGCGCGCCGACGGCAACGTCGTCAAGGCCGCCGAGATGCTCGGCGTCAGCCGTCCTACGCTCTACGATATGATGCACAGGTTTGGACTGAAATAGCAGCTTTTTTGGGCAGGTTTTTCGATTCCGTGGGGACTCATTCTGATGAATACTCGTAACTCGATGTACATGCTGCGCAAGGCAACCGCCTCGACACTGCTGGCCGGTCTCCTGCTGGTCGGCTGCGGCGGCGACAAGCCGGCCGATCTGTTGAACTCGGCGAAGGATTCGCTGCAGAAGAGCGACCACAAGACCGCAGTGATTCAGCTCAAGAATGCACTGCAGCAGGATCCGCAGCTCGCCGAGGCACGTTTCCTGCTTGCCAAGGCATTGCTCGCGGGTGGCGATGCCGCCGGAGCCGAGGTCGAGTTGCGCAAGGCGCAGGACCTCGGTTACTCGGCCGAGCAGGTGGTTCCGCTACTGGCGCGCACTCTTCTCATGCTGGGGCAGCCAGACAAGGTGGTCAACGATCTGGCCAAGGCTGAGCTCAATACCGCCGAGGCAAAGGCCGACCTGCAGACTTCGATCGGCCAGTCATACCTGATGCTGGACAAGCCGGCCCTGGCCGAGGCCGCTTACGCTGCCTCCCTCGTGGCTCAACCGGGGTACGCTCCGGCAGTCATCGGCGAGGCTCGCCTGCGCGCCAGCCGTGGTGACCTGCCCGGGGCACTGGCGATGCTTGAGCAGGGGTTGCAGGACTCGCCGAAAATGCACGATGCTTGGCAGCTCAAGGGAGACCTCTTGCTTGCCCAGGGTGACTCTGCCGGAGCCATGGTGGCCTATCGCAAGGGGGTGGAGGCGAAGCCGGAATATCTTGCCGGCCACGCCGCGATCATGCGCCAGCTACTCGCCGAGAACCAGCTCGACGCGGCTGCCAGCGAGCTTGCCACGATCAAGCAGTTTGCGCCCAACCATCCGCAGACGAACTACCTGGCCGCGATGCTCGCTTACCAGAAGAAGGACTACCCGGCGGCGCGGGACGCCATTCTGCTGACGCTGCGCGTTTCGCCGGAGAATCCGCTCGCTCTGCAACTGGCCGGGCTGATCGAATACGAGATGCAGGCCTATCCGCAGGCCGAGGCATACTTGCTCAAGGCGTTGCCACGGACACCCGAAAACGGTATTGCCCGCCGCGCCCTGATTGCCAGTTATCTGCGAAGTGGCCAGCCGGGGAGAGCCTTGCACATCATTGAGCCGGTGCTCGACAAGATCGACAAGGATTCGAACATGCTGGCGCTCGCCGGTCAGGTATTCATCCAGAACGGCCAGGTGGACAAGGCTGGGACGTATTTTGCCAAAGCGGCGGCGCTCGACCCCAAGAACACCGGCAAGCGGACATCGCTGGCGATGGTCAATCTGGCCAAGGGTGATACCGAGAGCGCGTTCCGCGATCTCGAGCAGCTTGCAGCGGTCGATCCGGGCAACCGCGCCGATCTCGCGCTGATTGCTGCACATCTGCAGCGCCGGGAGTTCGACCAGGCACTGAAGGCGATCGCGACGCTCGAGAAGAAACAGCCCAATAGTGCGTTGCCGCACAATCTGCGTGGTACTGCTCTGCTCGGCAAACGGGATGTGGCGACGGCGCGCAAGAGTTTCGAAAAGGCTCTGGCCACCGACCCGGCGTACTTCCCGGCGGCGCTCAACCTGGCCAATCTCGATCTGGCGGACAAGAAGCCGGAAGAAGCCAGGAAGCGCTTTGAAGGAGTGATCGCCAAGGATCCGAAGAACACGCAGGCACTGCTTGCCCTTGCCGAACTGCGTGTCAAGGCCGGTGGCACGACCGAAGAGGTGGCCGGCCTGATCAACAAGGCGGTGACGGCCAATCCGCTCGATCCCTTGCCGCGGCTGGCCCTGGTTGGCCTGTACCTGGCCAAGAACGAGGTGAAGCCCGCGCTGGCAGCGGCCCAGGATGCGCTCGCCGCGCTGCCGGACAAGCCGGAGATTCTGGACGCCGCAGGACGTGCCCAGCAGGCCGCCCAGGACTACAATCAGGCGCTTGCCACCTATGCCAAGCTGGCTGCGCTCAAACCCGATTCAGCCGTGCCCTATCTGCGCATGGCCGAGATTGAAATGGCGGCGAAGAACAAGCCGGCTGCCCTGGAGAATCTGCAGAAGGCACTCAAGATCAAGGCGGACTCACTCGAGGCCCAGCGTGGCATCATGATGCTTGAACTCGATGCCGGGCGTGCCAGCGAAGCCCTGGCGATCGCCAAAACGGTGCAGAAGCAGCGTCCGAAGGAGGCGGTCGGCTACATTTTCGAGGGCGACGCGCACGCGACGCGCAAGAACTGGAACGACGCCATCGTGGCCTACCGTCTTGGACTCAAGGAGGCCGGTGGCAGCGATCTTGCGGTCAAGCTGCATTCGGCCTTGCTGGCCAATGGCAATAGTGCCGAAGCCGACAGGTTCGCCGACACCTGGCTCAAGGAGCACACCAAGGACGTCCGCTTCCGCCTCTATCTGGCCGACCAAGCGAGTGCCCGCAAGGACTACGCGAACGCCACACGGCACTATCGCATCCTGCTCGAAGCGCAACCGGACAATCCGACCGTGCTCAACAATCTGGCCTGGGTTGCCGGCCAGACCAAGGATCCGAAGGCGATCGAGTATGCCGAGAAGGCGAACAAGGTGGCGCCCGATCAGCCGGCAGTGATGGATACCCTGGCCGTCCTGCTGGTCGACAGGGGGGACACGGCGCGTGGTCTCGAGCTGTTCAAGAAGGCGCTGGAGCTGGCGCCGCAGGCTGGAGTGATTCGCCTGAACTACGCCAAGGCACTGATCAAGTCCGGTCAGAAGAGCGAAGCCAGGGGGCAACTGGAGCAACTGGCGAAGCTGGGGGACAAGTTCAAGGGGCAGGCCGAGGTCACCGAGTTGCTCAAGGGATTGTAGGGGGTTGTACGATTGGTCGGGATTGTCGGGCGGTGACTCGCCCGACAGAGGTGAACATGATTACTGAAATGGAAAGCTGATGACTATTGTTGCTGTGGTGGGGCTGGGATATGTTGGTTTGCCGCTGGCTGTCGAGTTTGGCAAGAAGCGGAGGACCATTGGTTACGATCTGTCGGAAAGCAAGGTGACGCAGTATCGTCGGCATGTCGATCCAACCGGCGAGGTGAGCACTGCCGATCTCGAGGCGGCGATCCATCTCGAAGTGGGTTGTGACCCGGCCGCATTGGCAGAGGCCGATTTCGTGATCGTGGCCGTCCCGACTCCGGTCGACCAGGCGCATCAACCGGACTTTTCGCCACTGATCGGCTCGTCGGAAGCGGTTGGCCGGAACCTCAAGCGTGGCGCGACGGTGGTCTTCGAATCCACGGTCTATCCGGGAGCGACCGAGGAAGTCTGCATTCCGATCATCGAGAAATACTCCGGAATGAAATGGAAGAAGGACTTCTTCGTCGGCTATTCACCCGAACGCATCAATCCGGGCGACAAGGAGCGGACGCTGACAAAGATCGTCAAGGTGGTTTCCGGTGACACGCCGGAAACCCTCGAGCGTGTCCGCCAGATGTACGCCAGCGTGATTACC
>NZ_JAEUOL010000258.1 GCF_016789985.1 Accumulibacter sp.
AAGCAACTCGTCGGCCACCTGGGCAAACAGCTCGCGAAAGCGCGCGAAGTCGCTTTCGCGCAGGCTCACGCCGGCGGCCATGGCATGCCCGCCGAAGCGCAGCAGCAGCCCGGGAGCGCGTCTGGCGACGAGATCGAGCGCATCGCGCAGATGCAGGCCGGCGATCGAACGACCCGAACCCTTGATTTCACCGTTGTCGCCGCGGGCAAAGGCAAACACCGGGCGATGCAGTTTCTCCTTGATGCGCGCCGCAACGATCCCAACCACTCCCTGGTGCCATTCGGCTTCGAACAGCGACACCGCTGCCGTCGTCTCGCCGGCCAGTTCGGCACCCGCTTCGGCGAGTTGGATGAGCGCCTGTTCCTGCATGCCCGCTTCGATCTCGCGCCGCTCGCGGTTCAGCGCGTCGAGCTGCTGCGCGATATTCATCGCACGCCCCTCGTCATCGGTGATCAGGCACTCGATGCCGAGCGACATGTCGGCCAGGCGGCCGGCGGCGTTCAGGCGCGGGCCGATCATGAAACCGAGTTCGACGCTCGAAGCCTGTGCCGGATTGCGCCCGGCAGCCCGGAAGATGGCGCGCAGACCGGGGTTCAGCCTGCCCTGGCGGATGCGCTGCAGCCCCTGGCTGACCAGCACGCGGTTGTTGTGGTCGAGGCGCACGACGTCGGCCACGGTGCCCAGCGCGACGAGGTCGAGCAGTGCCGCAAGCCTGGGTTCGCCGCGTCCGGTGCCTTCGGCAAACCAGTTGCGCTGGCGCAACTCGGCGCGCAGCGCCAGCATGACGTAGAACATCACGCCGACCCCCGCCAGTGCCTTGCTCGGAAAGTCGCAGCCGGGCAGACTGGGGTTGACGATGCAGTCGGCAGCGGGCAGTTTGTCACCCGGCAGGTGATGGTCGGTGATCAGTGTGGCAATGCCGAGCTGGCGCGCCCGGGCGACCCCTTCGACGCTGCCGATGCCATTGTCTACGGTGACGATCAGATCCGGTCTGCGGCCGGCTGCGAG
Source organism: Accumulibacter sp. (assembly GCF_016789985.1). Taxonomy (GTDB): domain Bacteria; phylum Pseudomonadota; class Gammaproteobacteria; order Burkholderiales; family Rhodocyclaceae; genus Accumulibacter. The sequence continues at coordinate 1,009 of NZ_JAEUOL010000258.1, forward strand.
ATCGACGATGTCGGGCGACAGGCCATAGCCATAGGTGAAGCGGTTCGGCACCAGATAATCCACCCGGGCGCCGAAAGCGCGCAAGGCACGGATGCCGAGCGCGCAGGCAGTCGCCCCATCGCAGTCGTAGTCGGCAACGATCAGAATCTGCCGCCCGCCGGCGATGCTGTCGGCCAGCAGGACCGCAGCCTGGCTGGCATTGCTCAGTCGGGCCGGGGGCAGCAGCGACTCGAACCCGTAGTCGAGTTCGCTGCGCGCAACAATTCCGCGCCCGGCGTAGATGCGCGCCAGCAGGGGGTGCAGACCCTGTTGTTCGAGCTGCCACTGAGCGCGCTGCGCCACCGACCGCCGGCGAAGCCGGGTCATCGCTCACTCCCGGCCAGCGCCCGCGCGGTATCCGCCAGCGCTTGCGGGCGCTGCCACAGCTTCCATTGAGTGCGGCGATCACCAGCCCAGGAAAGGGTGGCGTAGGCGGTCGATGCCTCCAGCCGCAACTGCTCAAGCCTGCCACCGGCAAGCGCCTTCTGCAGCGGGGCGAACCAGCGCTCTTCCAGCCCGAGCAGCTCGCTGCGATAGGCGTCGCCGTTCTCGTACTGGACCGGCGATTGCAGCGCATCGAGCACCACCAGATGGCGACTGCCGCGCGACGCCGATGCCAGCAGTTCGGCGGCGCCGTCGGGCGGCAGGTCATGCACCGGGATGTCGTGCGCCTGCCCGACGCCGCGCGCCAATGGAAGCCCGCTCCAGATGCCGGAATACGCACCGGCCACTCTGGCCGGCAGCCGGCCGCCACCCCACAGCCACAGGCTGTTGATCGTCGAGCGACCGTCGACCTCGCGCCTGGCGTTGGCGGGATGCTGGTGCAAGACCATCTGCGCCTCGTTGAGCAATTGGCGTAACCAGCGCGCCTCGGAGGTCTCCGGCAACTGCCGGTCGACGCTGCGACCGGCCACTGCGGACAGCGGCAGGACGTCGAACTGGCCGAGTTCGCTACCACCGGCAAGCTGCAGGTACCAGCGCTCGGCGGCAGCGACGTGGAAGCGGCCAACCTCGGAGAAGTATCGGTTGAGCTCGTCAACGATCGCCCGAGCTTCGTCGAGTTCGATTGCCAGGCTGGCGCCATCGGCAAGAATCAGGCGCTCCTGGTGCAGGCGCAGATGGACGGGGTCGGCGCACAGCCAGCAGGCGTCGCGGTCGCGCGGGCCAGCCGCCTCGCCGAGCACGCGGAAAGCCGCATAGGCGGCGCCTTCGGGCAGACCGAAGGCATCGCAGAGGGTCGCTTCGAACGACTGCGGCGGCCGGCGACTGAGCCGGCTGCGTGCCAGGAAGGTGCTCAACCCGGGACTGGAGAGGGTATCGAGCGTATCGCGGTCGTCGGGCTCTGGCCAGACGAGTTCGGGAACAACCAGGGTGAGCTGCATGGGGTGGGAACGGGCGAACGATCGCCGAAGCGGGTTGACGGAGCGGCAGCGACCTGCCGCGCAAGGCCGCCCGGCCGGACAGGCCCTGGCGGAAGAGTGTAGCATAGCGGCTTTTGCCTGATCGGCGCCGCAAGCGCCAAGCAGAGATGATCGCCGAGCCACGATGGCCATGCCCTACGAGCTGCTGATCGGCCTGCGCTATACGCGCGCCAAGAAGCACAACCACTTTATTTCGTTCATTTCGCTGATCTCGATGTGCGGTATCGCCCTCGGCGTTGCGGCACTGATCGTCGTCCTCTCGGTGATGAACGGATTTCAGACCGAATTGCGCTCGCGCATTCTCGCGGTCGTCTCGCATGTCCAGATCAGCGGGGCGGGCGGCGAAATGGCGGCGTGGGAGAAGGTGGTGACGATGGTCAGCGACCAGCCGCACGTGATCGCTGCCGCCCCCTTCGTTCAGGCACAGGGCATGCTGGCCTACGGCGAAGCGGTGCGTGGTGCGCTGGTGCGCGGCATCCTGCCCGATCAGGAAGACAAGGTGGCGGATTTCCGGCCGCACATGAAAAGCGGCCAGCTCGGCGCCCTGATGCCCGACAGCTTCAACATCATCCTCGGTGCCGAACTGGCACGCGCCCTGGGTGTTTTCGTTGGCGATCGGGTGACGCTGATTGCGCCGCAGGGTGTCGTGACACCGGCCGGAGTGGTGCCGCGGCTGCGCACCTTCAACGTCGTCGGCCTGTTCGAGGTCGGCATGTACGAGTACGACAACAGCCTGGCACTGATCCACCTCGCCGATGCGCAGCGTCTCTATCGCATGGACGACCGGGTGTCGGGCGTACGCCTGAAACTGGACGATCTTTTCGTCGCGCCGCAGGTGGCACGTGCGCTGGCCGGCAGGCTGGAAATCAATGCCTTCATCAGCGACTGGACGCGCAGCCATGCCAACTTCTTCCGTGCCGTGCAGATCGAGAAGAACATGATGTTCATCATCCTGTCGCTGATCGTCGCCGTGGCGGCGTTCAACATCGTCTCGACGCTGGTCATGGCGGTGACCGACAAACAGGCGGATATCGCCATCCTGCGCACTCTCGGCGCCAGCCCGGGGAGCATCATGGCGGTGTTCATCGTGCAGGGCGCCCTGATCGGCTTCATCGGACTCGGTCTCGGGATCGCCGGCGGCGTTGCGCTGGCCCTCAATATCGACGTCGTCGTGCCGTTCATTGAGCGCCTGCTCGGCACCCAGTTCCTCGCCAAGGAGGTCTATTACATCTCCAACCTGCCTTCCGAGCTGCAGTGGCGCGACGTCACGACGATCACCGGCGTCGCTTTCGTGCTCGCCCTGCTGGCCACCATCTACCCGAGCTGGCGCGCCGCACGGGTCAATCCGGCAGCGGCCTTGCGCTATGAGTGAGCTGGTACTGGCCTGCCAGGGTCTGCGCAAAATCTATCGCCAGGGTGACAGCGATGTCCCCGTCCTGCTCGGCGTCGATCTCGAAATCGGCGTCGCCGAACGCGTGGCGATCGTCGGCGCATCGGGTTCGGGCAAGAGCACGCTGCTGCACCTGCTCGGCGGTCTCGACACGGCGAGCGGCGGCCAGGTACAGTTGATGGGCAACGACCTGAACGCGATCGACGATGCACAGCGCGGGCAGTTACGCAATCGCCATCTTGGTTTCGTCTACCAGTTTCACCATTTGCTGGCCGAGTTCACCGCGCTCGAGAACGTCGCCATGCCACTCTACATCCGGCGCCTCCCGAAGGCCGAGGCCGAAGCACGCGCCGCAGCGGTACTTGGCGAGGTGGGACTCGGGCACCGCCTGCGGCACACCCCGTCAGAACTGTCCGGCGGCGAGCGGCAACGCGCGGCGATCGCCCGGGCGCTGGTCACCGAACCGGCCTGCGTGCTCGCCGACGAACCTACCGGCAACCTCGATCGGCAGACTGCCGCCGGCGTCTTCGAGCTGATGCTGGCACTCAATCGTTCGCGGCGAACCAGCTTCGTGATCGTCACTCACGATCCGGCAATGGCCGCCCGTGCCGAGCACATCCTGACGCTGCGTGACGGCCACCTGCACACGGCCAGCGACGACTAGGGCGCTGCGCTTCTGACCAAGGCTCAAGTTTCGCCGGTGCCCGCCGAAAGATCCTGGACAATCGGGAGGATACCAACCATGAAGACTGTGTTCGCGCCGGCCATTGCGCTGCTCAACCGTGTCGGCTACACGAAGAAGTTTGCCATCATGGGTGCTCTGGCGCTGGTGGCGAGCGCCGTGCTGGTATTCAATCTCTACTACAGCCTGCACCGGGTGATCGACAACTCGCGACGGGAACTGGCCGGGATTGACGTGATCCAGCCGATCGCCCGCGTCGTCCAGCATCTGCAGGTCCACCGTGGGCTTTCTTCCGGCGTGCTCGGCGGCAACGATGCGATGGAGGAGAAGCGCGCCGCGCGCCAGAAGGAAGTGCGCGCCGCCTTGCAGGCGGTCGATGCCCGGCTGGCAGCGGAACTCGCCACATCGGCCACCTGGAAGAAGGTGGCCGACGACTGGGCGCAACTGGAAAAGGAGGGCCTCGAACTGATCCAGCGCGAGAATTTCCTGGCCCACAATCGGTTGATCGACGCCCTGCTGGGATTCCAGTCGATGGTGGCCGATGAGTACGCGCTGACCAATGATCCGGACATCGACTCGGCCTACCTGATCGATACGGCAGCCAACCGGTTACCCCAGGCGATCGAGCGAATGGGCCAACTGAGGGCTCTGGGAACCGGTGTGCTGACGCGCAAACAGCCGCTCGCCCTGTCACAACAGGTGGAGTTCACGGTCCTCCTGGCGGAACTCAATTCGGCAGTCATCGGTCTGCGCCGCAATCTCGAAAAGACCGCGCGCTACAATCCCGGACTGCAGTCGACGCTGGCCGCTTCCATCACCGACATGGACGGTGCGGCCGCCAAGGTCGGCGCGCTGGTCAACCAGGACATCCTCTCCGGGACCTTCGCGACCCTCCCCGGTGATTATTTCGAACTCACCACCGCGTCAATCGAGAAGGGCTACAAGGAGATGTACGAAACCCTTTTCCCGACCCTCCAGCAACTACTGCGGCAACGAGTCGAGCGGGCTGAAAGCAATCTCGACCTGAGCATTGCCACAGCAGTCCTGATTCTGCTGCTCTACGCCTACGTGTCGGTTGGACTCTATTACGCCACCATCGGCAGCATCGATCGCCTGGCCGACCATGCGCGCACCATCGCCACCGGCGATCTGCGCGTGCGTGTCGACCTGGGAACGCGGGACGAACTGAAACTCGTCGGCGACAGCCTGAACGAAATGCTGAGCGCTTTTCGTGGTCTCTTGCAGAATGTGCATCAGGGTGCCAGCCAGGTCTTCGACGCAACCAGAAAACTGGCCACTTCGGCGGCCGACATCAACCACGGCAGCGCGCAACAAAGCGAGGCGGCCTCTCGCATGGCGGCCGCCATCGAGGAGATGCGGGCGCGCATCGAACGTCTGTCGACCAACGCCCAGGACACCAACAGCATTGCCAGCCGGGCCGGCGAATTGTCGGCCGCGGGCAGCGAGGTGGTCGGCAACGTCGTGCACGAGATCGAACGAATCGCCGAGGTGGTCAATCATTCGGCGACCATCGTCACCGAGCTGGGCGGCCGATCCGAGCGCATCTCGGCAATCGTCAGCGTGATCAAGGAGATCGCTGACCAGACCAACCTGCTGGCACTCAATGCCGCCATCGAGGCAGCGCGCGCCGGCGAGTCGGGTCGCGGCTTTGCCGTGGTGGCGGACGAAGTGCGCAAACTCGCCGAGCGCACCGCCCATTCGACGCAGGAAATCTCCGAGATGATCGCCGCCATCCAGAACGGTACACGGGACGCCGTAGCGAGCATGAACCTGGGGGTCAGCCGGGTCGCCGAGGGCGTCATCCTGGCCACCCGGGCGGGCGAATCAATCGGCGGAATCGGCAGCAATGCGGCGCAGGTGGTGGAAAAGGTGGCCGGCATCTCGAAGGCACTGCAGGACCAGAGTGTGGCAAGCATCGAGATCGCCCGCAACGTGGACCGGGTGGCCCGCATGGCGGAAGAGAATAGTGCCGCGGTGGCGGCCAATGCCACCACCGCCGTACAACTCGAACGCCTGTCGGAAGGCCTCGAGACAGAAGTGCGACGTTTCCGTCTCGCCTGACCGCCTCCCATGGCGCACCTCGGCGCAGCGATCAACGCCCGCTAGCGGCAAACCCCATACGTGCCGCAGCACCATGCACCGCAACATCCCTGCCTTTGCCTGTGGAATCGGCTGGCTGCAGATGCAGGACCACTTGCCTGCCCTGCCTCTGCTGGCCGGTCTGCTGCTCGGCGCCGCCCTGCTGCTCTGGTTTGGCCACCGGCAGCAACTGTTGGGTCGGTGGATCTCGGCACTGGCTTGCCTGCTGCTCGGTTTCTCCTGGGCGGCGCTGTTCGCCGACCACCGGCTGCAGGAGCGGCTGCCGAGCGAATGGGAGGGCCGGGATGTCCAGGTGGTCGGTGTCGTCGCCACCTTGCCGCACGGCTTCGAGCGCGGCGAGCGCTTCGAGTTTGTCGTCGAGTCGGTGGAAACGCCGGACGCGCATCTGCCGCAGCGCATCATGCTCTCCTGGTATCACGGCCGGCTCGATGACGAGTGGCGCGAGGGACTGCGCCTCCGCCCGGCCGAGCGCTGGCGCTTCACCGTTCGTCTGAAGCGCCCACACGGCAACGCCAACCCGCACGGTTTCGACTACGAGGCCTGGCTGCTCGAGCGAGGCTTGCGGGCGACCGGTTACGTGCGTCCGCGCGCCCTCGCCCAGCGTCTCGACGATTTCGTGCCGCGACCCGCCTACGCCATCGAGCGCTTGCGCGACCGCCTGCGCGGCTCGTTTGCCGAGGTGCTGGGTGATGCCCCCCACGCCGGCGTCCTCATCGCTCTGGCGGTTGGTGACCAGCAGGCGATCCCGGGCGAACAATGGCGCCTGTTCCGGCAGACCGGGGTCACCCATCTGATGAGCATCTCCGGTCTGCATGTGACGATGGTCGCCGCGCTGTTTGCCGCTCTGGTCGGCTGGCTATGGCGGCGCAGCGAGCGCCTGGCGCTCTTCCTCCCGGCACAGAAGGTGGCAATCGCGGCCGGCTGGGTGGCGGCATTCGCCTACGCGCTGCTCGCCGGTTTTGCCGTCCCCGCGCAACGGACGTTGTACATGCTGACGGTGGTTGCCCTGGCGCTGTGGTCGGGCCGCAATCTCGGCGCCAGTCGCAGTCTGCTGCTGGCTCTGCTGCTGGTGCTCCTGCTCGATCCCTGGGCGGTACTGGCACCCGGCTTCTGGCTCTCCTTTGCTGCCGTCGGCCTGCTCTTCTTCGTCGGTACGGCAAGACTGGGTGCGACCCCTGGCTGGCGGGGGGCGCTCGCCAACTGGGGCAGGACGCAGTGGGCGGTGACCATCGGCACGCTGCCCTTGCTCCTGCTCCTCTTCCAGCAGTTCTCGCTGGTCTCGCCGGCGGCCAATGCCCTGGCCATCCCGCTGGTCAGCTTCGTGATCACGCCGCTGGCCCTGCTGTTCTGCGTCTTCCCCTGGCCACCGCTGCTGCTCGTCGACCACTGGCTGCTCTCCGGCCTGATGGGATTTCTCGAATGGCTGGCGATCTGGCCGCTCTGGGAGCAACCGGCGCCGTCCGGTGCGGTGACCCTGCTGGCCGTGCTCGGCGTGATCTGGCTGCTCCTGCCGCGCGGCTTCCCGGCACGCTGGCTCGGCCTGTGCCTGCTCTTGCCGGCACTGTTCTGGCCGGCGGCCAGGCCGGCAGCGGGAGACGCCTGGCTTGACGTGCTCGATGTCGGCCAGGGTCTGGCGGTGGTCGTGCGTACCAGCGAGCATACCCTGCTCTACGACACCGGGCCGCTCTACAGCGCCGAATCGGATGCCGGCCAGCGAATCATCGTGCCCTTCCTGCGCGCCCACGGGGTAAAGCGAGTGGATACCCTGATCGTGACGCATCGCGACAAGGACCATTCGGGCGGCGTTGCCGCGGTCGAGGAAGCGCTGCCGATCGGTCGCCGCTTGTCGTCCGTGGCCGAACTGCAACCCGAACCCTGCGTCGCAGGCCAGAGCTGGCAGTGGGACGGCGTGCGTTTCACCATCCTTCACCCGGTCGCCGGCGATTACGAACGCAAGGCCGCCAGGAGCAACAACATGAGCTGCGTGCTGCGTATCGAGAACGCTTCCGGCAGTGTCCTGCTGACCGCCGACATCGAGGCGCGCGACGAGCAGGCGCTGCTCACCCGCTCGGGAGCCGCGCTGGGCAGCGATGTGTTGCTGGTGCCGCACCATGGCAGCGGCACTTCGTCCACGCCGGAATTCATCGCCGCGGTTGCTGCCCGTGAGGCGATCATTGCGGTCGGCTACCGCAACCGCTTCCAGCATCCGCGACCCGATGTGGTCGAGCGCTACGCCGCTAGCCGGGTGTGGCGCACCGATCGCGACGGTGCAGTGCGCATCGATCTGGCGGATGGCCTTGCGCTTTCGTCTTATCGGACCGGGCAGCGGCGCTACTGGCATGGGCAGTGAGGGGGCGCCAGGCGGAGCGCGAACGACGACCAGAACGATACGCGCAGGTGCTTGCCGACCACCGCGCTCGGCGACGAGCAGCAGGGTCAATGGCGACCCGATCGTCGTCAGTCAGTGCCAGCCACACCTGGCCCGAAGAATGGCCAGAGCAGATGCGTGCCTTAGTTGGCACAGGCGTCAGGCAGGCCATGCGGGGATCAGCGACGATTGCAGCAGCCAGCTCACCGACCGGCATGAAGGCAAAGGCGTGGTTAAACTGGCGATGCTGCTCGATGGTCAGCAGGGAACAGTCGAGCCAAAGGGAATGACACCATTCGTAAATCAGGGTTTCATCGCACTGCGATCGGCTGCAGGGCCGCGAAGCGATTGCCGATCTTGACGGCATGAATGCCGACGCAGCAGGCATCGAAGTGATCGACCGCCGAGCACCCCCACACCCAGCCGTCCTCGACAGTCTGGATGCGGATACCGTCGGTGCCCCCCTCAGGTTCGGTGCTCCGGTCTGGATCGACCCGTCGTGCCGCATGGGCATGCCCTGCGGCACCCGATGCGGCGACAGCCGGGCATTCTCGCGCATCAGGCGGCAGACGCGATCCTTGGACACGCGGAGGTCGCGCAGGATACGCAACCGTGCCCAG
>NZ_JAEUOL010000282.1 GCF_016789985.1 Accumulibacter sp.
CACGAACGTACCCCGGAAACCGTCTATTGCCCGAAGCAGTTCGGCAACCTCCGTCGGCGTCGTGATTGCCGCGAAGTGCTCCGCCTTGGGAGCCGGTATCGCGCCTTTCAAGTCCGGGCAGGGATCGCGATCAGCGCGGCCTGTGGCGATCGCGTAACGGAATGCTCGGCTGATTTCGCTGCGCACACGATGTGCCGTGTAGCGCGCGCCGCGCTCGTCGATTCGGCGCAGCACTCCAAGTACATCGGGAGAGGTAATCTCGGCAATCGCCTTCGCCCCCAGCCAGGGGAAAACATCGTTCTCCATCCGCGCCAGCGTCTTGACATGCTGGGATGGCTCCACCGTGTTCTTGCGCTGCTCCAGCCACTCCCGGCAGATGACCTCGAAGCTGTTGGCCGACCGTTCCGCTTTGGCAGCTTTTTGCGCCTTCCGGTGTGCGCCAGGGTCTACGCCGTTCGCCAGCAGCTTGCGCGCCTCGTCGCGACGCTCCCTGGCGTCTTTCAAACCCACGTCCGGGTACGTGCCCAGGGCAAGCAGCTTCTCTTTCCCGTCAATCCGGTATTTCAAACGCCATAGCTTGCCGCCGGCAGGAGAGATTTCAACATACAGTCCGCCCCCATCGAAAATGCGGACCGGTCTTTCAGTTGGCTTGGCATTGCGGATGGTGGTGTCAGTCAGGGGCATCGAAGGCATCCTCAAACAGGTGGCTGGCGCTCTTGGGGGTATCGTCCAATTTACACCTCCAACCTACCCCCAAGAATACCCCCAGATACCCCCAGATTGCAATAGATGAGTTGGGAGTTATACGGACACAAAAAAGGCCAGAAACATTGCGGTTACTGGCCTTTCAGGACTTCTTTGGACTGCCTTGGGCTGCTGTTTGGTGCCCAGGAAGGGAATCGAACCCCCACACCTTGCGGCGGCAGGACCTAAACCTGCTGCGTCTACCAATTTCGCCACCTGGGCACGGTGCCTACGGTCTTGCGGACGACAGAGCCGCTTCCGGCGATCAGCCGGCCAGCATCAATCGTCGCGCCAACGCATTCTACCCGCGACGCCCCTATACTGTCAGCTCTCCGATTCGCTTGCGCGCCACCAGCGCGACGTGCTCAAACGCGCGACGTGCTCAAACCTCGATGCCGGTCGACCACTACGAGAACTTCCCCGTTGCCTCGCTGTTGCTGCCACGCCGCCTGCGCCGGCCGGTCGAGGCGATCTATCGTTTCGCCCGGTCGGCCGACGACATCGCCGACGAAGGGGATGCCAGCGATGCGGCGCGCCTGCAGGGTCTGGCCGACTATCGCGAGGAACTCGCACGCATCGAACGTGGCGAACCGCCCGCCCGAGCGGAATTCGGTAGTCTGGCAGCGGAGATCAGGGAATGGCATCTGCCCGTGCAACTGCTGCGCGACCTGCTTGATGCCTTCGCGCAGGACGTGACCCGGAAGCGCTACGCCGACTACCCCGAGCTGCTCGACTACTGCCGGCGCTCGGCCAACCCGGTGGGTCGCCTGCTGCTGCATCTCGTCGGGCGAACGGGTGCAGAGGCGCTGCACCGCTCGGACTGCATCTGCACGGCGCTGCAACTGACCAACTTCTGGCAGGACGTTGCGCTGGACTGGCGAAAGCAGCGCGTTTACCTGCCGCAGAACGATCTCGCGCGTTTCGGGGTCGGGGAAGAAGAAATCGCTACCGGACGCTGGTCCGAGCAATGGGCAGCGCTGCTCGAGTTCCAGGTGGACCGCACGCAGCGGCTGATGCGCGCAGGCGCGCCGCTGGTGCACCACTTGCCGGGCCGCATGGGCTGGGAAATCCGGCTGACGGTCCAGGGAGGGCTGCGCATCCTGGAACGGATTCGTCGCGTGCGTGGCGATGTCTTCAGCCGGCGCCCGACGCTTGGCGCGGGCGACTGGCCGCGCATCGGCGGACGCGCCCTGTTGATGTCAGTCGTGGGAGAATGACGGCCCTGTGCAAATCCCGAGATCACGCATGACCCCCGACGAATACTGCCAGGAGAAAGCCGCCCGCAGTGGATCCAGCTTCTACTACAGCTTTCTCTTTCTGCCGCCCAACCAGCGGCAGGCGATCACCGCGCTCTATGCCTTCTGCCGCGAGGTGGACGATGTCGTCGACGAGTGCCAGGACGCGCAGATCGCCGCGACCAAACTCGCCTGGTGGCGGCAGGAGCTGGCACGCACCTTCCGGGGAACGCCACAGCATCCGGTCACCCAGGCGCTGCAGGCGGCAAGTACCGAATTCAACCTGCCGGAGGAACAGTTGCAGGAAATCATCGACGGCATGGAGATGGACCTGCAGCAATCGCGCTATCTCGATTTCAAGGGGCTGTCGCTGTACTGTTACCGCGTCGCCGGCGTCGTCGGCCTGCTGGCGGCAGAAATCTTCGGCTACCAGGACCGCAAGACACAGAAGTACGCCCACGATCTGGGCATCGCCTTCCAGCTCACCAACATCATCCGCGACGTCGGCGAGGACGCCCGGCGAGGCCGCATCTATCTGCCGATCAATGAGTTGCAGCGTTTCGAGGTGACCGCTGCCGACGTCCTCAATGCGCGTCATTCGGAAAATTTCCAGCGCCTGATGGATTTCCAGATCGAGCGCGCCGAAAGCTATTACACCCAGGCCATCGCCCAACTGCCGGCGGTCGACCGCCGCACGCAGCGCCCCGGTCTGGTGATGGCAGCGATCTATCGCACCCTGCTCGACGAAATCAGGCGCGATGGCTGCTTGGTACTCAGTCAGCGCACGTCCTTGCCGCCGCTGCGCAAACTGTGGATTGCCTGGCGAACCTGGGTGCGGGGGTGAAGGCGGCGGTCGTCGGCGGCGGCTGGGCGGGTCTCGCGGCGGCTGTCGAACTGGCGAGAACGGGTTTTCAGGTCACCGTCTTCGAGGCCGCCAGACAGCTTGGCGGACGGGCGCGCAGTGTCCGGACGCAGGGGCAGCTTCTCGACAACGGGCAGCACATCCTGATCGGCGCCTATGGCGAAACGCTGCGCCTGATGCGCACAGTCGGCGCCGATCCCGATCGGCTGCTCCACCGCCTGCCGCTCGAACTGAGCTTTCCCACCGGCCAGCCGCACCCCTTCCGGCTGCGTCTGCCGCGCCTGCCCTCCCCCTGGCACCTGGCGGCCGGTCTGTTGACCGCCCGTGGCGCCTCGCCGGGCGAGAAGATCGCCGCCATGCGCTTCATGCGCTGCCTGCAGGGCACCGCCTATCGGCTCGGCGACGACTGCACGGTGGCGGAGCTGCTCGACCGCCATGGCCAGCACGGGGCGCTGCGCCGTCACCTCTGGGAACCCCTCTGCCTGGCGGCGCTCAACACCGCGCCGCTACAGGCGTCGGCACAGATCTTCGCCAACACGCTGCGCGACAGCCTCGGCAGCGGCCGTGCCGCCACCGATCTGCTGTTGCCCGCCGCCGACCTCGATCGGCTGTTTCCGGCAGCCGCAGCGCAGTTCATCCGGGCACGCGGCGGCGAGATCCGCCTGGCCTGCCGGGTCGACACAATCGTGGCCGGACCAGTCGTCTTCGGCGAGCGTTTCGACTGCGCGGTGCTGGCGGTCGGGCCGCAACATGCAGCCGGGCTGCTCGCCGGCCAGCCGGAGACGGCGGCCAGCGCCCGGTTGCTCAGCGGCTACGCCTTCGAGCCGATCGCCACGGTGTACCTCGCTTACCCGCCGCCTCTGTCGTTGCCCTGGCCGATGCTCGGACTCGACGATCGTCAGACCGGACAGATCGGGCAATGGGTCTTCGATCGCGGTACGCTGTGCGGCACAGGCGGGCTGATGGCCTTCGTGCTGAGCGCGCACGGCGCCTGGGAAGACCTCGACAATGCGCAACTGGTCCTGGCCCTCGATCGTCAGCTCGCCGCCACTCTGTGCCGGCCGCTGCCGCCGGTGCTCTGGCAGCATGCCATCCGCGAGCGGCGCGCCACCTTCTCCTGCCGCCCCGGCCTGCCCCGGCCGGCCGTGGAAACGGCGCTGCCGGGCTGGTGGCTGGCCGGCGATTATGTCTGCGCCGAGTATCCGGCGACGCTCGAGGCGGCGGTACGCAGCGGTGTGGCGGCGGCAGGCGCGATCAGCGCATCTCTTCCAGTCGCCCGGCGTGCATGTGCAGCCGGCGCGCGCAGCGGGCCGCAATCTCCTCGTCGTGCGTGACGAGAAGCAGCGTCGTCCCGCGCTCGGCATTGATTGCGAACATCAGCTCGATCACCTGATGCCCGGTGGCGGCGTCGAGATTGCCGGTCGGCTCGTCGGCCAGCACCAGCCGCGGTCCGGGAGCGAAGGCGCGGGCCAGTGCGACGCGCTGCTGTTCGCCCCCCGACAGGTGCTTGGGATAATGTCGCAGGCGATGTGCCAGGCCGACCCGCTGCAGCCAGCACTCGGCCTCGGCGCGGGCATTGGCCGTGCCGGCGAGTTCGAGCGGCAACATGACGTTCTCGACGGCGGTCAGCGACGGCAGGAGCTGAAAGGTCTGGAAGACGAAACCAAGCAGGCGGCCGCGCAAGACCGCTCGCGCATCCTCGTCGAGTCGAGCAAGATCTTCACCGGCCAGCAACACCGAACCGCTGCTCGGCAGGTCGAGACCGGCCAGCAGACCGAGCAGCGTGGACTTGCCGGAACCCGAGGCGCCGACGATCGCCACCGTTTCCGCAGCCGCGACGGAGAACGAAACCTCATGCAGAATGGTCAACGATTCGCCGCCGTTATCCACCCGTTTGGCAAGA